>NZ_POZU01000059.1:0-34372 GCF_002914005.1 Campylobacter concisus | reverse complement strand
GTATAAATTTTATGAAATTTGTGAATATTACGAACAAAATCAGCCATCAAAATTAAGTAGCGAGGACGCAAATATTAAAATTTTGACAATGTCTGCACTTGATACAGGAATAATTCATGCTTGAATTACAAGAAATTCAAAGGCTAGAAAAGCTTTATGAAGAATACGAAAAAAAGAATAAAAATAGCTTTTTAAAATTGTTATCACATAAAAAACTAGGTCTTTTAATAATTACAACCTTGCTAATTGCTTTTATCTTTGGTACTTTTTTATTTTTCTCAAATGCTAAAAACAAAAAAGAGACAACCAATACTCCAGCTTTAGTTGAGAAAAATTTGACAATACAAACAGATATAAAAGAAAAAAACATAACCTTTGCTGAAACTAATGTCAGTAAAAATATTTTAGAATATGGCAAACAAAAAAGCGAGCAAGCAAAAGAGAGATTTGAATCAGATAAAAAACAAGATGAACTCGCCGAGAAAATAGCTAAAAAGCTAGAACAATCCATAAAGCTAAATGAAGACAATAAAGAGCAGGCATCAGATAAAAAACAAAGAAGTGGTGGCGGTTGGTTAAAGTTAAATTTACCAGCTGAAAATGAAAATATACAAAATGAACAATCTCTACCAAATGAAGAGATAATAGAATTAGAACCAAAGGCAAAGCCAAAAATTGATATTCAAATTTCAAGTGAAAACAATGAAATTTCTATGCTAAAAGAAAATTTTAATAAAAATAAAAATCCAGAAATCGCCCTTAAAATAGCAAGAAAATGCTATCAAGACAAAAGATATAGCGACACTATAAAATGGGCACTATCGGCAAATAATTTAGATAGTAGCATTGAGGAGTCTTGGGTCATGTTTGCTAAGGCAAAATATATGCTAAAACAAAAAGATGACGCATTGCGTGCATTAGAAGAATATAATAAAAACAAAAATAAGCCCGAGATAAATGAGCTAATAAATAAGATAAAAAGTGATACGTTGTGAAATTTTTGCTTGCTATATTTTTATCATTAAATGCCTTTGCACTTGGGACGGCTGACATCAAAAGTTATTTTGAAAAAGCTGAATATCCTAAAATTTGTAATCAAAAAATACAAGATCTTTTAAAAGATTCACAAAATGAAGAATTTCTTAATATCTTTGGCATATCTTGCTTAAAAACAAATGATATAGATAGGCTCGCTCTTCCAGCAAGCAAGCTATCAAAAACGCAAAGCTCAAGAGAAAATGCTGCATATTTTGCTGATATATTGCTTAAAAAAAAGCTATTGCTTCATGCTATCTTGGATGGGGCCGATATAAGCTATATTAGGCTTCCAAAGAGCGATTACATTCTTTCATTTATATTTGATAAATTTGTCAAAAAAGAATATATTGAGGAGCTTGGTGTATTTATTTTTGAAGAACCAAATTCAGATACAAGATATGAGCTTAGTGCAATCGTTGGCTCAAATTTTGCAAAAATGATTTTAAAAATTTTTAAAAATGACGATCTTACTTCGCAGATTGAGTATAGATAAAGAGAAGAGATGAATAATTTAGAAAATTTAACGCTAAAAACATTAGAGCAACTTAATAAACTAAATGATGAGCAAATTTTAAAGATTATAGAGATAAAAAAAATAAACAAAAAAAGTCTTTTGGCTATTTTGCTTGAAGAAAATATGCTAGAAGAAGAGATTTTTTTTGAAATTCTATCTGATATTTATAGAAGAGGACACACTGACATTGATGAAATTTCGACTAGTCTTCAGATAGATCAAAAGCGCTTTATTCAATATGTATGCGATAAATTTAAAATCACATTTTTTGATCTTGATGATATAGATATCGACTACCGTATCAGCGAAAAGCTAAGCACCTCTCAGCTAAAATCATATAACGCCATCCCTGTAAAAGAAGATGAGATAAGTGTTTATGTAGCTTTTAAAAATCCTTTTGATGTGATCATTCAAGATAAAGTTCAAAATTTATTTAACAGAAAGCTATTAAAAGTAGCTTGCGCAGATCCAGCCCAGATAGAAAAATACATAAACAAAATAGCTCTTAATGAAAGCATTAAAGACGTTATTACAGAGATCAGAAAAGAGCTTTCAAGCTCTAGCAGTCAAGGGCAAAGCACAGAAAGCTCTGGAATTTTAAAGCTAATTGAGATAATTTTAAAAACATCTATTCAAAGCAGAGCAAGCGATATTCACATCGAGCCAACTGAGACAAACTGCATCGTAAGAAGCAGGATAGATGGTATGCTAAGTGAGACATTTATATTTGATAAAGATATCTATCCGCCGATGGTAAGCCGAATGAAGCTACTTTCAAATATGGATATCGCGGAGCGTCGCCGCCCACAAGATGGTAGATTTTCAGCTCAAATTTTAGATAAAGAGTACGATTTTCGTATCTCTACGCTACCTATCTTAAATGGCGAGAGTATAGTTTTAAGAATTTTGGACAAATCAAAAGTTATCATAAACATTGAAGACCTCGGTATGCATCCAGATAACTTTGCTAAGTTTAAGAAGAGCATGAAAGCACCTTACGGTATCATCCTAGTTACTGGTCCGACAGGATCTGGAAAAACTACTACGCTTTATGGTGCATTAAATGATATAAAAAGTGTAAAAACTAAGATTATTACTGTTGAAGATCCGGTTGAGTATCAGCTAAATATGATCCAACAAGTGCATGTAAATGAAAAGGCTGGACTTACTTTTATCTCGGCTCTTCGCTCTATTTTAAGGCAAGATCCAGATATTATTATGATAGGCGAGATCAGAGATCAAGAGACGCTTAGAATCGCAATTCAAGCAGCGCTAACTGGTCACTTAGTTTTTTCAACACTTCATACAAATGACGCTATTAGTGCTTTACCTCGTATGGTTGATATGGGTATTGAGCCATATCTAGTAAGTGGTGCACTAGTTTGCATAGAGGCTCAAAGGCTTGTAAGAAAGCTTTGCCCGTATTGCAAACAAAAAGTCACGCTATCTCAAAAAGCTCTTGATGAGATCAAGAAATTTCTTCCTGAAGATTATCAATTTTATAAAAGCGTAGGTTGCCAGCACTGCTCGCAAACTGGATATCTAGGGCGTGAAATGATAAGCGAAATATTATCTATCAGTGATCACATAGCAAGTATCGTAGCAAATAACGCTTCAAAAGAAGAGCTTAAAAAGGCTGCCTATGACGAAGGCTTTATAGATATGTTCCATGATGGCGTTATACGCGCAGCAAATGGTGTAACAACAATCGAAGAAGTATATAGAGTTGCCAAGATATGAAATTTTACGAAATAGAATATATAAAAGATGGCAAACGCCAAAAGATGAGCCTAAAGGCCAATAGCAAAAATGATGTAAAAAATCGTGCAAATATTCAAGGCATGATAGTAAAAATCAAAGAAACTCAGGTTTCAAGTATCAACAATGATTTTTTGGACCTGCAAGAAAAATTTAACAAATTTTTCTCTTCTTCGAAAGTAAAAATTCCAGCTCTAGTCGCTACCATAAGGCAACTTAGCGTTATGACTAATGCTGGCATATCAATACATGATGGCATAAAAGAGACAGCAAATGCTACCGAGGATAAAAGGCTAAAAACAATATTTCAAACATTAGATGAAGACCTAAATCAAGGTGCTAGCTTAACTCAAAGTATAGAAAATTTTCAAGAAGAGCTAGGCGATGTCACTGTTGCTATGGTAAGGCTTGGAGAGAGTACTGGTAATATGGCTGATGCATTATCAAAGCTAGCTGCTATCTTGCAAGAAGTCTGGGATAACCAGCAAAAATTTAAAAAAGCCATAAGGTATCCAATAACCGTAATATGCTCTATAATTTTGGCTTTTATTGTGCTTATGACATCAGTTGTTCCACAATTTCGAGAAATTTTTAGCCAGCTTAATGCCGACCTACCTCTTCCTACTAAAATTTTACTAAACATTGAATACATAATGAGCAATTACGGCATATATATAATAGTTGTTCTTGTCGCATTTGCTTTTTTGCTAAAAAGGCAATATTCAAATGATGAAAATTTTAGGGATAAGGTCGATAAATATCTACTAAAAGTCTATCTTGTGGGCAAAATAATATTTTTTGCAAATATGAGTAGATTTAATCTAATCTTTACAGAGCTTGTTCGTGCAGGACTTCCTATCGCTGATGCGCTAGATACTGCCGTTGTAACTGTTTCAAATCAAGACATAAGAAATAAGCTAACTGCCGTAAAAGTACTGGTTGGTCGCGGCATAAGCTTAACCGAGGCCTTTAGGCAAACTGGGCTTTATGAGGGTATGCTTATACAAATGATAGGAGCTGGCGAACAAAGTGGTAGCTTAGATGACATGACACAAAAAGTTACTGATTATTATAGAGTGAAATTTAATGATATTATTGATAATATTTCAAACTATATTGAGCCGATACTACTAATATTTATCGCAGCTATGGTGCTTTTGCTCGCCCTTGGTATATTTATGCCAATGTGGGATATGGCAAAAGCTGTTAAAAATTAAATCAACATTTAAAGGAGTAAAATGCCTATAGAAAGAGAATATGGCGTTGATGAGAACGCATTTTTAGTTTCAAAAACAGATACAAAAGGAAGGATCACTTATTGCAACGAGCCTTTTTTAAATATCGTAGGAGTAAAACAAGGCGATCTCTTGGGAAAACCGCACAATATAATAAGACACACTGATATGCCAAGAGTTATTTTCAAGCTACTTTGGGAACGCATACAAAATAAAGAGGAAATTTTTGCCTTTATTAAAAATAAAACTCTAAATGGTGGATTTTACTGGGTATTTGGCAATATCACAGCCTCGCTTGATCAGCAAGATAATATCGTTGGATACTATTCTGTTAGACGTAAGCCAAACGCAAAAGCGATAGAGACCATAAAACCACTTTATGCAAAATTACTTGAGCTAGAACGAGATGGCGGTATTGAAGCGTCTAAAAAATATTTATTAAAATTTTTGGAAGAAAAATCAACAAGCTATGATGAATTTATAAATAACTTGCAAAGGTTCTAGATATGTTTAAGAAAAAATCAAATGCAATAAATGAGATTTTAAGTGTTGTCAAATCGGCAAGCAATGGCATACTAGAGCCTCGCATTGTAAATGTTGGAGAAAAGGACGAGATGTATGAAGTCGCCCTTGGCATAAATGATCTATTAGATCAAGTTGAGGCGCTTCAACGTGAAATTTCAACCTCAGTCCAAGCTGCACAAAACTCGAAAACATATAGAAATATATTTGTAGAAGGGTTTAGGGGTTTATTTAAACGAAATGCCATATCTATGAGCAAGGGTGTCACAGGTATAAAAGACGGCCAAAAAAGCAAGGTTAGAGGTCTTCTATCAAGCGAG
Source organism: Campylobacter concisus (assembly GCF_002914005.1). Classification (GTDB taxonomy): domain Bacteria; phylum Campylobacterota; class Campylobacteria; order Campylobacterales; family Campylobacteraceae; genus Campylobacter_A; species Campylobacter_A concisus_N. The sequence goes on along the minus strand of NZ_POZU01000059.1, from coordinate 28,985 downwards.
CTTGACAAACTTGGAAACGGTATAAATGGTATAAATTATGTAAGAGATGATCTAAATGAAAGTATCAAAAATTTAAGCCAAACAGCAACAGATGCTAAACAAACTGCACAAATAGCAAAAGAGAATATGTCTAATATCGCCGAGCTTAGTCAAAATATGGGAGAGCTTGATGGTCTAGTACAAAGCTGCTCAAATGCTACTGGTATGCTAAGCACTAGGGCTTCTGAAATAAGCTCTATTTTAAATTTAATAAAAGATATTGCTGATCAGACAAATCTACTTGCTCTTAACGCTGCCATTGAAGCTGCTCGTGCAGGAGAGCACGGACGTGGTTTTGCGGTAGTCGCTGATGAAGTAAGAAAGCTAGCTGAAAACACACAAAAAGCTGCAAGCGACATAGAAGTCAATATAAAAACACTTCAGCAAGAGGTAAATGATATCGATGAAAATTCTAAAAAAATCGATGAAATTTCTAAACTAACAACACAAAATGTAGAAAATTTCAAAAAGGTATTGAGCGAGTTTAATGCGAACGCACAAAATACCGCTCAAACATCAAAATATGTCGAAAATAAAACCTTTGCCATAATTGAAAAAATTTCGCAAATCGCTTACAAAACCAAAGTGTACTCTGACCTTATAAACGAGCAAGGATACAGCGAGGAAATACGTGATTTAGCGCAAAGCCTGCTAGATTGGTATGAGAACGAGAGTATAAGCGAACACAAACAAAATAAAAATTTTAATAAGTCAAAGGAGCTTACATCGTCGCTAAATAATGAAATCAAACTCTTGCTCGAGAAGTCAGCCTCTGGCTACAACGAACAAAATTTAAATTATTTTGTTGATAAGTCTAAGAAAATAGAAGATCTAAGCGAGCAAATTTTTACTTCGTATAACGAAATTTTTAAAGATAAAAACTAAAGTAATAAATTATCTTTGATGTTTTTTGGGGTGGTCAAAAAATAACGCTTTTGCACCACCCTCTTTTAACTCACTAAATTTACATCCAAACTCAACGCAAAATATTCCAGAAGTTGGGATATTGTCTATTGATGAATCGCTTAAATACTCGCAAATTTCAGTTATACTTGGATTGTGCGTGATGATAAAAATTTCATCCAAACTCTCATCTATATTTTTGACAAATTTTAAAAGATCTTCAAAACTTATATCATAAAGCTCATCTATAAGACTGGTCTCTTCTTTAAATTTTAAAGTTTTGATAATAATCTTTGCTGTTTGTTCGCACCTTTTAGCACTACTAGAAAAGATAGCCCCTGGCATCACATCATACATTTTTAGTCTATTTGCCATAAATTTAGCGTCTTCTTTGCCTTTTTGACTAAGCTCCCTTAAGGCATCTTTAGCTCCGTCCTTATTCTCATCAACCGCTTTTGAATGTCTTATGAAATAAATTTTACTCACTATCTCTCCTTTGAGAAATTCTTTATCAAGCAAAGCTCTTCTTTGCTAAATCCAGCTTTTAAGCGATCTTGTTCATTAATCTCTCTAACATTTTTAAATGAATTTGGATACAAACTTAAGATAATGTCAAAGTAGCTATTTTCGTCAATACCCTCTTTTTTACAAGCAAACTTAAACCACTTATCGCCCTTATAAACGTGAGAAACTTCCTCTTTTAAGATGACTTTTAGGCATTCTATCAGCTCTTCGTTGCCGTCCTCGCCTTCAAGCCTTTTTATAATATGAGCGTTTGCATCAAGCCCATTTGCCTCCATATATCTTGGCAGTAGCGCCATACGGCTAGTTAGACTACTTGAAGTCTTTTGAAGTGCGACAAAAAGCCCATCATGCACACTTAGCTCGCCGTATCTACCGCCTTGTTTTAAGAGCAAATTTTCTATCATGCAAAAGTGTCTAATCTCATCTTCAGCTACTTCTAGCCAGTCTTCATAAAATTCTCTTGGCAAATTTCTAAATCTATAACAAGCATCAAGCGCGATGTCAATAGCGCTAAATTCAATATGAGCTACCGAATGGATAAAATTTAAATTTTTATCTTTTGGCTTTACTTTTTTGTTTAGCTCTTTCATGCTAACTACTTCACAAAATTTTGCATAGCTAGGCGTTATTAGCTCATTTGGTTTAGAGCTTTCATAAAAATTTATATTAAAATCTCGTTTAAATTTCTCATAAAATAGCTCAAATTTTAAAAATTTAAGCCCAATCTCGCCTTCATTTAAAATTTCCCAAATTTCATCAAAAAAATTCATATTTTCTCTTTATTTAAATCTGCATTTACAAGTGTAAATTTATATAAACAATGCTTAAAATTTGAGCCTAGTATTTGTTTTAAAAGATTTTTAGTAAAAATTTCTGATTTATTTTGCTTTGCCATATCCAGCAAATCTATTTGCTGCCAAGCAACTTGAATTTGAACACCTTACAAGGTAGCTATTTATCTCTTGATTTCCTTTTAGATGCACATTTTTTTGTTTAAGATTCATATAGCTATGAATTATCTTTCCGCCGGAATTATGTATAAATTTTACTGTCTCATCGCCAAGAACAGCTGTAACTATGCCAACATGAGTGATATTTTTCTTATCTTTATTTTTTTGAATACCCTTGCCAAGAGTATTTGAGAAAAATACAAGATCACCTATTTTTGGATTTTTATGAGTAATTAAATTTTTACTTTCATAAAAATTATAGATCGCTTTTGACTTTCTACCGCCATTATCGTAGTAGCGATTTATTGTATTTTCATCAAAATACATATTTTGATACTTTGCATTTACGCTAGAAACAAAGCCAGAACAATCGCCACCCGCTCTTGTATTTAGGTATTTTTTAAAAAAAGAACCAAATTTTTTATCTTCTCTATCATTATCTTCATCTATGATTTCACCAATCATTTGCTCACTAAAATCAAAACTTGAAGTTATGGTTTGATTTGTTTCATTTTGCGGAGTTGTCGGTTGATTAGAGGTAAAAGAACAACCTGTAAAAAATATAATGCTAAATATAAAAAAGATTTTTTTATTTATTGAATTTGACATATTTATATCCAAAATTTTAGTGTTTGCAATTTTAACTTTTAAACGTAAATGAACCGGAAATAGTGCTTTGCTTTCTTTATTCTAAGTTAAAAAGCAATATAATATCGGCAAAAAACATATTTTCTTAAGGCAAAAAACAATGATGCACTATTTAAAGATAAAAGGAAATGCCAAACTAAGTGGCGAAGTGAAAATAAGCGGTGCCAAAAATGCTGCTCTACCGATCATCGCCCTAACCTTACTTGCAAAAAAAAGTGTAAATTTAACAAATATTCCAAATGTCGCTGATATAAAAACGCTTTGCCAACTGCTAACTAATCTAGGAGCAAAGTGTGAATTTAAAGATGAAAACTCGCTAAGTATTAACACTAGCAGTGTAAATTCGACAACGGCAAACTACGACATTGTTAGAAAGATGCGCGCTTCTATCTTGACGCTTGGTCCGCTTCTAGCGCGCTTTGGACACTGCGAAGTGAGCCTACCTGGAGGATGTGCGATCGGACAAAGACCTATTGATCTGCATCTAAATGCACTCGAAAAAATGGGAGCAAATATCGAAATAAAGCAAGGCTATGTCGTCGCAACAGCACCAAATGGACTAAAAGATGCAAAGATCGTTTTTGATAAGATCACTGTAACTGGTAGCGAAAACATCATCATGGCAGCAGCCCTAGCTCACGGCACGACAGAGCTTTTTAACGTAGCGCTTGAGCCTGAAGTAGTGCAAATTTGTGAAATTTTGGCTAAGAGTGGCGTTAAAATAGAAGGCATCGGTACAAGCGAGCTAAAGATAACTGGAAGTGGCCAAAAATTGCTTGAAATTTGCGATATCGAGGTCATCCCTGATAGGATCGAGGCTGGCACATACCTTTGTGCTGGAGCTATAACAAATAGCAAAATTTCGGTCACAAAGGCAAATGCAGCCCATATGACAGCCATTTTAAATAAATTTGAAGAGATGGGCTTTGGTATCGAGGTAGACGGCGACAAGATCACGATATTGCCAGCAAAAGAGATAAAACCAGTAGAGATAAGAACCACCGAGTATCCGGGCTTTCCAACAGATATGCAAGCTCAATTTATGGCGCTTTGCCTTGCGGCAAATGGCGTTAGCACGATAGATGAGAGACTTTTTGAAAACCGCTTTATGCACGTTAGTGAGCTTGCTAGAATGGGAGCGGATATTAAATTAAATGGGCATATTGCAAGTGTTTATGCACCAGCTAAGCTAAATGCAGCCGATGTAATGGCAACAGATCTTAGAGCAAGCTCAGCGCTGATACTAGCTGCTCTTATAGCAAATGGCGAAAGCTTGGTACATAGAATTTATCACCTTGATAGAGGATATGAAAATTTAGAAGAGAAATTTCAAGGCCTTGGTGCAAATATTACTAGGCTTGAGGAGTAAAAATGCTGCTAAATGATGCATTAGATGCGCTTAAATCTAAATTTAAATTAAAAATAGATAGTGAAATTTTGCCTATCAGTATGACTCTTGGTAAAACATTGGCAAATGATGTAGTGGCGGTAAAAGACTTACCATGTTTTGATAACTCTGCACTTGATGGCTTTGCTGTGAAATTTGAAGATAAAGATAAGCCATATAAAATAGTTGCAAGTGCCTTTGCAGGCGATAAAGAGCAGCTAAGCATCGGCAAAAATGAGTGCGTGAAGATAATGACAGGTGCTAAGATGCCAAAGGGTGCTGACACGGTCATGAGGTTTGAAGACTGCATCGTTGAGGGCGAGTTTGTAAAAGCGCCAGAGAAGCTTAAAAAAGGTGATGCCTACCGCTTTAAAGGCGAAGAGGCGAAAATAGGCGAAATTCTCCTAAAAAGTGGTGAGATTTTAAATACAAGAAGCGTGATGATGTTAGCGGCTCAGGGCATAAGCTTTATAGATGTAAAAAAGCAGCCAAGCATTGCAGTTTACTCAAGCGGAAATGAGATCATTGAGCCTTGGCAAAGAGCGAGCGAAGATGAAATTTACAACGCAAACGCCTTTGGCATCACCGCACTTTTAAGCTCCATAAGTCAAAAAAGCTCATATCTTGGCATCATAAAAGACGATCTTAGTGCCGTAAAAGAGGCATTTTTAAACGCTGCAAACTACGACATTGTTATCTGCTCTGGCGGAGCAAGCGCTGGCGAGGCCGACTTTATGAAAATAGCTCTAAGCGAGCTTGGATATAGCGAAATTTTCTCACACCTTGATATAAGACCTGGCAGACCTTGCAAGGCTTACGAAAAAAATGGTGAGCTTGTCTTTGTGCTCCCTGGAAATCCAATGGCAACTTATGTCTGCATGATGATGCTTGTTTTGCCTCTTTTAAAAGAGGATTGCTTTGTGATGCAAAATGCTACAAATGCACAAAATTTAAAGGTAAAATCAGGCAGGATCAATGCCATTTTTGGAAATATTGAAAATGATAAATTTATATCAACAAATGGTGGAAGATACGGCTCTGGTATGATAGATCATATTTTAAAAAGCACTTTTATGTTTTTAACTAGCCCAGATCAAAGCGAAATTTTGCAAAATAGTGAAATTTCTCTTATAAAACTTCCATAAAATCTTGACAAATGAAAAACAATCTGATAGAATGCGGACTTCATTTTAACTGCGGGAATAGCTCAGGGGTAGAGCACAACCTTGCCAAGGTTGGGGTCGCGAGTTCGAATCTCGTTTCCCGCTCCATCTTTTTTATACTCATTTTTTTACTTTCCACAAAACTTTTTGCAAATGAAGTCAGCATTTATCCTATGTATTGCGTTCTAAATGATCAAGTTTCGCTTAGTACTTTTGGCTTTGATGGCGAAGACAATGAAATTTTAAACCTAGAGGGCAAAAGAGCAGCCAAGATAGATATCAAAAAACTCTATGAAATTCTAACAGCAAATTTTAAAACATATAATGACAAAAGCGGTGGAAGCGTTGCTTTTGTGAAAAACTGCTCTATTATGGATGAGATTCAAATGCAATTTTTAAGATCGATTAGCGATGAATATCCTGGTATCAGCATAAGCGATCTTAGCATCAGCCCACAAAATAAGCTTCCAGCAAATTTCAAAGAGCTCGTTTTAAAAAATATCTTTTTAGGTGATCAAAATAGTCAAAAAGGTACATTTAGAGCATCATTTGAAGATGTTGATCTAAGTCTAAAAAGCATCTATTTTAAATTTAGCTTTAACGCTAAGATGCCAGCCTTAATAGCAATAAATTCAATGAATACAAACCACATTTTAAGTCTACTTGACTATCAGCCAACGATGATTGAGTTTGGCAAATGGCCAAAAGATGCACTTTCTAGCTCAAATAGCCTGGCTCTTATAACAAAAGTGCAGATAAAAAGCGGTGAAATTTTAACCAAGCGCCAGTTTAACGCCATAAGCTTAGTCAAAAAAGGTCAAATGCTAAATGCGGTTTTAAGCGAGGATGGCGTTAAGATAATAGCTGAAGTAAAGGCACTTGAAGATGGAAATTTAGGCGATATGATAAAGATAAGAACAAAAGATAATAAAATTTTACAGGCTACAGTTTCAGGCAAAGATGAGGCAGTGATAAGATGAAAAAGATAGTATTTGCAGCCACTGGAGCAAGCGGAGCTGGGCTTTTTTTAAAGCTTGTCAAGGCTGCCAAAGATAGTTGCGAGGCGCATGTCATAGTTAGTAAAAACGCCATGAAAGTCTTGGAGGCTGAAGAGAATTTAAAGCTAAATTTAGATGATCTTGGAGTAAAAATTTATGATGATTTGGATCTTGGCGCAGGCCCAGCGTCAGGCTCATTTGGCACAGATGCTATGATCATAGCGCCCTGCTCTACTAATACTTTGGCAAAGGTTGCAAACGGCATAAGTGACACGCTCATCACAAGGGCCGCAAGTGTCGCGCTAAAGGAGAGGCAAAGGCTGGTTTTGGGAGTTAGAGAGATGCCATTTTCTGCCATCACACTTTCTCAGATGCAGCTTCTCTCATCTCTTGGAGCCATCATCGCACCGCCAGTTTTGGGCTACTACACAGGCATAAAGAGCCTTCTTGATATGGAAAATTTCGTCATTGGCAAGTGGCTCGATGCCTTAAAAATCGAAAATAATCTTTACAAAAGGTGGCAAATTTGAAAAAATCTTGCATCTATCCAGGGACATTTGATCCCATCACAAACGGCCATTTAGACGTTATCATAAGGGCTACAAAAATTTTTGACAAAGTGATCGTCGCAGTCGCAAAAAGTGACAGCAAACAGCCGATGTTCGCACATGAAAAACGCATCGAAATGGCAAAAGAGGCAGTTTGCGAGCTAAAAAACGTAAGCGTTCTTGGCTTTGATAATTTGCTTGTTGATTTTGCTAAATCACACGGCATAAACACCGTTATAAGAGGACTTCGTGCGGTTAGTGACTTTGAGTATGAGCTACAAATCGGCTACGCAAACGCAGCTCTTTGGGACGAATTTGAGACAGTTTATCTTATGCCAAGCTTAAATAACGCCTTCATTTCAAGCTCGATCGTCCGCTCGGTCTTACGCCACGACGGCGACGTGAGCAACCTAGTGCCAGCAAAAATTCTTAAAAATTTAAAGGCGTAAAATGTATGTTTTGTTTGAAGGCATTGACGGCGTTGGCAAGAGTACGCAGATAGAAATTTTAGCTTCTAAATTTAGTGATGCCATCGTCACAAAAGAGCCAGGCGGCACGCAGCTTGGTGAAAATTTGCGAGAAATTTTACTAAGCTCGAGCATAAAAATAGGCAAAAGGGCTGAAATTTTACTCTTTTTAGCAGATAGAGCCGAGCATTTTGAAAAGCTAATCCAACCAAATTTAAGTAGGCTCATTTTAAGCGATAGAGGCTTTATCTCTGGCATCGCCTACGCTTTGGCAAATGATGAAAGCTTGGACGAAAACGTGCTTTTAGAGCTTAATAAATTTGCACTAAATGATAAATTTGCAGACAAAATAGTCTTTTTTGAGGCGAGCTCTGAGCTAATAAGCGCTCGCCTCAAAAATAGAGGCACAAGTGATAAGATCGAGGCTCGCGGTCTAGAATATCTTTTAAAAGTGCAAAGCCTGATGAAACAAATTCTTATCAAAAATGGATTTGAAACGCTTTTTATAGATGCATCTAAAAGCATAGAGCTAATTTCAAAAGAGATAGAAAATTTTATAAATTTTAAGTAAAATCACAAAAAAATAAAAAGGATAATGCGATGATAACGGCACTTCGTGGCATGAAAGATATGCTCCCAACTCGTGCAAAACTTTACGCACGAATAATAAAAACCTGCGAGGAAGTCGCAAAAAACTACGGATATGAGCAAATTTTGACCCCACACCTCGAAGAGACGGCGCTTTTTAAAAGAAGTGTCGGTGAGAGTAGCGACATCGTGGGTAAAGAGATGTATCAGTTTGAAGACAAAGGCGGCAACGATGTTTGCTTGCGTCCTGAGGGCACAGCTGGCGTGGTTAGAGCCTTTATCGAGGCAAAACTTGACAGGGCAAACGTGACAAAACGCTGCTTTTATCACGGTTCGATGTTTCGCTACGAGCGCCCACAAAAAGGCCGTTTAAGGGAGTTTCACCAGTTTGGCTGCGAGTGTTTTGGCGAAGGCAGTGTTTACGAGGATGCGAGCATTATCTTGATGGTGAGCGAAATTTTTAACAGACTAAACATAAAAACAACCCTAAAGATCAACTCCCTTGGTGACGAGAGCTCGATGAAGTCTTACAAAGAAAAACTTGTTAAATTTCTAGATGAAAATGACGATAGAATTTGCGAAGACTGCAAAAGACGTAAGCTTTTAAACCCTATCCGCGTGCTTGACTGCAAGGTCGAGAGCTGCCAAGAAATTTACAAAAACGCTCCAGTTATCACTGATAGCCTAAGCAATGAGGCGCAGGCTGATTTTGCAAAACTGCAAGAAATTTTAACGGCAAATGGCATTAAATTTGAGATAGATACTAAGCTAGTTCGTGGGCTAGACTACTACTGCAAGACAGCGTTTGAGTTTATAAGCGACGAGATTGGCTCTCAAAGTGCAGTCGCAGGAGGCGGCAGATACGACAGACTGGTTGAGTATCTTGGCGGTAGAGCCAGTTACGGCGTTGGATTTGCGATGGGCGTTGAGAGGATAATGGAAATTTTAGGTGAGGCCGAAGATGAGCGAGCTGGAATTTATCTTTGCGCGCTTGATGCGCCAAATTTAGACTTTGTCTATGTGCTTGGTTCAAAGCTTCGCAAAAAATATCAGGTTGAAATTTCATATGAAGCTAAAAAACTTCAAAAACATCTGCAAAATGCCGACTCAAAAAAGGCGAAAATTTTCCTTTGTGTGGGCGAAAACGAGATGAAAGAGAATAAAATTTGGTATAAAAATTTAGAAAATAAAGATGAAAAAACGATAAATTTAGATGAGCTTGAAAAGGAGCTGGGATGAATGATTTTGGACTTAGCATTTGGGGCAATTCAAATTTTGTTATAGAAGATGGCAAAGTCTGTATAAATGCAGCCAGCAAACCAGCGATCATCGACATCGTAAAAGAGATAAGAGACGATGGATATAGAGGGCCGCTACTGCTTCGCTTTCCGCACCTTATCCAAAAGCAGATCGAGCAGATCCACGCAAGCTTTGCAAAGGCAAAGAAAGAGTTTGCCTACAAAGGTAGCTTTAATGCCGTTTTCCCGCTTAAGGTCAATCAATATCCTGGCTTTGTAAAAAATCTAGTGCGTCTTGGCAAACCCTACAACTACGGCCTTGAAGCTGGTAGTAAGGCTGAGCTACTTTTAACTATGGCTTACAATAACGAAAAAGCTCCAATAACCGTAAATGGCTTTAAAGATAAGGAGATGATAAATATAGGCTTTATCGCCGCTGAGATGGGACACAACATCACGCTAACGATCGAGGGCTTAAATGAGCTTGAAGCGATAATCGCCATCGCAAAAGAGCGCTTCAAACCAAAACCAAAGATCGGACTTAGAGTAAGACTGCACTCGACAGGCTCGGGACTCTGGGCAAAAAGTGGCGGCATCCACTCTAAATTTGGACTAACATCAACCGAACTGATAGAAGCTGTAAAGATGCTAAAAAAGGCAAATTTACTTGAAAATTTCACAATGATACACTTTCACATCGGCTCTCAAATAAGCGAGATACATCCGCTCAAAAAAGCACTCATCGAAGCTGGCAATATCTACGCTGAGCTTAGAAAAATGGGCGCCTCAAATTTAAAAGCGATAAATTTAGGTGGCGGTCTTGCGATAGAATACTCGCAGTTTAAAGAAGAAAGCAGCAGAAACTACACACTAAACGAATATGCAAACGACGTTGTTTATATGCTTAAAACTATAAGCGAGCAAAAAAAGGAGATCGAGCCAGATATATTTATAGAGTCAGGTCGCTACATCGCCGCTTCTCATGCACTTTTGGTTGCTCCCGTGCTTGAGCTATTTTCTCAAGAATACACCGAAGAGAAGCTAAATTTAAAGAAAAATAATCCAAATTTGATAACCGAGCTAGTCGATCTTTATAAATCAATCAAACCTTCAAACGCCCTAGAATACCTACACGACGCTATCCATCATACAGAAAGCGTTTTAACACTCTTTGATCTAGGCTATGTTGATCTTCAAGATAGATCAAACGCAGAGGTGCTTTTAAGGCTAATTAGCAAAAAAGCTGTCGTGATGCTTGGCAACAAGAGCAATTCAAGCGATCTAACTAAAATTCAAAAAGAGGTTCAAGAGAGATACCTACTAAATTTCTCGATCTTTCAAAGCTTACCAGACTTTTGGGGTCTAAAGCAAAATTTCCCTATCATGCCGCTTGACAGGCTCGATGAGCGCCCTACTCTGCCAGCTTCGATCTGGGATATCACCTGCGATAGCGACGGCGAGATCAGCTATGATGACGAGAAAAACCCACTACTTTTGCACGATGTGGATGTGGAAAAAGAAGATTATTTCTTGGGATTTTTCCTAGTTGGCGCATATCAAGAGGTGATCGGTATGAAACACAACCTCTTTACCCACCCAACAGAGGCTACGATAGAGCTTTTAAATGATGGCTACAAGATCACAAATTTACTAGAGAGCCAGTCGATCCTTGATATTATGGAGGATATGGACTATGATATTTATGAGATCCAAGACACTCTAAACGAGCGCTTAGTGAAATCAACTTTGATAAACGAAACACAAAAGAAGCAAATTTTAGGCGAACTTTATCTATTTTTAAATGATAATAGCTACTTAAAGACAATCAACTAAAAAGGAAAACAATGCAACTAGCAAACAGAATGCAAACATTAAGCGAATCAATCACAATCGCGATCAGTACAAAGGCCAAAGAGATGAAGGCTGCTGGCATCGACGTGATCTCGCTTTCAGCTGGTGAGCCTGACTTTATGACTCCAAAAAAGATAAGAGAAACTGTAAAAAACGCACTAGATAACGATAATAAAAGCGGTAAATACACGCCAGTACCGGGCCTGCCAGAGGTTATAGAGGCCATTAGAGCAAAGCTAAAAAGAGATAACGGACTTGATTATAAAGCAAGCCAAATCGTCACAAATATCGGCGCAAAACACTCACTTTTTAATGTATTTCAAGCGCTTATCAACCCAGGCGACGAGGTCATCATCCCTTCTCCATACTGGGTGAGCTACCCTGAGATCGTTAAATTTTGTGGTGGCGTGCCAGTATTTATCGAGGCGGATGAGAGCACAAATTTTAAAATCACAGCCGAACAGCTAAAAAAAGCGATCACGCCAAAAACAAAAGTTTTTTCGCTAAATCACCCGACAAATCCAACTGGAGCTGTATATACGAAAGAGGAGATCGCGGCATTTGGCGAGGTTTTAAAAGGCACTGACATCATCATTACAAGCGATGAAATTTATGAAAAAGTGATCTACGGCAAGAAATTTCACGCAGTAGCCTCAGTAAGCGAGGATCTTTTTAAAAGAACAGTCACGATAAATGGTCTAAGCAAGTGTGGAGCGATGCCTGGCTGGAGATTTGGCTATATCGCAAGCTCGATGGACTGGCTAATCGCTGGCATCAAAAAGCTACAAAGCCAAAGCACAAGCAACATCAGCTCGATCGTGCAAATAGGCGCTATCCCGTCACTTCTAGGCGAAACTGACGAAGATATCGAAAATATGAGAAAAGAGTATGAAAAAAGACGCGACATAGCAGTTGAGATGATAAATGCTATCGCTGGGCTAAGCGTAGTTAAGCCTGATGGCGCGTTTTATCTATTTGTAAAATGTAAAGATGTAGATAGCGACTCACTTAGATTTTGCAAAAAGATGCTTGAAGAGGCGAACGTAGCGACCGTGCCAGGTGTGGGCTTTGGCATGGAGGGATACTTTAGAATTTCTTTTGCGACAGACATCGAGAGCATAAAAAAAGCGATCGAGAGGATCGCAAATTTTGTAAAAAGCTACAAAATTTAATGATCAAATTTAGAGTAAATGGCAAAATTTTCGAGCTTGAAAACGATATAAATGTTTATGATTTTTTAGCTCAAAATGGCTATGAGCTTAAATTTATAGCCCTTGAGCGAGACGGAGAAATTTTGCCAAAAAAGCTTTGGAGTGAGCGCTTCATGAGCGAGGGCAAAGCTTATGAGATCGTCACTTTAGTTGGCGGTGGATGAGGAGAAAATGATAGAGATTGTATTAAACGGCGCAAAATTTAAGGTGCCAGTAAAGAGCCTTGGCGAGCTAAAAGAGCTTGCTCTTGGCGATAAAGAGAGTGAAATTTATAAATTTTTAGAGAAATTTAACGCGACAAAGCCAGACATTTTTATCGTTGATGGCTTTGCTATAAAAGAAGATAGCGAGCTAAAAGATGGCTCAAACGTCGTATTTATAAGGCGTGGCGTGATGCCTGAGCGTGAAGTTTTACGCGCGATGATCGCCTCACGAAACAGCCCTGAGCTAAATTTAGCCCTAAGCAAAGCCGTGATCGGCGTGGCTGGACTTGGTGGTCTTGGCTCAAATATCGCGCTAAGCCTAGCTAGAGTTGGCGTAAAAAAGCTAGTCCTTGCCGACTTTGACGTCGTTGAGCCAAGCAATCTAAACCGCCAGCAGTATTTCGTCCGCCACATCGGCTTAAAAAAGACGCAGGCGCTTAAAGAGCTGATAAATGACGTCAATCCCTTTGTTGAGGTCGAAACTCACGATATATTTTTAGATGAAAAAAACGTGGCTAACGTCTTTGGCGAGTGCGAAATTTTATGCGAAGCCTTTGACAACGTCGCTGGTAAGGCGATGATACTAAACGAAGCTGGTGCTAGTCTAAAAGATAAAAAGATCATCGGTGCCTCTGGTATGGCTGGACACTTTAGCTCAAATCTCATAAAAACCATAAAATTTGCCAAAAATGTCTATCTTTGTGGCGACCTCACAAATGAAGCAAAGATCGGTCAAGGGCTCATGGCACCGCGTGTTGCAGTCTGCGCAAACCACGAGGCAAATTTAGCCATTAGGCTACTTATGGGCTTGGAGGCGTAAGTTGCAAAATAATAGCTTGATCCTTGGCGGCAAGGAGTTTCAAAGCCGCTTCATCCTTGGCTCTGGCAAGTACTCGCACGAGCTCATCGACTCAGCCATAAACGAGGCTGGAGCGCAGATCCTAACCCTTGCTCTTAGGCGCATAAACGAGAGCAAAGAGCGAAATATACTCGACTTTATCCCAAAAGGTGTGACGCTTTTGCCAAACACAAGTGGTGCTAGAAACGCTAAAGAGGCTGTTCGTATCGCCCAGCTCGCACGTGAGCTTGGGTGTGGAGAGCTTGTTAAGATAGAGATCATCACTGACTCTAAATTTCTCTTTCCAGACAACGCTGAGACGATAAAAGCCTGCGAAGCCTTGGCAAATGACGGCTTTGTGCCGATGCCTTATATGTTTCCGGATCTAAACGCCGCAAGAGCGATGCTAGCCGCAGGAGCTAGCTGCATAATGCCTCTAGCTGCACCCATTGGCTCAAACCAAGGGTTAGTTTTTAAAGATATCATTGAGATTTTGATAAATGAGCTTGATACGCAGATCATCGTAGATGCAGGTATTGGCAGGCCTTCACAAGCGTGCGAAGCGATGGAGATGGGAGCGGCTGCAATAATGGCAAACACAGCTATCGCCTCATCAAAAAATATCCCACTCATGGCAAGAGCCTTCAAAGAGGCTATCATCGCTGGTCGCAACGCTTATCTAGCAGGCCTTGGCGCAAAGAGCAAGAGCGCAAACGCCTCATCTCCGCTCACTGGATTTTTAGACTGATGAAATTTACTAGAACCGACCACATGCAGCTACTGCCTCACATGCAGGATGTTGGCAGCGAGATAATGAATGAAATTTTAAAAGAGCGCGCGAGCTACAAACCTGAAATTTACACCGAAGCAGACGTAAAAGCGGCTCTTAATGCAAAGCACTGCTCGCTTGAAAATTTAAAAGCCCTACTCTCGCCTGCTGCAGCGCCATTTTTAGAGCAGATCGCCCAGCTTGCTCAGGCAAAGACAAGGGCAAATTTTGGCTCAAACGTCACGCTTTTTACCCCGCTTTATATAGCAAACTATTGCGACAATCTCTGCGTTTACTGCGGTTTTAACGCCAACAATAAAATAAAAAGGGCAAAACTAAGTGATGAAGAGATCACAAGGGAGCTAAGAGAAATTTCAAAGAGCGGCTTGGAAGAAATTTTGATCCTAACAGGCGAGAGCGAGACCAACTCAAGTGTGACTTATATCGCAAACGCCTGCGCTTTGGCAAAGAAATTTTTTAAAGTCGTTGGCGTTGAAATTTACCCATTAAATTCAGATGGCTACGCCCTGCTTCACAAAAGCGGCGTGGACTACGTGACCGTCTTTCAAGAGACCTATAATCCCACAAAATATGAAAAAATCCACCTTGGCGGCAATAAAAGAATTTTCCCATACCGATTAAACGCGCAAGAGCGAGCGCTTCTTGGAGGCATGAGAGGGGTCGGCTTTGCGGCACTTCTTGGCATAGACGACTTTAGACTTGATGCCTTTGCGACCGCATTTCACGCAAATTTGGTGCAAAAAAAATATCCGCACGCCGAGATCGCATTTTCATGCCCAAGGCTTCGTCCTATCATAAATAATGACCGCATCAATCCACGTGACGTGGGTGAGCGCGAGCTTTTACAAGTGATCTGCGCTTATAGGATTTTCATGCCAACAGCCAGCATAACCATTTCAACCAGAGAAAAGGCAAAATTTCGCGACAACGCCGTAAAGATCGCTGCAAACAAGATAAGTGCTGGCGTAAAAGTAAGCATCGGCGCTCACGGCGAAGAGAAAAAGGGCGACGAGCAGTTTGAGATAAGCGACGACAGAAGCGTGAACGAGATCAAGGCTATGCTAAAAGCAAACGGCCTAGAGCCATTAATGAGCGAGTATGTCTATGTTTAAAATTCTCTGCATTGCCGACTTTGAAAGCTATAATGGTGATGACTTTTTAAAGAGAATCCAGCTACTTTGCAAGGCTGGCGTGGATGAAATTTTACTTCGTGCAAAGGGGCTAAACGAGGCTGATTTTTATGATCTTGCTAGGGTTGTGGCTCAAATTTGTGAAAACTACCGCAAGAAATTTATCATTAATCAATTTTTTGACGTAGCTTGCAAGCTAAAGAGCGACTTTTGGCTCACTTCGGCGCAGCTTGAATTTTTTAAAAATCACGGCGTTTTTTTAGATGAATTTAGAAAAATAGCCAAAATTTACGCCCCAGCTCACGACCTAGAGCAGGCTAAAATTTCAGCCTCTATCGCTGACGTGCTCGTTGCTTCTCATATATTTGCCACCTCTTGCAAGGCGGGTTTGGAGCCAAAAGGGCTAAATTTTATAAGCGAGCTAAAAAGCTTTGATAAAGAAATTTACGCACTTGGCGGACTAGATAGCGGGAACTACAAAGAGGCTATAAAAGCTGGCGCAAACGGCATTTGCTTCATGAGTTTAGCAATGAACGGCGATATGGAGCTTATAAAAAAGATAGTAGAGAGCAAAAACGGCTAAATTTAGTATAATAATACGTAAAATTTTACTCATTTTTGCTAGCGATATATGTTTTTATATCAAATATAAGTAGCGTCACAAGCGATGGCAGCATATAGGAGTTTAGCACTAAAAGCAGCGACTTTGTCAAATTTGACTTTATTAAAGTCTCTATGTCAAGGCTGCTGTTGTAGTTAAAAAAATATAGCAAGGCAAACTCGCCAACAAGAACTATGCGAGAGATCTTTAGCAAGATGTCATTTCCCAGTCTTGCAAATTTATCATCGACCACAAGCGACAAAGTGATCCAGCCAAGCAGCCAAATTGAGCAGGCTAAAGCATAAACAGTAATGCTTTCATCAAATTTTTCAAGTAGTAAAAATACCAAAGGTTGCAAAAATACAAGGCTAGCGATAAACCAAAGAAGTGAGCTAAAGGCTAGCAGGCAAACACAGCCAAAGATAGAAATGGCAGAGATAAAGCCAAAAACCTCTAACCCAAGATAGTAGGCCAGCGCATAGGATAAAAAAGAAAAAAACAAGCCAAATTTTAATAACAAGTCGCCACCTATTTGCAAAGGCAGTGGCTTTTAAATTTAGGCTATCTATCAAACCCATTTACGAGATTTTCTTTTGTTTTGGACGAAATACTTTCATGACATTTTCGTCAGTTTCAATAAATGCTCCCTCTATCAAGTCAATGCAGTACGGAACTGATGGAAATACCGGCTCCAAGCACTCTTTTATAGCCTTTGGCTGACCTGGTAAATTTATGATGAGTGCATGGCCTCTGATGCCTGCTGTTTGGCGTGATAGGATCGCTGTTGGGACGTATTGCAGGCTTGCAGCTCTCATTAGCTCACCAAAGCCTGGCATCATCTTCTCGCAAACCACCTCAGTAGCCTCTGGCGTAACGTCTCTCACTGCCGGTCCTGTGCCACCGGTAGTGAGCACAAGGTCGCAGCCAAGCACGTCCACCATGTACACAAGCCTCTCTTTTATCAGCTCAAACTCATCTGGTATAACCTCGTAAAAGTACTCACGCTCGCTCACTATCCAGCTGTCAAGCACCTCTTTGATCGCTGGACCTGATTTGTCCTCGTATGTGCCTTCGCTTGCACGGTCAGAAAGGGTTAATATACCTATTTTTGCTTTCACTTTTTCTCCTTTAGTAGTTTTCATTTAAAATTTTTGCCAGCGTCTCTTTATCTACGCTCTCATAAGCAAGCAGATATGAGCTGATCTTTGCGATCTGCTCGTTTGTACCCTTTAAAAAGGACATTATCTCTTCTTTTGCTTGTTTTAAAATTTCTTCTACATCATTTGGATTAGGGACAAATGAACTTCCCATGCCGTATTCATAAACCATCTTTGATGCGATCTCTTTGGCTAAATTTAGATCACTACTTGAGTTTGAAAAGATGTCATTTTCATCTATCTCAAGCTTGCACATACCAGCGATGAGCACCTTGATACGAGATATCATCTGTGACTTTGACTCGATCTCTTGCTCTGTGGCCATGAATCTATCTTCTATAAGAGAAATTTTTTCAAATTTTACATCAAACCAGTAAGCACTTAGCGCCTTTGCTCCTTGATAGATGGCTTGAATTTTCTTCTCGTTTTCGCTATAGCTTAGCACCTTTTTCTTGCCAAGCAAGACCTTGTTTAAAACAGCCTCAAAATCTCTCATTTTAAGCACGCTCTCGCCATTTCTTAGGGCATTTATCGCAGCTTCATTTACAAGCGTACTAAGTGCTGCACCTGAAAAGCCAACGCTCATTTTAGCGATATCCTCAGCCACCACTTCGCAGTTTTTATCTTTTAGATATGTGTTTAAGATCGCTACCCTATCGTTAAAATCAGGCATAGAAAGAAAAATTCTCCTATCAAAACGCCCTGATCTAAGCAGCGCCTCATCGATCATTTCGATCCTATTTGTAGCAGCTATGACGATGACACCTGAGTTATCTTCAAAGCCATCCATCTCAGTTAGTAGCTGATTTAGCGTAGCTTCTCGCTCGTCGTTTCTAGTCCCACCCCTGCTCTTACCAACAGCATCTATCTCATCGATAAAGATGATTGAGGGCGCATAGGACTTGGCCCTACTAAAAAGCTCTCGTACTCTCTTTGCGCCCATGCCGACATAAATTTGAACAAAGCTTGCACCATTTTGATAAAAAAATGGCACATTTGCCTCACCAGCAACTGCCTTTGCCACAAGCGTCTTACCAACGCCTGGAGGGCCGATCATTAGTACACCTTTTGGCATTTTGATACCAAAATTTCTATATTTTTGTGGATTTTTTAGAAAATCAACTATCTCACTAAGCTCGCTTTTAACCTCGCTAATACCTGCCACATCGCTAAATCTCACATTTGAGATGACTGGCATCGTGTTTTGATTTAGCACGCTTTCTATCTCAAATGCGCCCTCTTTTTTGCTAAGCAAGCTCTCCTCTTTTTTCCTGATACTTCTAAAGATATAAGCGTACCAAAGCACGAAGCAGACAAAGATGATAAAACCCCAGATCATGCCAGGAGTGATGTATTGCTTAGTCTTTTCAACAGGTACTTTTTTAATAAGCTCTTTTAGATCGATGCCCTCTTTTATGATTGAAAAACGATTGTTTTGTGCATAAAGCACGACTTCATCGTCATCGATTACAGCGCGGTCTATAAAATTTCCATCCATTAGCTGCATATATTGCGAATATGTGATATTTCGTGGCTCTTTGCTAACGGCAAATAGCAATACGCTGATTAATGCGACAGCTGCGATTATTAGGATATTTTTCTTATTAAATTTAAATTTTTGCATAATTGGCATCTGGCTTAACTTCATATTCGCTTACCTCCACCCACTCTTTTGTTATATCTTTTTGGCTTAAAATTTTAGCTTTGTTGTAAAACTGATCAAAACCTTCGTAAAACTCACCATTTTTTTGCTCGACTAAAATTTTCAAAGCTCCGTTATGCTTTTTTCTAAAATTTTCATTATTTTGCAAAGCTATGCCTTGTAAAATTTTTAGCCTACTTTTTGCCACATCTCCGCTAACATCGCTTTTTAGTGTAGCTGAGTGCGTATCACGCCTTGGCGAATAGACAAAAGCGTGCAGATGTGTGATAGGAAATTTCTTAAAATTTTCCACAGCCTCTGTCCATATCTCCTCACTCTCACCAGGATGACCCACGATGTAGTCCGTGCCAAGGGCAAAGCCAAGTGAGCTAAGCTCATTAAAAAGTTCCAAATCACTAAATGCGTTATTTCGTCTTCGCATGATCTTTAGCATAGCCTGACTCGTGTGCTGAAGTGCGATGTGCAAATGACGCTCCAGCCACTCTTCTTTTAAAATTTCTCTAAAGCTCTCATCTATCTGGCTTGGCTCGATACTTCCAAGCCGAATGCGTCTAATGCCAGAAATTTTACCTAAGTTTGCCAAAAGCTTACCAAGAGAGCTATTTGTATCTTTGCCGTAACTGCCTATATTTGTGCCAGTTAGTACGAGCTCATTATAGCCGTTTTGGGCTAAAATTCTTGCCTCTTTTAATATCATAGCCTCATCCATGCTTCTAGCCTTACCACGAACCGAAGGGATGATGCAGTAGCTGCAGCTAAAGTTGCAGCCTTCTTGAATCTTTATAAAAGCCTTTGTGTGATTTTCATAATTTGTAACTATATTTTTATCGACTGAGTTTAAATTTCCAAGCTCAAAAAATGGCTTTTCTTGCTTTAAAAGCTCATTTAGATCGCTCTTTTTACTAGCTCCAAGTACGCCAAATATACCGCTATTAAAAAGCTCTTTGCCCTTGCTAACCGCTCCACATCCAGTCAGTACCACCTTTGCCCCGCGCCTTTTTACGCCGTTTATGTAGTTTCTGACACCGCTATCGGCAGAATTTGTAACTGTGCACGAGTTTATGACCACGATATCAGCGCTCTCTTCATCATTTGTGATCTCGTAGTCCTTGATGTAGCTTTTTAAAAGCTCAGTATCATAGATATTTGTGCGACATCCAAATGTTTTAAAAAATATCTTTTGCATTAAGAATTTTCGCTCTCTTGCTCGCTATGAGCGGTATGATCGCTTGGATTTTCTTTTTTGCCTATAAACATGGTTTGTGTTGGATAAGCGATCTTTATATCATCTTGAGCTAAAAACGCTTCTATAATCTCAGCGCTAATAGTGCTTCTAAGAGCCAAAGTCGCATAAGAATTTGCCATATACCAGCATGAGACATTTATACCATAAGGCTCAAAAAATGTATAAATTCTTGGCTCGACGTTTGGATTTTTGATGCTGTACTGGCTTCTTAGTTTATTCATCTGGCGTTTTGCGATATCAGTGTAGCCTTTTGAGTATTTTTTAACGACATTTCTTGCTAGATACACAGCCTTTTTATGATTGCTATCAAAGCTTATAACGATATCTATACCATCCCAAACGGTCTTCATACCATAATGAGCATAGTTTGCGATGAGGTCGGTAAAGATATAGTTATTTGGCACAAAGATAATTCTACCTGCACGGCGGTTTGTCTTATAAGTCGAGTAGCTAACATCCTCAAAAACGGTCAGCCTAAGTAAAGAGATATCGATCACATCACCCACAAATTCACTACCATCATGAAGCACTCTAATCCTGTCACCCACATGTATAGAGCCGCCAAACATGATCACCATCCAGCCAAGCATACTCATAAACATATCTTTCATCGCAATGGCGATACCAGCCGAAGCAAAACCTAGCACGGTTACTAGATATGTGACGTTTTCGATATACGAAAAAAGTAAGATTATAATGATAACGGTGATATTTAAAACGTTTAAAAATTTATTGACTGTGTAAAATCTCTCATTATCGGTAATTGTTCTTTTAACGATAAATTTAGCGATAAATGTTAGCCCGATCGTCAAAAGAATGATGATAGCTGTATAACCCATGCTTAAAAACTGAGCTTTTATATCAGAGGTGGTTAAATTTATAGCCTCATCAGCCCTTTTTTCATAGACATTATAAGTTGTATCCGCGATCTGTTTTGCAGCTTTAAAGTCACCTATTTCTTGTTTTATCAAGTTTAGGCTTTCTCTATTTTGCACATTTTCTTCTATCAAATTTAGTCTATTTAGTAAATTTTCTTTTGTTTCAAGCTTTTCTAAAAGCGTATCAAGCTCTTTTATATGCCTTTGATACTCGATCTTATCACTCTTTATCTTTTTGATATACGAAAAGCCAGATATAAGTGCAACAGGACTTGTTATCCTTGGTGGAGTATCCATTTCAGGGGCTGCTAGCATATTTGAAAATGGCGTTTTTTCATACTCTTTTAGTAAATTTATCTGCTCTTTTAGAGTTTGGATTCTCTTTATGATATCGCTGCCTCTTCTTGAGCTTTTGTCCAGTTTCTTTAGTTCATTTTCATTTTTTTCAAGCTCATCAATAAGCCTTTGATAAGTGTTATAGTTAGCATACCTTGTGATCCAGATATTGTTTTTTAAGGAGTTATCTAGATTTGAAATATCTTTAATAAGCTCGTTATTTTGTAAATTTTGTGAGACATTTTGCTCAAGCGTAACGTTTTCTTCGGCATAAAGGGTAAAGCAAAAAAGTATTAAAAATAGGATCTTTTTCATTTAAATTCTCTTAAAATTTTTAAAACGTCTTCTTTTTTGACGTCATTTTTGATGATCGCACTGCCGATTTTATCTGCAATGATGAAATTTATCTTATCATCTTTTGTCTTTTTATCCATAAAAAATGCCTCATAAAATGCATTTTCGTTTTGTATTTTATAACTTACCGGAAGATCAAATTTTACTAAAACCTGCTTGATCTCTTCAGTCTCTGCCTCGCTCATGAGTCCTAGTTTTACGCTTAAGCGATTTGCCATATTCATGCCTATTGCTACTGCCTCGCCATGTAAAAATTCTTTATAATTTGTCTCATTTTCTATAACGTGAGCAAAGGTATGGCCGTAGTTTAGGATAGCTCTTAGCCCCTTTTCCTTCTCATCTTGCTCAACCACTTTTGCTTTTAAATTTATAGACTTTTCAACCAGCTTAGCTAAATTTTCATCGTCTAAATTTACGCTCTTTAGCCAATCAAACATCTCTTTGTCAAAGGTTATCGCCATTTTTAAAGCCTCGGCCACGCCAGCTGCAAATTCTCTCTTTGGCAATGTCTTTAAGAAATTTATCTCGCAAAAAACTGCCTTTGGCTGATAAAATGAGCCTATTAAATTTTTGCCAAATTTGTTATTCACACCCGTTTTTCCACCCACACTCGCATCAACTTGCGCTAGAAGCGTAGTTGGAATATTTATGAAATTTATTCCTCTTTCATAGATGCTCGCCGCAAAGCCAGTCATATCACTTATGACGCCACCGCCAAAGGCGATTAACGTAGATGAGCGATCAAATTTGCTCACAAAAAGCTGCTCTAAAATTTGCTCTACCGTTTCAAGGTTTTTATACTCTTCGCCATCAGGTACACTTATGATAAATTTCTCATCACACTTCAAAATACTAAGTAGCTTTTCAAGATGAAGCCCCGCTACTTTAGCGTTTGTAACGATGCCAACCTTACCTTTTAGCTCTAGTCTCTCAAGCTCGTTTATATAAATTTTATAGCTTGATGCTTTTTCTTTAAGATTTAAGTTTATCTGCATTTTTACTCACTTACTGGCACAAAAAGCTGTGCATTTTGGCTTAGTTTTTTATAAAGCCTATTTAAATTTGTCGATAAAAAGGCAAATGCCCCACCATTTGCCACGCTTTTAGTAAACATCACAAAATGAAGCAAATCTTTTGTATTTTTTAGTTTTACAAGCGGATTTTTAAGATTGTGATTTTCTATCTTTATACGTTTAGAAAATAGCGCGCTAATGCTCTCAAAATGCTCTCTTAACGCCTCATCATCGCTATGCTTATTATCAAAATAGTAAAATTTCATCTCCAAATCAAGCTGTGCACAGCAGTCTGTTATCACAGCTGATTGATTCTCCACCTCTTGACTTTGATCGCCTAGTATAACGCCCTCTTTTATATTTGAGAGCAAAATTTTGCCTGTTTTTAGCACTGGAAGTTTTAGCTCATAAAATAGCTTTTTAAATTTAAAAAAGTACTTATCATCGCTTAAGATTAGACCGATATCGTGCTTTAAAACGTCATATTTTATAGATTTGTTATCACTATTAAAATAATCCATCAAAACGATGATATTTTTCTCTTTTATCGCTTTTAAAGTATCTAAATTTTCACCTAAAGTTGGATTTATTACTCTAAAAAAAAGGCGTTTATTATTTAGCTTTGAATGCAAATACAAGCTATCCTTTATGAGCTTGCTAACACGTTCTTTATCCATCGAGATCATATCGATCAGCACATAGATATTGCTACCAAATGGACTTGGAAACTGCCCACTTTCACGCTTGATCGAGCGATAAACATTTTGAAGCACATTTGGATCACCAACGATTAGTAATATATCGCTTGGCTGTATCATTACATTTGGCTTTGGCAAGATGATCTCGCTGCCTCGATATATGAGAGCTATTCGCCATTTTTTTTGAGCTACTGAGCTGATGTGACGATACATATAAGAGCTACCTATTGGCACCTTAACTTCCATGATCTCACCCTCGCTAAGCCCGATATTATCGGCTAAAACCGGCAGATCTGGTAAATAGTCCATAAGCCTTGATGCTGCAATATCTCTGATATCAACCACGCTTAAGTGTTTATCGCTTGCAAATATTTCTTTGCATTTTTCATCAAGCTCCCATGAGCTCATAAAAACAGTCTCGGTCTTTGTGCTGATCTGTCTTAAATTTTCATAGACTGCAATCGCCTCATTTTTATCATCGCAAACTATACAAAACTGACTAAAATAGCCATCGCTTATGCTTTTTAGCTTTGAAAGACTAGTTGGATCAAACTGGTAAAATGTAAAATTTTCATAATTTGATTTTTGGCTGTAATCTTCGCTTGAAACAACGATATAGTGATGTAAATTTGATTTTGTTTCAAGTAGTCTATTTAAAAAATTTCTTGCAAAAGTTCCATCTGCGATTATTAAAATTTTCTTCATCAATTCTCCGTATTTTAAAGCTCACATTATAACAAAAGGTCTTTAAAATAAGCTATTTTGGCTATAAATTTAGAAATTTATAGCCAAGAAAATTTAAGAGATTATTTCAGAGATTAGTGTGTCGATTGCTAAATTTGTAGCCTTATTTATCGTATCAAAAATAGTACTTGAGCTTGGATCTGGGCAGAAAATTTCTTTTGTGATCATGCCTGATTTTAGCGAGGTGTTTGCATTAAATAGCTCATAGGCTAGCGAAACTTCGGCCTTGTCACCTCTTATTTGAAGAGAGATAATGCTTACTTTTAGTCTAAGATCTTTTGCATTTGGTGAAAATATCGGCTTAGCAGCACAGTTTGAATAAAGCCCTTTTACAAGTGATTTATAGACCATTTCGCTTGGCTCAGAGACAAATTTAGCATCGCTTAGGTATCTGATTTTATTATTTTCAGCCACGATCAAAATTTTTCTAGTATCAACCATGTCAAGAGCACTCACGTTTTCTATGAAGACATTTTTTAGCTCTTTTTGCTTGTTTTCAGCTGAGCACTCTTTGTTTGAATAGTGGATTTCATACATCGTAGCTTGCGGCACATCTGTCTTTAGTGAGCAACCAAGAAAGAAAAAAGCAGTCGCTATGTATATCAAATTTCTCATTTCTTATCTCCTTTGTCGTTTGAGACCGGATTTGTGAAGAAAAACTCGTAAGGATTATCTTCGAGTCTTTGAAGCGCACCTCTAAACTCCCGAAGCGTCTTGTCAAATCCATTTAAAAAATCACTCGCTTCTCTTAATAACGGCCCAACTGTATTTCTAAGGTCGTACTCACCGTCTTTTGCTTTTGCGGTGATAAATTCTTGCAACGAATTATATCCAGTAATAGCCGAATTTGCCGATACAAAAACTTGGTTTGCATTTGAAATTAGAGTGTTTAAATTTTTAACAAGCTCTTTTGTGTCGGTTTTGTTTAAAGTGTCTGTAAAATTTTTCATATTTTTAACGATACTATCAACCTCACTTAGTCCCTCTTCATCTGTTAAAACTTGTGTAAATTTATCGATATTTTTAAGGATCGACTCTACGTGAGCGATATTTTCAGGAGAAAAAAAGTTATCGACCTTGTCAAGGGTTTGATTTATCTTTAAAGTGATATTTTCTGCATTGTTTCCAAGTTTTGAAAACAAGCTCTCTTCAAGTTGCAAGACAGGCTTTTGATCTGGTAAAAAATCCTTTGTGCCACGGCTTATATTTATACTAGCAACGCCGCTAATAGCCTGAACTTCAATACTTGCAATACTGTCAGCTTTTATCGGCAGATCTTCTCTTATCTTCATAGTGATGTTTATAAGAGCGTTTTTGTCATCAACAAAATTTATATTACTGACCGTTCCAGCTGGTACACCGATAAATTTAACTGTTGAATCAACCTTTAGGCCACTTGGTAGCTCAGTTGTATGAATGTAGTACTCTTTAAAATCAACCTTTGTATTGTTTTTGCTAGTCATCCACCAGATAAATATCGCAAAAGCTGTAAGGCAAGCCATAAAAAACATGCCGACAATAGTATAAGAATTTCTATTTTCCATCTACTTTTTCCTCATTTTAAATAACTCTTCAAGTGGGTTGTTTTCGAGATATTCAAGCTCTTTTATATTTCCCTCAAAGGCTATTTTTTTGTTATCTATTATCAAAAATCTATCCAAAATATCAAAAATACTATCTGCATCATGAGTCACCATAACAACTGTAACTCCGATACTATCACGCAGTTCTTTTATAAGTGCGTCCATCTGGCGCGAGCTAACAGGATCAAGACCGCTGTTTGGCTCATCCAAAAATAGCACTCTTGGACTCAGCACCAAAGCCCTTGCCAGCGCAGCTCTTTTTTTCATACCGCCACTTAGCTCGCTTGGATAAAGCATAGAAACTTCTTTTTTAAGCCCAACTTTTTGTATCCAAAACATCGCTATCTCATCAATCTGACGTTTGTTAAATTTAGAGTACTCATGAAGCAAAACACCCACATTATCAAGGATCGTCATCGAGCTATAAAGTGCTCCAAACTGAAACATCGTTCCACTTTTTAGCTTTATCTCTTGCTGCTTCTCTTGACTACTTTTCCACATATTGACACCATCAAAAAATATATCGCCCTTGCTTGGCTTTTTTAGATATATCATCGTCTTCATAAGCGTCGTTTTACCAGCGCCACTGCCACCTAAAAAGCCGTAAATTTCAGCCTCTTTAACGCTCCAGCTCACATTATCGTGCATTATCTTGTCGCCATAACTTGTCGTTATATTTTTTCCAACTATTATCTCGTTCATATCTTTAGCCACATAAAAATTATCGCAAAAAATGCATCAAGCGCGATAACCCAAAATATCGCATTTACGACGCTAACTGTTGTCATTGCTCCAAGACTCTGAGCATTTTGACTAACGCCAAATCCTCTCATGCATCCAATGATCGCTATTACCGCACCAAAAAATGGAGCTTTTATCATACCAACAGCAAAGTGCCTAAGCTCGACCATCTCGCGAAATCTATTTAGATAGTCACTAAAGCTGATATCAAGTATCGTTTGGCAAATGATCATCTGCCCTAAGATGCTTATCGCGTCAGCTATAAAGATGATGACAGGCACGCAAAGCACCATGGCGATGATGCGCGGCAGCACCAAGAAGTTAAAAGGCTCAAAGCCCATTGTCTTCATCGCATCTATCTCTTCGGTTAGCTTCATAGCGCCAATTTGCGCAGTAAAACTAGAGGCCGACCTGCCCGCCACAACGATAGCAGCGATGAGCGGTGCCACCTCTCTAAGCGTTAGCATGCCCATGATCTCGACTATAAATATACTTGCGCCAAAGCTTGCAAGCATCGCACTACCAAGATAAGCAAGCACGACGCCTATCAAAAAAGCGGTGAGGGATACGATAAAAACGGCATTTACGCCGCCATCTTTTATGTAGTTACTAAATTCCCTAAATCTAAGACTGGCTGGATTAAATAAAATTTTTACGCTTTTTATTAAAAATTCGCCCAAGAATGTGCCAAACTCAGCTAAATTCACAAAACCTTCATAAATTTTTTCACCAAGTCGTGAGAAGAAATTTAGACTATTATGCGGTGGCATATAGTTAAAATCAATCTTTTCATCATTTAAAAGATCGCCCATTTCCTTTATCTTCTCGTCATTTGTGATGATCTCAAATTTCTTACCATTTAATGCATTTCTTAAAAGTATCAAAACAGCGTAATCAATGCTCTTTAGCTCACTAAAGTCAAATTTAACATTGCCGTTAAGCTTTTGGATTTTTTTAAAAATGCTTTGTAAATTTTTAGCCTCTTTGTAGCTAAACTCGCCTGCAAATTTTATGGTCGCAGTGCCGTTTGCTTCGGTAAAAACGATATCATTTCTTTTTTGCAAAAAGTTCCTTTGCCTTAAAATTTCTGGATTATATTATAAATTTTGTTAAAATAAAAAATCAAAAATTTTAAGGACTTAGATGAAATTTGAAGTTATAAAAAAAGATGGCAACGCAAGGCGAGGCGTCCTAACAACCGCTCACAGCGTGATACAAACGCCAGTTTTTATGCCAGTTGGCACGGTTGGCGCAGTTAAAAGCCTAGATGCCTTTGATATGAGTGAAATTTTAGACGCAAAGATAATCTTAGCAAACACCTACCACATGTACTTGCGCCCTGGCAGCAAGGTCGTGCGTGAGTTTGGTGGGCTTCACGGCTTTTCTAAATTTGATCGCTCATTTTTGACTGATAGCGGCGGATTTCAAGCATTTTCGCTTAGGTCAAACACCAAAAACGATGATGGCGGGATAAAATTTAAAAGCCACATCGACGGTAGCACGCACTACTTCACGCCAAGATCCGTCCTTGACACGCAGTATGACCTAGGCAGCGACATCATGATGATACTTGATGACCTAGTCGCCTTGCCTGCTGAGCCAAAAAGGATAGATCTCAGCATAAAACGAACGATAAAATGGGCTAAAGAGGCGATTGATTACCACAAATTTATGCAAAGCAAGGGCGTTGGCTTGCAGCAAAATATCTTTGGTATCGTTCAAGGTGGCACCGACTATGAGGCACGTAAATTTTGCGCGCAGGCACTAAATGAGATGCCATTTGACGGCCTTGCGATCGGCGGTCTAAGCGTTGGCGAGAGCAACGAGGCGATGTATGATACGGTTGAGGCGGTTATGCCATTTATGGATGAACTTAGGCCTCGCTATCTAATGGGCGTTGGCACACCAGAAGATCTCGTGGAAAACGTAGAGCGAGGCGTTGATATGTTTGACTGCGTTATGCCAACAAGAAACGCAAGAAACGGCACACTCTTTACTAGCTTTGGCAAGATAAATATAAAATCAGCGAAATTTATAAACGACCACGCGCCAATCGACCCGCAGTGTCAGTGCTATACCTGCAAACGCTACTCAAGAGGCTATCTAAATCACCTTTTCAAGGCGAGGGAGCTCACATTTTTTAGACTAGCAAGTCTTCACAACCTGCACCACTATCTAAATTTGATGAAAGAGATGAGAGAGGCGATAGAAAGAGGCGAATTTGCCAAATTTAAGAAAAATTTTTATGCTAAAAGGGTAAAAAATGAGCTATAAAAGTTCAGTTTGTGGATATTTTTATGGCGATGAATACGACTATATTTTACTTGTTTCTTTTACGCAAAAGCAAAGCTATAAATTTTTATTTAAAAATGGCAAAATTTACAAAGAAGATTTTGATCACGAATGCGATAAAAACGAGTTTGAAGCGGCTCTTAAAAAACTATGTAATGAATATGCAAACAAAATTTTAGAACATCAAGATGAGCTAAACGAG
>NZ_POZU01000058.1:0-16082 GCF_002914005.1 Campylobacter concisus | reverse complement strand
AGGTTATATACCACAATCAATATATCTTTTCGACGGTACTGTCGGAGAAAATGTGGCTTTTGGTTATGAATATGACAAAGAAAAAATTATAGAAGTTTTAAAAAAAGCTAATATCTATGATTTTTTATCTTCAAAAGAAGGAGTTGATACTTTAGTCGGAGATGGCGGAATTCAGCTGAGCGGTGGTCAAAAGCAAAGAATAGGAATAGCTAGAGCTTTATATAGTGATCCTGAAATTTTAGTTTTAGATGAAGCAACGAGTGCTTTAGATAGTGAAACGGAGGCTAAAATAATGGATGAAATATATAAAGTAGGTAGTGATAAAACATTATTAATAATTGCACATCGATTAAGCACAATTGAGAAATGTAATAAGGTAATAAAATTAAATTGAGTAAAATAATTTAACTGGCAGAATATAAATAGATCCAATTTTTATAGTATATTTGTTAGCGAAGGGAGTATTAATTGTATAGTTTAGAAAAAAAACTTTATGAGCAGCTTTGCTTTTTGAGAGATGCATACGACTTACAAGGTATAAAAGCAGAGTTTGAAGCAGAAGGATCTTCTTTTAGAGATTTGATGAGACTAAGAAGACTAACTTCTAAGGCAGGAGTTAAACTATATTTAAAAATAGGCGGTGTAGAAGCTATAAGGGATATAAAAGATGCCATTGAGATTGATGTGGATGGATTGATAGCCCCAATGGTGGAGAGTAAATTTGGTGCCAAAAAATTTTATGATAGTATTTTAAATATTTATGGTGGGCATGAAATTCATACTACATTAAATATAGAAACAAAAAGCGCAATAGAAAATTTTGATGAAATTTTAGAGTATGCAAATGGCAAATTCAATAACATAACTATTGGTAGGAGCGATTTAACTGCATCATATTTTGATGAAAATATCAAGCCAGATAGTGACTTTACTTTTGAACTTTTAAAAAAAGTTGCTCTTAAAATGGATACCACAGATATGACTTTTACGGTTGGCGGTAGTGTTTCTGCTAGAACAATAGAAATTTTAGATCAAAAATATCAAAAACTAAAAAAATTGATATATAAACTTGAAACTAGGAAAGTTATACTACCAACAAAAATATTCATAGAAAAAGAAAATGCAATAAAAGAAGCTTTGAAATTTGAAGAGTTATATATATTATCAAAAAAAGAATTTAGTGATATGCAGATTGGATCAGAACTATCAAGACTAACAGAGCTAAAAAGGAGATTGCAATGAACAATTTTGCAGTAATAATACCAGCACAAGAAAAGAATAGATATCAAGAGTTAGGTGATATAGCACCTTTTGGGGATACTACACTTTTGGAATGGAAAATAGCACAATGTAAAGAATTTATAAGATCGTCTCAAATTTATATAAACTCTGAGAGTAAAAATATTGAAGAGATAGCAATAAGGTCAAATGTAAATTTTATTGAAAGGGAGCCAAGGTTAAATTATATAGATATGGTTATGAGATCTATATATAAAGTCAAGGAAGATAATATTATATGGATAAATTGCACTACTCCTTTTTTAAATAGCAAAAGCTACAAAACAATGGCAAATGTTTTTTTGGATAATAAGATAGATTCATTAATTGCGGTTCACAAAAAAAGGGACTACATTTTTTTTCAAGATAGGAGGCTAAATTTTACAGGCAACTTAATGTCTAGAAATGAAATAGAGCCAGTTTATATATTAACGAATGGTTGCTATATAATTAAAAAAGAAATCGCTTTAAATAGTAGAAGCTTATTTACGGAAAGTCCGTATTTTTTTGAAATAGATTCATTTGAGTCTATTGAAATAAATAATATAGAAGACTATGCTTTTGCCAAAGAGTTAATCAATATGTATTTTAAAAAGGAACTAATGTAATGAAAAAAAAGATAGTAGCGATTGTCCCGGTTAGAAAAGGCTCTCAGAGAGTTGTATCAAAAAATACTAGAGATTTTGCAGAAACCAACCTACTTAAATTAAAGTTAGATATTTTAAGACAACTTAAAGGGATTGATGAGATTATTGTTTCAACTGATTGTGAGAAGTGTACTAGAATAGCGCAAGAAAATAATATTAAAGTTCACATTAGAGATAATTTTCATTCTGGTTCTACTGTAACAAATGATGAGCACTGGTATCATATTGCAGATATTACACCAGGGGATATAGTGTTTATGGCCCAGGTCACAAGTCCTATGGTTAAAGTTTCTACTTACCAAAAGGCAATAAATAAAATTATAGAAGATGAAAGTATAGATAGTATAGTTTCAGTTTCTGAAGAAAAAAAATTTTTATGGAAAGATAATAAACCGATTAATTACGATATTAATAGAACACCAAAAAGTCAAGATTTACCTAATATATTTTCATTAAATTTTGCTATCTCAATTATAGATAAAGATGTGATGATGAAAAAAAGAAATGTTGTTGGCGATAGGCCGTATTTTCTATACCTTAATAAGATAGAATCTGTTGATATAGATGATATTTTCGATTTTGAATTTGCAGAGTTTTTGTATAAAAAGTATACAAAAGAATGGTTATTAACTAATTAATTAAATATAGGAAAGAGTGTCATGAAAATTTGCTTAGTTACAGGGGTAGCTGGTTTTATTGGTTCGGCCGTTGCGAAGAGACTATTGGAAATGGGCTATAGAGTAATTGGAATAGATAATTTATCAACTGGTATATTGGAGCAAGTACCTGAAAATGTTGAATTTTATAAAATGGCTACACATGAAGGTCAAATGATAGAATTATTAAATAGCTATAAATTTAATGCAATATTTCATATAGCTGGTCAGAGTGGGGGCGAACCAAGCTATTCTAACCCTGTTTATGATCTGCAAGCAAATACGCAATCTACATTACTTTTATTAAAATATGCAGTTGATAGTGGTTGTAAAAAATTTATTTATGCTAGTACAGTATCCGTTTATGGTGAGCCTAGGCATAATTTAGAAATATCCGAAGATGCATTAACATTACCAAAATCATTTTATGGTGTTGGTAAGCTTGCAAGTGAAAACTATCTTAGAATTTATTCAAATCAGTTTGGATTAGATACTGTAGCATTAAGATTATTTAATATATATGGTCCAGGACAAAATCTTGATAATCTTTATCAGGGTATGACAAGTATTTTTTTGTCTCAAGCTATTAGAAATAAGCATATTCATGTTAGAGGTCCAAAAGATAGATTTAGAGATTTAGTTTATATTGATGATACAGTTGATGCTTTTGTTAAAATGATGGATTCTAGAATAAAGGGCTTTAATATCTATAATGTTGCCACATCAAAAAAGACTAGCGTTGAAGAAATTGTAAATGAGATAAGAATTAATTTGCCATTTGATATAACTGTCAAATATGAGGGAACAACACCAGGAGATGTTTTTGGCTATACAGGAAGCAATAAAAAGATTATGAATGATATAAATTGGATACCACTAACTAGTGTAAAACAAGGTATAAAGACTATGACTAAATGGGCCTTGAATCTTAATAAAGAAAGTAAAAGTTATAGCAAGATTGAGAAAGATTAGATAACAATAAAGAAATGGTCTGAAATTATAAAACATAGTCTTAGATTATTTTAAAATTTATAATAGTAATTAGGAAAGATTTTTGACTAAAGTAGTATTTTGGGATTTTGATGGAGTCATATTAAACAGCTTGCCAGTAAGAGACTATGGATTTAGAAAAATATTTGAGGAATTTAATGATGTTCTTGTAAATAGATTGCTAGAATATCATTCTTTAAATGGTGGATTAAGTCGTTATGTAAAAATAAGATATTTTTATAATGCTATTTTAGGTATCGATGTAAGTGATGAAAAGGTTCAAGAATTAGCAAGTAAATTCTCATATATAATGAAAACAGAGCTTACTAATAAAAAATATCTTATTACCGAAACAGTAGAATTTATAAAACAAAACTATAAAAAATATAATTTTCATATAGTCTCTGGATCTGATGAAAAAGAGTTGAACTATCTTTGCGAAAAGCTCGATTTAAGTAAATTTTTTAAAACAATAGAGGGTTCTCCAACTCCTAAAAATGAGCTAGTAAAAAACGTATTGAGAAAATATAATTATAATTCCAACGAATGTATTTTGATAGGAGATAGTGTAAACGACTATGAAGCTGCTTATCTAAATAAAATAAAATTCTATGGATATAATAATGAAAAACTGAAAAATAAGGCCGATTATATAGAGGATTTCTATATATTCAAAATAAAGGAATAAAATGAAAAAAGATGTTTTTTTATTTATATGTTCACCTAGTTTGGGCACATTGGATAGTTGGGCATCTGTTTTGCATGAACTCAAAAATAAACAGCCTGATGCGCAATTTATATTCTACGCACATGATTATTACATAATAAAACAAATTGAATTAAACTCACCATTGATTAAGCTGGCAAGTGAGATATTTACTGCTATTGTTTATAAAGACATAAATGGTGCTTTTATCAAATCTAATAATTTTGAACTTATTCTAAAATATTCTTTTTTTTCAAATCATCTAAATCCATTTTTGATATTAAAAAAAATTTTAAATAAGCTAAGGATTATTAAACTAGAATCTTGCTTAAATTCTATAATGACAAAAATAAATGCAATAATAGTAAAAATTTATAATTTGAAATTTATAAATTTATATCAATTAAAAAGTGAAAATTTAAAAATATTGTATGATGTTTACGAATCTAGCAAGGATGCCCATGAAGATATATTAACCAAACTAAGTGAAGTTAAAAAGTATTCAATTTGCCATGGAAATAATAGTCATGAATATCTGTTAGAGGAATTAAAAACAAGAACTATTGTAAATAACTATCCGAACAATAATACTATTGTATTTGCATCATCTGAGAAAGATGCAGAGTACTATGAAAATTACTATGGGATAAAAAAAGAGTTTTGTAGGGTGGTGGGTATTCCAAGACATGAGAAAAAATGGATTGATTATTTTATGGATCGTTATTGTGGTAATTATGAAATCCCTTTTAATGGAAATTATATCTTTCTAATCTCAAGAAATTATGGCTCATTCATGCCAAGAGAAGAAAAAGTTAGATATGTCAAAGAGATTTATAAACAGGCTAAAAAATACAATTTAAAGCTGATAATAAAAAAACATCCTGATGAAGTGTGCGATAACTCTTGCGAAGAAGCATTGCCTAAAGAAGAATGTGGGATTGGTTGGATGGTTTCAAATTTGCATACATTTTTCTTAGGAAAACATTCCAAATTTGCTATTTGTTTTTATTCTGGAGTTGTTTCAGATATGATCTCAATCGGTATACCAACAATAGAAATGTTAGATTCAAAATACGCATATAATCTTAATAAGAATATAAAAGATAAAAATAGTGGAAAAAATGTTACTGAA
This sequence comes from Campylobacter concisus, assembly GCF_002914005.1. Classification (GTDB taxonomy): domain Bacteria; phylum Campylobacterota; class Campylobacteria; order Campylobacterales; family Campylobacteraceae; genus Campylobacter_A; species Campylobacter_A concisus_N. The sequence goes on along the minus strand of NZ_POZU01000058.1, from coordinate 10,673 downwards.
TATGGATACTATAATTTAGTTTTAGTTGCAAACGATAATAAAGAACTAGACTCACATATTAAAAGAATATTTAATGAGTTTGAGGTGGTTGTTAGTGAGCTAAAAAAATCTTATGATCAAGTTTTTTATAAAAAAGAAAATGTAAATGAATATATAGCAAATGAAATAATTTGGAATTAATATGAACAATATCTTAAGTTTAATAGGACGCACCAAAAATCTCTTTGAAGATGATATAAATGCGCTTGGTAAAAATTTAAAAGAGATAGTTTCAAGTTCGAGCTTTCTAGTTATTGGTGGTGCCGGTTCTATCGGTTCAGCCGTGACAAAAGAAATTTTTATGAGAGATCCAAAAAAACTATACGTCGTCGATATCTCTGAAAATAACCTTGTCGAGCTAGTGCGTGACATAAGAAGTGAGTTTGGATATATAAATGGTGACTTTAAAACTTTTGCCATAGATGTTGCAAGTGCCGAGTTTGACGCACTTTTGGCACAAAGTGGTGGATTTGACTACGTGTTAAATTTATCAGCGCTAAAGCATGTTAGAAGTGAAAAAGATCCATTTACACTCATGAGAATGCTTGAAACAAATATCTTTAACACCGACAAAACACTAGCACAAGCCTTTGGTATGAAGTCAAAAAAATATTTCTGCGTTAGCACCGACAAGGCCGCAAACCCTGTAAATTTAATGGGAGCTAGCAAGCGCATCATGGAGATGTTTGCGTTTAGACACTCTTTAAATATCGACGTCTCGATGGCTAGGTTTGCAAACGTGGCATTTAGCGACGGCTCTCTTCTTTTTGGCTTTCAAAAACGCATAGAAAAGTCTCAGCCTATAGTCGCCCCAAACGATGTCAGGCGCTATTTTTTAACACCAAAAGAGAGTGGCGAGCTTTGTCTTTTAAGCACTATTTTTGGCGAAAATAGAGATATATTTTTCCCAAAATTAGATGAAAATTTAGACCTCATAACATTTAGCGAGATAGCCAAGCGCTACTTGGCAAATCTAGGCTACGAGCCATTTTTATGTGAAAATGAGGAGGAGGCCAGAAAGCTTGCAAAAGTGCTTCCGAAAGATGGCTTTTATCCTTGTCTTTTTGCGCCTAGTGACACGACTGGAGAGAAGGACTACGAGGAGTTTTTTGTTGATGGCGAGAGGCTTGACATGCAAAGACTTCAAAATATCGGCATAGTAAAAAATGATGCAAATTTTGACAGCAAAAAGCTAGAAATTTTCAAGAACAATATCTTAAATTTAAAATCGAGCTTGACATGGTGTAAAGAAGATGTTTTGCGCGAAGTTTTCGAGCTCATACCAAATTTTATGCATAAAGAAACAGGAAAATATCTCGATGAAAAAATGTGATTTTGACGAGGTTTTGAAATTTATAAAAAGCACCTTTGGCAAGGACAAAGTTCCGCTTCACGAGCCTAAATTTATAGGCAATGAGAAAAAATATCTACTTGAGTGCATCGACTCTAGCTTTGTCTCAAGTGTTGGCAAATTTGTCGATGAGTTTGAGAGCAAGTTAGCTCAAATGGTTGGTGCTAAATTCGCAGTTGCTACGACAAATGGTACCTCTGCGCTTCATATCTGCCTAAAGTTGGCCGGCGTAGAACAAAACGACGAAGTGATCACGCAGCCAGTTACTTTTATAGCCACTTGCAACGCCATTAGCTACCTTTTTGCAAAGCCAGTTTTTGTGGATGTCGACCTTGACACGCTTGGTATGTCGCCAGCGGCGCTTAGCGAGTTTTTAGAGAAAAACTGCGAGCTAAAAGACGGCAACTGCGTAAATAAAACTAGCGGTAGGATAGTGCGTGCCTGCGTGCCTATGCACACTTTTGGGCTGCCTTGCAAGATAGATGAGATAGCTGAAATTTGTAAGCGTTGGAACATCGTTTTGGTGGAAGATAGTGCCGAGAGCCTTGGCAGCTACTATAAAGGCACTCATACAGGGAATTTTGGCAAGCTTGCAGCGATGAGCTTTAATGGCAATAAGATCGTTACCAGTGGAGGCGGTGGAGCGATCATCACAAATGACGAAGAGATAGCAAAGCACACTAAATTTATCACCACGACGGCTAAGGTACCACATCCTTTTGAATACCGCCACAGCGAGATCGGCTACAACTACCGCCTGCCAAATTTAAATGCGGCCTTGCTTGTGGCTCAGCTTGAAAATTTGGAGCTATTTTTAAAGAGCAAACGAGAGCTAGCGATGATCTATAAAGAGTATTTTTCTAAATTTGATGATGTGAAATTTATAGATGAGCCAGCCAACGCTAGGTCAAATTTTTGGCTAAACGCGGTGCTTTTTGAAAGTCATGAAAAACGGGATGAGTTTTTGAAATTTAGTAATGAAAATGGCGTTTTTACGCGTCCTATCTGGCAGCTCATGAATGAGCTTGATATGTTTAAAGAATGTCAAAGAGATGAGCTAAAAAATGCTAAATTTCTAAGCGATAGGATAGTAAATATCCCAAGTTCAGCAATACTATGAAAAGCAAAGATATGGCATCAGGGATTTATATAATAGGGACAGGAGGATTTGCAAGTGAGGTTACTGAGTATATTCTAGATAATGGCGAATATAAAATTAATGGATATTTTGATATTAAAGAAGATGATTATAAAAAATATAAATATGTAGCACCATTTTTGGGAGATGAACAAAACTACAATTTTTCTAAGGAGGATAATGTAGCTATTGCTATTTCTGACCATGAGCTAAGGAATAAAATATATATGTTTTTAAAAAACAAAGGGGTTAAATTTCCAAACATCGTTCACAGAAGCTCGTTTGTGTCAAAGTCTTCTTTTGTAGATGAGGGCTCCTTAATATGTCCATTTGTATCCATAACATCAAATGCCAGTATAGGCAAAAACTTTCAAGCAAATATTTATAGTTATGTAGCGCACGACTGCGTAATAGGAAATAATGTTACATTTGCTCCATCCGTTAAATGTAATGGAAATGTAATAATCGAAGATGATGTATATATTGGAACCGGAGCGATTATTCATCAGGGTAAACACAATAGACCATTAAGGGTTGGAAGAGGCGTTGTGATTGCGGCCGGCTCAGTGGTAACAAAAAGTATCGAAGCCGGAAAGACTGTATTTGGAAATCCAGCTATTGAATTTACGAAAGAAAATCTAAAAAGGAGAAGCTAGATGGCTAATTTTTTAAATTCAATTCCAATTGAAGAGATTAAAATAGGCATGAAAGCTAGCTATTCTCAAACTATCACAGATGCCGACATTAAAGCGTTCGCAGGTATTAGCGGGGATAGAAATCCAGTACACATAGATGAGGAATATGCTTCTAACTCAAGATATAAAAAAAGAATTGCTCATGGACTAATGACTGCATCTTATTTTTCTGCCCTTTTTGGTACTAAAATTCCAGGGGAAGGTTGTGTTTATGTCTCTCAAACCTTAAATTTTAAAAAACCTGTTTATGTCGGAGATACGGTAACTGCCACTGTTGAGGTCTTTAGAGTTGATCTAGAAAAATTTAGGGTATTTTTTAGAACTATTTGCAGAGTTAAGCAAAGAATTGTTACTGATGGGGAAGCAGAAATATATATACCCAAAATAAGGAATTAAATGAATAAAGTGTTTATCATAGCTGAGGCTGGAGTAAATCACAATGGTGATATAAATTTAGCAAAAAAGCTAATCGACATAGCAGCCAAGGCTGGCGCTGATGCGGTAAAATTTCAGACATTTAAAGCTACTCTTAATATTTCAAAAAATGCGCAAAAAGCTAACTATCAAAAACAAAATACTGATAAAAACGAGAGTCAGCTTGATATGATAAAAAAACTAGAGTTAAATGAAAATATACACAAGGAGCTCATTACCTACTGCAAACAAAAAAATATCACATTTCTCTCAACTCCTTTTGATAGCGACAGCATAAAGCTTCTTGATGAGCTTGGGCTTAGTACATTTAAGATCCCAAGCGGTGAGATAACAAATTTACCTTATCTTAGGCAGATAGGCGGGCTCAATAAAAAGATCATTCTCTCAACCGGAATGGCGAATTTAGGCGAGGTGGAATCTGCGATAGAAGTACTTATAAAAAGCGGCACGAAACATGGAAACATAAGCCTTCTTCATGCAAATACACAGTATCCAACGCCGATGGAGGATGTAAATTTAAAGGCGATGATAACTCTTAAAAATGCCTTCGGTCTTGAGGTCGGATATAGCGATCATACGCTTGGCATCGAGGTTGATATCGCAGCGGTTGCCATGGGTGCAAAGATTATAGAAAAGCACTTTACGCTCGATAAGAGTATGCCTGGGCCTGATCATAAGGCGAGCCTTGAGCCAGATGAGTTAGTAGCGATGGTCAGAGCAATTAGAAATATAGAGCTAGCACTTGGTGATGGGTTAAAGCACTTTAGTAAAAGTGAAAGCGAAAATATCAAAATAGCTAGAAAGTCGATCGTGGCAAAGTGTGATATAAAAAAGGGTGAAATTTTTAGCGAGAAAAATATCTGCGTAAAACGCCCAGGGGACGGCATAAATCCTATGAGATGGGATGAAGTGATAGGGCAGATTTCGCAAAAAGACTATCAACAAGACGAACTGATATGAGAAAAATTTGTGTAGTAACAAGCACTAGAGCAGAGTATGGCTTGCTTTACTGGCTCTTAAAGGAGATCGAGGCAGATAGTGAGCTTGAACTTCAGATCATCGCTACTGGTATGCATTTAAGCCCTGAGTTTGGACTCACATACAAAGAGATTGAAAAAGAATTTAAGATAGATAAAAAGATAGAAGTTTTAAGTAGCTCTCATACTAGTCTTGATATTTGTTCGGAGATGGCAAGAGTTTATGAGAAATTTGCTCCGGCATTAGCTGAGCTTAAACCTGACATATTGGTGCTTCTTGGTGATAGATATGAGATATTTGGTGTAGCAGGTGTGGCTAGTATCATGCAGATACCAATAGCACACATACATGGCGGAGAAACTACCCAAGGGGCATTTGACGAGGCCTTTAGACATAGCATAACAAAGATGAGCCATATTCATTTTGCAGCTACAAGAGAGTATGCAAACCGCATAATCCAGCTAGGAGAAGAGCCTATCAGGGTTTTTAATGTCGGTGGACCTGGCATTGAAAATATAAAAAAGCTAAATTTACTAAATAAAGATGAGTTTGAAAAATTAATAAATTTCAAGCTTGCTAAAAAAAATATACTAATCACATTTCATCCGGTAACGCTTGAAAATGGTAGTGCAAAAGAGCAATTTAAAGAGCTTTTAAAAGCGATAGACGAACTGCAAGATACAAATTTTATCTTTACAAAAGCAAATAGCGACACAGATGGTGATGTGATAAATAAAATGATAGATGAGTATGTGAGTAAAAATTCACAAAAAGCTGTGGCGTTTGCTTCACTTGGGCAGCTAAGATACTTAAGTGCGATAAAATTTGTTGATATTGTCCTAGGAAATAGCTCGAGTGGCCTTTCAGAAGTTCCAAGCTTTAAAAAGGCCACCATAAATATAGGCGACCGCCAAAAAGGACGCGCTAGAGCTAGCAGTGTGATAGACGTTAGGCCTGTTAAAGAAGAAATTTTAGCTGCTATAACAAAAGCATATTCGAAGGAATTTAAGCAAATTTTACAAGACACAATCAACCCATACGATAGTGGTAGCCCAAGTAAAAAAATACTAAAAATTTTAAAAGAGATAGAGCTTGATGATATTTTGAAAAAGAAATTTTATGATGTAAAGATATAAAGAATGAAGAATATAGAAAATATAAAGCTAAAACAAAATGCCACTATAAAGGAAGCCTTGGGGATTATAGATAGCGGAGCTATGCAGATAGCTTTAGTTGTTGATGATAATGATAAGCTTCTTGGAACACTTACAGATGGCGATATAAGAAGAGGTATATTGAGAGGGCTAAACCTTGACAGCTTTATAGAGACGATCATTTATAAAGAGCCGGCTGTTGCAAAAATTTCTAGCACAAAAGAGGAAATTTTAAAGATAGCATTATCCAAAAAACTTCACCAAATACCAATAATAGATGACAATGGAATAGTTTTAGACTTAAAAGAGATAGAAGAGCTTGTTGAGCCAAAGATCAAGACAAATAGAGTCATTTTAATGGTAGGAGGCCTTGGTACTAGACTTAGACCACTTACAAAAGATACACCAAAGCCGATGCTAAAGGTCGGAAATAAGCCGATACTTCAAACGATAGTTGAGAAATTTGCAGAGTATGGCTTTGTAAATATCACGATGTGTGTAAATTTTAATGCAGGCATCATCAAGGACTATTTTGGTGACGGCAAAGAATTTGGAGTAAACATCGACTATATTTTAGAGCAAAAAAGAATGGGTACGGCAGGTGCATTAAGCCTACTAAAAGAGCGTCCAAGTGAGCCATTTTTTGTAATGAACGGCGATCTTCTTACAAATGTAAATTTCGAGCATATCTTCAACTACCACACGCTAAATAAAGCGACGGCTACAATGTGTGTAAGAGAGTATGACTACGAAGTGCCTTATGGCGTTGTAAAAATGAATGACAACAAGATAGTAGAGATCTCAGAAAAACCGGTGCAGAAATTTTTTGTAAGCGCTGGAATATATATGCTTTCACCTGAAATTTTAGATCTAATACCAAAAAATGAATTTTATGATATGCCTACGCTGTTTGAAAAGCTAATAAAATTAAGTAAAAATATTATATCATTTCCGATCAGAGAATATTGGCTTGATATTGGACGTATTGAAGAATACCAAAGGGCAAATGAAGAATATGGTATATTCTTCAAATAATTAAAATGGAGTAAAATATGAAATATTGCACAAGATGCGTAATGCCTGATACAAGACCTGGTATTGCTTTTAATAAAGAGGGTGTTTGTACAGCTTGTCAATCTTACGAAAATAGAAAAAAAATAGACTATAAAAAAAGATGGTATGAATTTGAAGAACTTTGTAATAAATATAGAGGTATGAATGGTTTAAATGGCTATGATTGTATGATAGCTGTTTCAGGTGGAAAAGATAGCCATTTTCAAACATATATTATGAAAGAGAAAATGAAGATGAATCCACTTCTAGTTTCAGTGGAAGATAATTTTCCTATGACAAAAGCTGGAATGCATAATATAAAAAATATATCTGAGGTTTTTGGCTGTGATATACTATCTATAAAGCCTAATATACAAGCTCAAAAAAAAATAGGTAGGTACACATTTGAAAAATACGGCAAACCAACGTATTTTATAGATAGATACATTTATACATATCCTTTACATATGGCAGTTAAATTTAATACACCATTGCTAGTTTACGGCGAGAATGTATCTTATGAATACGGCGGAGTAAATTGTATCGAAACGTATTCTGCTAAGGAACAAGTAAACAATGGTGTGGGAAGTGGAATATCTCGTAATGAACTTTTAGAAATAGGCGTAGACGAAAAAAACTTAAATTTCTTTGATCCACCACAAAAAGAGGATTTAGACAAACTGGATCCAATCTACTTAAGTTATTTTTTAGAGTGGAATAGTTTCAATAATTATAAAATTGCTAAAAAATATGGTTTTCATGATTTAACTCATGAGTGGAGAAGAACTCATCACATTGAGCAATTTGATCAAGTAGATTCAGCGGCTTACTTGGTTCATTCCTGGATGAAATATCCAAAATTTGGACATGCTAGTGCTACTGATTATGCTGCAAGAATGATAAGATATGGGATGCTTACCAGAGATGATGCTATAAAACTCGTAAAAAAGCATGATCACGATCTGGATCCAAGATGTATAAGAGAATTTTGCCAGTTTTTTGGGTACAGTGAAAAAGAATTTTGGAAAATTATGGATAGTCATTATAATAAAAATATTTTTGAAGAAGTAAATGAAGGTGTGTGGAAATTGAAAAATTAATAAGATGAAGTTAAAAATTTTAATTATAGGTTATGGCTCAATAGGTAAAAGGCATTACGAAGTATTGGAAGCTTTACCGCAGATAGATGATATCTGCCTCGTTACTAGCCAAGATGTAGCTGGGAAAATTTGTTACAAAAGTTTAGAAGAAGTCTCAAATTTAGACAAGTTTGACTACTTTGTCATAGCAACTCCCACATTTTTACACCTGAAAAATTTAAAATTTTTAGACGAGAAAGTAAAAGATAAAATAATACTTTGTGAAAAGCCTTTGTTTGAGAAATTTTACGATTTTACGCCAAAAAACAACAAAATTTTTGTAGGCTACGTGCTTAGATTTCATCCACTTTTACAAAAACTAAAAGAGCTTTTGAAGAGTGAAAAAATTTTGTACATAAACGCTAGTTGTGGACAGTATCTACCAAGCTGGAGAAATGGAGACTATACAAAATGTTATAGTGCTAGCAAAGAAAAAGGCGGTGGAGTTTTGCTAGATCTTAGTCATGAGCTAGACTATACCATGTGGCTGTGTGGCAAATTTAAGAGCATAAAAAGCTTTCAAGATAAAATCTCAAATTTGCAGATAACAAGTGATGATTTATGTTTAATCTTTGGCAAAACAAATAATAATGTAGTAGCTAATATAAGCATTGATTATCTAAGCCATATGACACATAGAAACGTGCGAGTGGAGTGCGAAGGCTCCACTTATGAGCTTGATTTTATAAAAGGTACTCTCATAAAACAAGATATCAATAGGCAAATTTTTAACATGCCAAATTTGGCAAGAAATGAGATGTTTTTAGCCATGCATAAAGATGTCTTGGGTGAGCAAAGATACGTTTGTGGCTTTATCGAAGGACAAGATACTATGGGCGTAATAGATCAAATTCAAAGGCAAAATAATGAGTAATGTTTTATGTACGATATGTGCGAGAGGCGGTAGCAAGGGTGTAAAAGGAAAAAATATACGTGAGCTTTGTGGAAAACCACTTATTGCTTACACCATAGAGCAAGCCAGAGAGTCAAATTTATTTGAACATATAGTAATCAGTACTGATAGCGATTTGATCGCAGAAACAGCAGTAAAATATGGCGCAGAAGTCTTTTTTAAAAGAGATGCTACTATGGCCAGCGATACAGCTGGAAAGCTTGATGTGATAAAAGATGCTTTTTTAAAAAGCGAACAACATTATGCACAAAGATTTGATTATGAGATTGATCTTGATGCAACAGCTCCACTTCGTGATGTAAGCGATATCATAAACGCTTACAATCAGTTTCTACGCGACAAAAATGACAATCTAATAACTGCGATGCCAAGCAGAAGAAGTCCATACTTTAACCTAGTTGAAATTTATCCTGACGGACGTGTAGGACTTGCAAAAACTTTAGCAAAAGCCATTGTAAGACGGCAAGACGTACCAAAAACATATGATATGAATGCTTCTATTTATATTTGGAAGCGTGAAGCCTTGCTAAATAATGATACGCTCTTTTTGCCAAGAACTGGGCTTTATGTAATGAGTGAGGATAGATCAATTGATATAGATTGTGAACTGGATTTTAAATTTGTAGAGTTTTTAATGAAGGGAAAAAATGCTAACAGATAAAGTCATAGTAGTAACAGGAGGGGCTGGTAGGATAGGAAGTGCTTTCATAAGAGCCATCGCTAGTCAAAACGGAGTTGGAGTAATAGCAGAAGTCGATACAAAAAGAGCAAATTTACTAAAAGATGAGATAAAAAACTCAAACAAAGACGCAAAAATAGAAGTTTTACAAATTAATATCAGTGACGTAAATTCTGTTAATGAAGCCATAAATTTCTTACACTCAAAATATGGCCACATAGATGCACTGGTAAATAACGCCTATCCAAAAAACAAAAATTACGGTAAGAAATTTTTTGAGATAGATATGAATGATTTCAATGCCTTCTTAAATTTACACCTTGGTGGATACTTTAATATCTCACAAAATTTTATAAAATACTTTTTAAAACAAGGCTACGGCAATATCATAAATGTCTCATCTATACAAGGTATCGGAGCGCCTGCTTTTGAGACTTACGAAGGTACGAATATGCACTCTCCTGTCGAATATACAGTAGTAAAACATGGCCTTCTTGGCATGACAAAATACATGGCAAAGATGTTTAAAAAAGACAATATCCGCGTAAACGCTATAAGTCCTGGAGGAATTTTGGATGGGCAGCCTGAGAAATTTTTAAGCCAATATAAAAAAAGATGTGGCATGAAAGGAATGCTCAATGCAAATGATATTTGCGGTGCTTTGATCTATTTACTAAGCGATGTATCAAAATATGTAAATGGACAAAATATCGTAGTTGATGATGGATTTAGTTTATAAAGAAATGAATTTAAATTATACTATGGTTGTTATGATTAGTAAAATGGGTTATTAAAATGAGAAAAATTATTTTAATTGATTTAGATTGCAATGTAGTGCATTCGGTGATTAGGTCAAATGTATTGCAAATTGATACATTAATAGTGAGCTCAAAGAGTGATGTTATAAATATACAGGAAAAGTATAATATACCTATTGTTTTATCGTGGTACGAAGTAAATGAATATTATACTAAACAAAATATAAAACTAGATTATTCTATAATTAAGAATTTTAGAAATACACAATTAAAAGTAGAACATTTTTTTTCTAGAGTCACAAGTGATCTAAATTCACAGCAATATTTATATTATTGTGCAC
>NZ_POZU01000057.1:0-4503 GCF_002914005.1 Campylobacter concisus | reverse complement strand
TACTATATCTTTATCGACCCAGTCGTCACTATCTACAAACAAAACATATTTACCACTTGAAGCATCCAAACCATATTTTCTAGTAAGACTTGATCCACTATTTTTTATATTGTTGATAATTTTTATATCATCTTTTCTATTTGGGTATTTTTCAATGGTATCTTTCAAAATTTTTATAGAACTATCTGGAGTACAATCATTTACAAAAATATACTCTATATTGTTATAGTCTTGCTCTAAAAGCGTAGTTACACACTTTTTTATATATTTCTCCACATTATAAATAGGCACTATTATGGATATATCATAATCTTTCATTTATATATCTTTATAATTTTCTAAAATTTTTAATAAGTCTTAAAATAAATAGAGTAGTTTGCATAAATTTATTTTCACCCATGGCTATTTGAACTCTATAAAATTCGCAAAGAGTTCCTAGCATATCAATGCTACTAACTCCATCATTTGAAAATTTACCGACAATACTTTTTATAACTTTTATCTTTGCTCCATAATTTGCAGCAGTCAATACAAATAACTGATCTGCTACTATTGGAAATTTTCTTGAATAGTAACCAAGTTTTTGATGAAGACTTGTGCGATATATTGAACCTACAGCATGTCCAGAGATGTAGTGAGCTTGTGCCTTTAGCCATCTTGGCCCACTATTTGGCTCGATTTTGCCATTATTAGTATCAATACAAGCTGTTACTATGTCTACACCATCCCCCATGGCTTTCTTATAATCTTGAATAGCATTTGGATAAAGCTCATCATCAGCACCGATAACAAGATAGAATTCTCCATTACAAGCTTTTATGCCTCTATTTAAAGCATCATAAATCCCAAAGTCTTCGCCCGAAATTACTTTTATATTTATCCCACCAGTATTTTTTAAAATTTCTAAAGTCTTATCGCTAGACGCTCCATCAGAAATGATCCACTCAAAATCTTTATCGACTTGCTCTTGCAGACTTTTTATCAATCTAGGCAAGAATTTTTCTGCATTATAAGTTGCAGTAATTACGCTAAGTTTAGTTGGTTTTTCATTATAGTTTTTATAATAAATTTCTTGCAACACTAATAGGCCTTAATATAGACATTGATACTTTCTTAAATACCACTTGATAGTTTTCACTATTCCGCTATCAAAATTCTCATCTGCTCTCCATCCTAGATCATTTTCTATCTTACTCGCATCAATAGCATATCTCCTATCATGTCCGGCTCTATCTTTCACAAATGTGACTAAATCCTTATATGAGAAATTTGAAATCGGTACCTCTTTGTCCAAAATAGTTGTAATGGCATTAACTATTTCTATATTGGTCTTTTCGTTTCTTCCTCCAATATTATATGTTTCACCACTTTTTCCGCCATGAAATACGGCGTCTATTCCTTTACAGTGATCAAGCACATATAACCAATCCCTTACATTTTTGCCATCGCCATAGACCGGTATTGGCTTTTTTTCAAGGGCATTTTTTATAATTATCGGTATAAATTTCTCGTTGTGTTGCTTTGGACCATAGTTATTTGAACAATTTGTAATTACCGTATTTAGTCCATATGTCTCATGATATGATCTAACTATCATATCAGATGAGGCCTTAGATGCTGAATACGGAGAATTCGGTGCATACGGTGTTCTTTCGGTAAATAGTTCATCTGGATCAAGGCCAAGGGTTCCATAAACCTCATCTGTGCTAATATGATGAAACCTCGAGTTTTTATACTCCTCCTTATAACTAAACGAGCCTTTCATCCAATGCTTATAAGCCACATCTATCAAGGTAAAAGTTCCATTTATATTTGTCTGTATAAATACGTCTGGACTTTTTATTGAGTTGTCCACATGAGACTCAGCAGCGAAATGAATAACACTCTTCACATCATATTCTTTAAATATAAATTCTACCAATCCTCTATTACAAATATCTCCTTTGATAAATTTATAATTTTGATTTTTTTCACACTCTTTTAAATTTTCTAAATTCCCCGCATATGTCAGAAGATCCAAAATTACCAATCGATAGTATGGATGCTTTTCTAAAAAATACGGTACGAAGTTTGACCCTATGAAGCCGGCACCGCCAGTTACTAAAATGGTTTTCATGTATTAGCTACCTTTAGAAGATATTTTCCATAGCTATTTTTAGATAACTCATTTCCTAGTGCTATTAGCTGTTCTTTTGAAATATACCCATTTTTATAAGCTATCTCTTCTATACAAGCTATTTTCAGCCCTTGTCTTTTTTCTATTACCTCTATAAAATTACTAGCTTCCAGCAAACTTTCATGCGTTCCGGTATCAAGCCATGCATACCCTCTACCCAAAATCTCTACATATAGTTTTTCTTGCCTTAAATACTCTTGATTTATAGTAGTTATTTCCAACTCGCCTCTATCTGACGGTTTAACATTTTTAGCTATTTGTACGACGTCATTTGGATAAAAATACAAACCTATTACAGCATAGTTACTCTTTGGGCTCTTTGGTTTTTCCTCAATACTTATAGCCTTTTTATTTTTATCAAATTCAACAACGCCATAAGCCGATGCATCATCGACGTAATAACCAAACACAACGCCTTTTTTATCATGTTCTACTTTTTGCTTGCTATTTTCAAGTAGTTTTATTAGCCCTTCGCCATATATGAGATTATCGCCAAGTACCAAACAAACGTCATCATTTCCTATAAATTTTTCACCTATTATAAAAGCTTCTGCAAGTCCATTTGGATGATTTTGTATGGCATACTGGATATCTAATCCTAAGCCGCTTCCGTCTCCGAATATATCCTTAAATCTATCTATATCTTTTGGAGTAGAAATGATCAAAATTTCTTTGATATTAGCAAGCATAAGTACTGACAATGGATAATAGATCATTGGCTTATTGTAAATTGGCAACAACTGCTTAACTATACCCTTTGTGATTGGATAAAGCCTGGTCCCGCTTCCACCGGCTAAAATTATTCCTTTCATTTATGCCACCTATTCATAATATCGCAAATTTTTAATATATCTTCTTCCTTATGAAAATAAGATATAGGTAAACTTAAGGTCGTATTATGTATCTCTTCGCTTATTGGGTACTGGCCTTCTATTATGCCCTGCATAGATTTTTGTCTATGTGGTGGTAATGGATAATGTATTTCGGTTTTTACTTCATTTTCAAGAAGATAATTTTTTAGTTCATCTCTATTTTTATGTCTAACATTGAATATATGATAAACATCAAAATAATCCCTATCCACAACAGGTTTTATAAACCTATCATCCAAATTTTCTATATAGATCTTTGCTAGCTCTCTTTTATGATTTGTAATTTTATCTAAAATTTCAAGTTTGGCTGATAAAAAGCCAGCTTGAATTTCATCTAATCTTGAGTTATAGCCTAGTTCATCATTATAGTATTTTATAGCAGAGCCGTAGTTTCTAAGAGATCGAAATATCTTTGCTAAATTCTCATCATCTGTAGTGATAGCTCCGGCATCACCCAATGCCCCTAAATTTTTTGTTGGATAAAAACTAAAACATCCTATACCAAAACTACCAACAATTTTATTCTTAAATTTAGCTCCATGTGCCTGCGCCACATCTTCAATTATCTTTAAATCATACTTATTTGCAATAGAGCAAATTTTATCCATATTGCAAGCCTTACCATATAGATGTACAACTATAATCGCTCTTGTGTTTTTAGTTATTTTTTCTTCAATCTTATTTGGATCTATATTGTATGTATTTATATCGGGCTCAACCAAAATAGGTTTAAATCCATTTCTAACAATTGCTAAAATGGTTGCTATATACGTATTAGACGGTACTATTATCTCACTATTTTTAGGAAAATTACATGCATCTATTGCTAAGATTAGAGCGTCAAGACCACTTGCAACCCCTATGCAATGTTTTACATTACAAAAAGAGGCAAAACGTTCTTCAAATTTTTTTACTTGATCTCCTAGAATAAACCAACCGCTATTTAGGAAATCATTAAAACTCTCTTTATACTTATTAAATAACTTTTCATTCGCTAGTTTTAAATTTTCGTACTCAATCATTCAATGCTCCTCACTAATATAATCATCTTTATTATAAAACTCTGAGGCAAAAACTAATAGAGTAGAGCCTTTCGTAAATTTATCCATAGTATGCCAATCTTCTGGCTTGAGCAACAAGCACTTTGAAGGGCTATCTAGTAAAAATATTTCTTTTTTTTGCCCGTCATTGACATATACTTCACAACTTCCATCAAGACAAATTAAAGCTTGAATAGTCTTTTTATGCCTATGGCCGCCCCTTTTTTGAGTCACGCCATATATGCAATAAAATCTCTTTATCTCAAATGGAAGCAGCTTTTCCATGACTGTAAGCCCACCTCTTTCATCTTTAAATGTTGGCAAATCGATAATATAAGCCATTCATAGTCCTAAAATATAATTTTTATCGTAAACATTATAAGTATTTCTTATCAATCTTTTAATTTTTATAAGT
>NZ_POZU01000056.1:0-38310 GCF_002914005.1 Campylobacter concisus | reverse complement strand
AATCAATACTAATATAGTTTTAATAAAATTTATTATCTATAAAACTCTTCATTTTAGGTATTTTATGCATTAAAAATTAAATTATAAATAATTTATTAAAAAAATTATTTAAATTAGATAATTATATTAAGTAATGAGAATTTTTCTCAGCATTTAAGTAAAAAGCTAAATTTTATGTGTTTGATATATTTTTAGCTTAAAGCCATTGGTAATTTAAATTTGTTTAAATAGGCTATAATCCGCCAAAAAAGGAGAGATAATGCTAACGCATTTAGATGAGAAAGATCGTCCAAAAATGGTCGATGTGAGCCCAAAAGATCCTACAAAAAGAGTAGCAACTGCTAGCGGGATCATCAAGATGAGCAAAGAGGCCTTTAGAGCGATAAAAGAAAACACTGGCAAAAAAGGCCCGGTCATCCAAACAGCTGTCGTTGCTGCGATAATGGGTGCAAAAAAGACAAGTGAGTTAATCCCGATGTGCCATCCACTAGCTATTTTAGGTGTGGATTGTGATATCGAGGAGCTGCCTGAAATTTGCGCTTTTAAGCTTTATGTGAGTGTAAAAATAGAGGGCAAAACAGGCGTTGAGATGGAGGCATTAACTGGCGTTAGTGTGGGACTTTTGACCATTTATGATATGGTAAAAGCTATAGATAAAAGCATGGAAATAAGTAATATCGTGTTAGAGAGTAAAACAGGAGGAAAAAGTGGCGAGTATATGCGATCTAAATAACAAAAAAGCAAAAATTGATTACCCAACGCATTGGGAATACAAAATAATATTTGACGCAGATGTCAATGTAGAAGAAAAGGTAAAAGAGATAGTAAAAGATAGAGAATTTAAGCTAGTCTTTTCAAAATTTAGCAAAGATAAAAAGTACGCAAGCTATGACCTAGCCGTACTAGTTTTGAGCGAAGAAGAGAGGCTAGAGATATTTTCAGTACTAAAACACGAAGCAAAATACGTTTTATAAGGTAAAAGATATGAACAATTTAGAACAAAATTTACATGATTATAAAAGCAGTGATGGCTTATTAATAAGCATAAAAGCTCTTTGCAATAACTTCTTTCAAGATGCTGCAAACAAAGATATAAATGCTTTGCCAGAAATTTTAAAGGCTAAAATGAATGAGCTTTATGACAAAATGAACAAAGAAGATCTCATAAACGCAAAAAATCTAAAAAGTGCCATGGAGGGAATAAATCAGGCCATTGTCGGCACTGAAGAAAAGACACTTTACGAGCTACTTGATAAAAAAGATGAGCTAAACCGTGCAATAGAAGCAAAACGTGAAGAGATAAAAAATAGGCTCAAAATTTCATTTGAAGCAGCTGAAGAAGTCGTAAAAGATAGAAATTTTAGTGAAAAAAAGGAAATTTTAGAGCTTTTAAATAATGCGATCATTAGAGAAACAAGACTTCTTGGTATCTTAAAAGAGAGCGCTCAAATCGCATTTTTGACAACTCTTGAAGGTGCGAAAGATGTCGAGGAAACAGCTGGTGCGATAGCTAAAAATATGACTTATGTTGCGATAATTGGAGGAGAGTTTAGCAAAGAGCGAATACTTGAAATTTCAAAAAACATCATCATAGCAGCGGCAAATTTAGCAGATGAGGGTCATATTTTTGCAAAAGAGCTGATAAGTGGAGCGATAAGTGGCACAAGAGATGGCATTTTAAGAGCCATAGAAAAGCTTAAAGATGAGGCGAAATTTGCTCCAGATGAGCTTAGGCTAAACTCACAACTACTAAACTTAAAAAATATTGATGAAGAATTTATAGCATTGCTTAGGGAACTTGAAAAAGAATTTGAAGGTGTAGCAAGAAATGAAATCGAAAATGTGATAAATAGCGAGCTAGATACAAACCTCGCAAAATTTAAACGCATTAGCGATCAAGCAAGAGAGCAGATTATTTCAAGGATAGAAGAATTAAAGTCAAACGGCATGGCAAAGCTTATGAGTGAGGCAAATAATAAATTTGAAGCCCTAAAGCAAGAGCTAAACGACAAGAGTAAAAAGCTAAAGCTAAATTTTGATACAAATG
The DNA here is from genome assembly GCF_002914005.1 of Campylobacter concisus. Classification (GTDB taxonomy): domain Bacteria; phylum Campylobacterota; class Campylobacteria; order Campylobacterales; family Campylobacteraceae; genus Campylobacter_A; species Campylobacter_A concisus_N. The sequence goes on along the minus strand of NZ_POZU01000056.1, from coordinate 36,263 downwards.
ACAAAATCGAAGAGATCAAACAAGAGATCGCTAATCTTGAGAAAAAAGCCAATGAAAAATTTGAAGACATCAAACAAATTGACATCAAATCAGAAGCCAAGAAATTTGGAGATAGGGCTTATCAAGCTGCAAAAGATCTGTTAAATGTTATTAAAAAAGATAAAAAAGAGGATTAAATTATCAAGCTTATCTTGAAATTTTTCCTGAAAGATACTCACGCTAAATATTCTTGCCAAGTGTAAAAAATTTCTCCACACTTGGCTTTTACTTTTTAAAGCTTTAAAATCACAAAAATAGATAAAGTAAAAATGCTCCTAAAATCAAGCGGTAGATGACAAAGGGCAGCATCCTGATTCTTGAGATGATACCCATAAATAGCTTAACGCAAAGATAAGCACTAACAGCACTTATGATGACGCCAAGGGCGATGTCGCTCCATGGCAGAGCATTTGGGTCTTTTATGAGCTTGATACTCTCGAGCCCGCCGGCCAGGATGATGACTGGGATCGACATCAAAAATGAGAAATTTGCACTACCCTTGTGGCTAAATCCTAAAAAAAGTGATGCTGTCATCGTCACACCTGATCTTGAGACGCCAGGGATGAGCGCCACAGCTTGAGCAAGGCCAATAATAAGCGCAAATTTTATGGTCATTTCATATTCGCTTTTATTTGTCGAGCGAAGATCAGCAAAGTAAAGTGCTATGCCAAAGACGATCGTAGTAATAGCGATCACAACGCCGCTTCTTGCGTATTCTTCGATAATGTTGTTAAATAAAAGCCCAAAGATCCCCACTGGAATGGTAGCAAAGCCGACACACCAAACAAGCAAGCTATCGCCTACCATCTTTCGTTGTGCGATTGAGGCAAAAAAGTCACGAAGTAGCTTAAAAATCGTATCTTTAAAATAAAAAAGTATCGCGCTTAACGTACCAACGTGCACTGCCACATCAAAAGCAAGACCTTGATCTGGCCAGCCAAGTAGCTTTGGCACCAAGATAAGATGAGCCGAGCTTGAAATGGGCAAAAATTCGCTTATGCCTTGCACTAAGGCCAAAACAATAACATGAGAAATTTCCATAAAATGCCTTTTTTGATTTTAGATTGCAGTTGGGGATTTTACTCCCCAAGATTAAATTTATATAAGTTCGCTAGCAAAATTTGCAAGTTTTTGTGGAGTAAATCCAAAGTGATCAAATAGCTCGTTCGCCTTGCCGCTGGCGCCAAAGCTGTTCATGCCATAAACTGCATCAGCAAATTTATACCACTCAAGGCCAGTTGCAACCTCAACTGCGATTATGGTTGTGTTTTTATCTAAAATTCTAGCCACGTATTCATCTGGCTGCTCGCAAAGTAGGTCAAAACAAGGCGCTGATACGATATTTGCACCGATGCCCTGCTCAGCTAGAAGTGCGGCTGCTTTTACGCAAAGTGAAACCTCGCTACCGCTTGCTATAAATGTGATCTTTGCATCTTTTGACGAGCTTAAAAGATATGCGCCGTTACTCACCTCTCCAAATTCGCCTTTTGCAAGTGGCTCAAGGCCTTGACGGCTAAGCACAAAGGCACTTGGAGCATTTAAATTTAGAGCCGCTTGCCAGCTAGCTGCGTTTTCGTTACCGTCAGCTGGACGGAAAGTGTAGAAATTTGGCATCGCTCTAAATGTGCTAAGCTGTTCGATAGGCTGGTGCGTCGGACCATCTTCGCCAACGCCGATACTATCGTGCGTGAAGACAAAAAAGTGTTTTATGGCCATTAGCGCTGCTATCCTCGCACTTGGCTTTAGATAGTCGCTAAAGATGAAAAATGTCGCTGAAAATGGCAAGAAAAGGCCGTATCTAGCGATACCATTGTTGATGGCCGCCATAGCGTGCTCTCTGATGCCGTAGTGGATATTTTTGCCATTTGGAAAGTCGCCCATGCCCTTTAGCTCAGTCTTATTTGAAGGAGCTAAGTCAGCGCTACCGCCGATAAAGCCAGGTAGTTTTTTAGCTATCTCATTTAAAATGACATGGTTTGTATCTCTTGTGGCTAGCTTTTTGTCGCTAAAGTCTGGAAATTCGATCTTACTAAAGTCTGGATTAAGAAGCGAGTTTAGTAGATTTTTGCCTTCAATGCTTAGTGCCTCAACCTTTTTGTTCCACATCGCTTCTTCAAGATCGCCCTTTTCAACTGCACCTCTAAATCTTAAAAGCACGTCCTCATCAATGGCAAATTTCTTCTCAGGGTCAAAGCCAGCTGTAGCCTTTGCCTTTTTGATGATCTCTTCGCCAAGTGGTGCGCCGTGGCTGTGGTGACTTCCTTCAAGCTCCATTGCACCACGTGCTATACGTGTGTTTGCGATGATGAGATATGGTGACTCTTTCTCGTTTGCTTGCTCAAGTGCAAATTCGATCTGGTCATAGTCGTGTCCATCGATACGCGCGACCTCCCAGCCCTGCGCCTCAAACCTCGCTTTTACATCCTCACTAAAAGCTATCGCTGTGTCGCCCTCGATCGTGATGTTATTTGAGTCGTAGATTAGCACAAGGTTATCTAGTCTTAAATTTCCTGCGATTGAACATGCCTCGTAGCTTATGCCCTCTTCTAGGTCGCCGTCGCCGCAAAGGCAATAAATTTTATGATCGATTATTTTATTGTCTGGCTCATTTAGCACGTTCGCAGCGTATTTTTCTGCCATGGCTAGGCCAACTGCATTTGCTACGCCTTGACCGAGTGGGCCAGTAGCAACCTCAACGCCTGGAGTATGAATTTCTGGGTGTCCTGGAGTGTTTGAGCCAAGTTGGCGAAAATTTTTAAGCTCCTCTAAACTTAGATCGTAGCCGCTTAGGTGCAAAAAACTATAAACCAAACTTGAGGCGTGACCACCGCTAAAAACGAGCCTATCTCTGTTTAACCATTTTGGATTTTTTGGATTGTGTTTTAAAAAGTTGCTTAAAACCACCATAATATCAGCTAGACCCATAGGCGCACCTGGGTGTCCGCTGTTAGCGTTTTGCACCATGTCAGCGCACAAAAATCTTATAGTGTCAGCTTGTTTTTTTAGCATATGATCTCCTTTTATTGCGCTAGATTATACAAAAAAGTGATTAAAACTTGCCTTGCATTTTTGTCCAAAATGTCTAAAAAGTGATATAAATTTACGAAATTTACGCAACTATCTTAGATGCTTGTCTGTAAGCTCTAAGATCATCTTTGCTATGCCAGAGTCTATCTGATTTAGTGCCTCTTCTATCTCGCAAATAAGCTCGTCTTTTTTCTTTTTTGCGCCAGATAGACCTAGCAAATTTGTAAATGAGTTTTTAGCTAGGTCGTTATGCACGGGTTTTCCAGCAACTAACTCGTCGCTTGTAAGATCGATGATATCATCTTGTATCTGAAAAGCAAGGCCAAGCTTTAGGCCGATATCATAAATTTTCTCGCACTCTGTTTCGTCTAAATTTACTATCACAGCGCCCATTTTTAGGCTAGCAGCGATCAGCTTTGCGGTTTTGTGGATGTGTAAAAATACTAGCTCATCAAGGTTTAGCATCTTGCCAGAGAGTCCAAATTTAGCCTTTGCTCTTTTGATGTCCTCTTTGTTTGTATTTTCAAAAAAACAATCAAGCGCCTGACCTAGCACCATGCCACTAACGCCAGCATTTTCGCTTAAAATTTCCACACATTTTATACGCGTCTCAGCACTCAAATTGGCACGTGAAATTTCATAAAAAGCATGCGTATTTAACGCATCTCCTGCAAGTATGGCAGTCGTCTCGTCGTATGTTACGTGAAGCGTTGGTGTGCCACGTCTTAGGCTTGCGTTATCCATCGAAGGCAGGTCGTCGTGAATGAGTGAGTAGGTGTGCATCATCTCAAGCCCTAAAGCCACTCTCATGGCTCTTTGCGTGAGGCTTTTATCCACACTTTCTACCACGCCAAGAAGCAAAAGCGCCCTAAAGTGCTTGCCTCCAGCCTTTAGCATAACGCCAAGCGCCTCCTCGTAGTAAGGATGAAAGCTCGGTGCCTTTGGCAAATTTGCGTTTAGAAATTTTACAAAGTCATCAAGCAAGCTCATTTTGGCACTCTTGCAAAAAACTGAAAGTCATTTCTAGTAAATAGAAGCGTAAAATTTTTTAACTCACCAAGCTTCTCTAAAAGCTCTTCACGACTACTCACGCTCTGTTTATCAAAACCCAAAATTTTATCGCCGGTCTTGATGCCAAAAATTTCTGCATTCGACTTTGGCTCGACCTTTGTAACGACTAAATTTTTATCCACCGTAATACCATAATCCACCAAAACCTTATCATCAAGCATTGTTTGCGCTTCTTTTGGCATGATGTTGAAATTTGGTATATCAAGGCTTGAAGGGGCGTCTACATCGAGGCTTTGGTTAAATTTCATATCCCCACTTACTGGCACTTGAAAGAGCATTTCTTGCTTATCGCGCTTCACGATGATGTCAAGCTTTGCGCCCTTTGGAGCAAAAAGCACCATCTCATTTAGCTCTCTTAGGCTCTTTGGCTTGATGCCATTTACACTCACAAGCTCGTCATCAACCATCATCATCTTGCCACGGCCCAAAGGATCAACAAGACCTACAAAAAATTTATCCTCTTTTTGCAAGAACTTCACGCCGATATCGCCGTAATAGACGTCATCATAAGATACAAAGTGCTTCAAATAACGATTTGGTATAAATTTATCAGATCCAACAGCTATGCCTATCATCTTGCAGCAAGGTGTATTTATCTCGCCAGTCGCGTTATACTCGAAGCTTAGCGTATCAAAGTCGCCTAAATTTTGCCCTAAAGACTTGATATGTCCCATCACTGTGTTGTTCGTGTCATTTAAGATACCAACCCAAGTGCTCTTTTTTATGCGCTCCTCGTTGGTCTCATCAGCCATCACAACAGGGCTTAACTCCTTGCTAGAGCGTACTAAGAAAAGCTGCAAATATGGGTCAAATTTGACATATTCGCCAAGTGGAGCTCCCTCGCTTTTTGGCACTGCGATCAAATTTTTAGTGATAGCCACGCCAAAGTGTTTATTTACCGAGACGATTGAGTTTTTATTCTTTTCAAAGCAGGCGTTAAAGTCCTCTTGCGTAGGCCTAGGATCGGCGTTTAGGCAAAGCGCTGATAGCAAAAAAGCAAGGGCAAATTTATAATTTAGTCTCATTTTATCCCCATCGAAGCAAGGCCGCCAAGCATCCTTGAAGCGGTGTTTTTCTTATCGGCCTCAACTGATTTTAGCACGTCATTTACGGCGCTTATTAGCAAAATTTGCATGCTCTCTTTATCTTCAAGCAAGCTATCATCTATGCTGATATCAAGTATCTCGCCACTGCCGTTTGCTCTCACGCTTACAAGTCCGCCGCCGCTTTTTGCTCCAAATTCTTTATTTTTGCTCTCTTCTTCCATCTGCTTGGCTTGCTTTTGCACATCTTCAAGCATCTGCCCCATCTTTGAAAAGTCAAATCCCTCAAACATCGCCTACTCCTTTATGATCTCGTTTTTGTTATTTACATGCACGATGGTTGGCTTAAATTTCTTAGCCTTTTTAAATTTCATACTAGCATACGCCACGATGATGACCACATCGCCCACGCAGACCTTTCTCGCAGCTGCGCCATTTAGGCAAATTTCGCCTTTTTTACCTTTTATCACATAGGTGGCAAATCTCTCGCCATTATTTACGTCTAAAATTTCAACCTTTTGATTTTCTATCAAATTTGCAGCTTTTATAAGCTCCTCGCCGATGCTGATCGAGCCAACATAGTTTAAATTTGCGTCTGTTACGACGGCTCTATGGATCTTACTAGCTAAAATTTCTATATTCATTTTTACCTCTTTAAAAGCTTTTTTACTACTTCTTTGTCGCTAAATGGGTGCTTGACGCCCTTTATCTCCTGATATGGCTCGTCGCCTTTGCCAAGTATGACAAGCGCCCAGCCGGGTTCTAGCTTGCTAATGGCTAGCGCGATCGCCTCTTTGCGGTTGGTGTTTCGTATCAAATTTTCGTTTTGGCTCATGCCAGCACAAATTTCATCGATTATGCTCTCTGGCTCTTCGCTTCTTGGATTGTCACTAGTGACGATGCAAATTCTTGCGTATTTTTGGGATATCGCTCCCATTTTAGGGCGCTTTGTCCTATCTCTATCGCCACCCGCGCCAAAGACTGCGATCAAATTTAGATGTCTAAGCGAGTTTAGCACCTTTTCTATGCCATCAGGCGTATGGGCAAAATCCACAATGACTAGCGGATCGGTGCTAACGACCTCCATCCTGCCGCTCACGCCTTTAAATTTACTTATCGCCTTTGAAAGTGTGACCGCGTCTGGGCGCTCTAGCAGGCAAACGGCGCCAAGTGCGGCGATTAGGTTATAAAGATTAAACTCACCTTGCAAGCTTGAGTCTATCTCGACATCACCATTTGGCGTCTTGATAACCGCGTCTATGCCGTCCTTTAACCCATAAACTACCGGCGCAAAGCTGGCTGGCTTTTTAAGCGAATACGTATAAGCGTTTTTTGGGTTAAATTTAATGCCATTATCATCAGCATTTATAAGCTTCATGCAATCATCATCAAAAAAGCTCGACTTTACCCTAGCGTACTCCTCCATGCTCTTGTGGTAGTCGAGGTGGTCTTGAGTCAAATTTGTAAAAATTTTTAGAGCAAACTTCAAGCTCTCTATACGCTTTTGAGCTATCGCGTGTGAGCTAACCTCCATCACGAAGTACTCGCAGCCTTGCTCGCTAGCTGCTTTGAGGTAAGAAAGCGTCTTTAAAATGGCACTCGTCGTAAGCGCCTTGTCATCTATCTGCTTGCCCTCTATAAATGCCCCTCTTGTGCCACTTAGCCCGCATTTTTTGCCTAAATTTCGCAGGGTCTCGTAGATAGCCGCAGCTGTTGTGGTCTTGCCATTTGTGCCCGTGATGCCGACTATCTTTAAGTTTTCATCGATTTTTAAAAGCTTCTTGCACTCTTCAAGGCTGATTATCTTAGCGCCATTTTTTACCGCTGCCTCTGCAAATTTTGCATTTGCAGTAGTTTGCACAAAGTATGCACCCTGCTCGCACTCGTTTGAGTCATCTGTTATGAAGCTATTTTCTACTGATATTTTCATCGTTTTGTCTTTTTTGTATCTCTTTAAAAAGCTGATCTATGCGCTCATCGCCACCAAACATCACCGCCGCACTCTCAAGATAGTTTATACTCATTTCGATGAAGTCATTTTTTATCAAATTTCCCAAAAATTCTAAAAAATCATCTTTGTTTGAGATCATTACCTTGGTTGAGAACATGATATTTTCAAAGACCTTTTTGAAGCTCCCGTCCTTATAAACAGCCTTTTTAAAGTCCTCGTAGCTGATCGCGTCTTGCTCTTCAAAATATTCATCGCTAGCCAATCTTGATTCTAAAATTTTTAAAATTTCATCCATTCCTTCATCATCTTCGCCAGCTCTTAGTTTATCCATAAAATAGTCAAATAAAAGTTTTGCTTCCTCTGCATTTTTCTCGCCAAGGGAGCAAATTTGTATCAAAAATAGTAAATTTTTATCCTGTGTCTTTTCGTAAGCTAGAGAGAAGTAAAAGATCGCTTCTTTAAATTTAGAACGTTTGAAGTATTTAATGCCTGTTTTTTTATAATCTATCAATGTCAAATTCCTCGCCGATCGGGATATTTACGACCTCAAGCTCTGGGTGAATATCCATACGAAGTTGTCTTTCGAGTCCATATTTTAGTGTAGTTGTGCTAGCTGCACATCCATGACAATGCCCTGTAAGTCTTACATAAATTTTGCCGTTTTTTATGCCAAGTAGCTCCATGCCACCGCCATCATTTTCAAGCATCGGTAATACCTTTTGCAAACTCGCACTGACTGGTTTTAAAAGTTCTTCATCGCTAAATGGGATCATATCTTTTCCTATTAAATTTTTGGGCTATTATAGCAAAATAAAAATGCAAAAAATAATGGCTATATTTTTGCTTAGTGCTAATTTTGCTTTGTAATTTAAACCATTCTGACACACCTAATCAGCTTTGATTTTTAAATACGTGAACTAAAATTTAGTAAATTTTCTGATTATTAGTTTTAGGGCAAAAGGGCAAATTTCGCCCTTTTTGTTTAATCTATTAGAAGCGATTTTATATCTACTTTTTGTTCAATCATCTTACTCTCGAGCATAAATTCTTGCGTAGCCTCAAGTGCTTTTATATCTTCAGGCGTGATCTTTGGACTAAAGTCATACTGAGGATACATACTCTTTACCGCCTCTATGCTAAGCCCAGTCTCTTCAGCTGTAAATTTTAATGCCTCTTCCTCATTTGCTTTCATAAAAGCCAAAATTTCATCTTGAGCCTTTTTAAATTTTTCAACTATATCTTTATGCTTTTTGTAAAATTCTCCGCTTGTGGCAGTAACGATGACTGGAGTGATGACGCCCTTGCCTGTTGTTACAACACTAAGTCCTGATTTTTTAGCATTATAAGCAGCTGGTCCAGCAAGAAGTGCTGCATCGACGCTACCATTTTCAAGTGCAGCTTGTGCAGCTGGGATGCCCATAGAAACGAACTCTACGTCATTTATGCCTAGACCGCTAAGAGCAAGATACCTAACCAAAAGCTCATTTAATATCGTACCTTTTGGCCCTGCTATTTTTTTACCTTTTAAGTCTTTAGCGGTTTTTATGCCTTTATCTTTAGCAAATATTGCAAAAGCTTCAGGTGCTCTTGAATAGGCACTTATGATCTTTATGTCAGCTTTATTTGCCGCAGCAAGTATGACTGAAGTTCCGCCCACGCAGTTTAGAAACTGGAGCGAATTTGAAGCTAGAGCTTGAGTCTGCTTTGCACCTGATGTTATCTCAGAGTACTCTACCGGTACGCCAAAATATTTAGCATAAAAGCCTTTAAATTTATCGACGATTGAAGGGACGTTTAGTGGCGATTTGACATAGGTCATACCGATCTTATCTAGCTCACTTGCGTTTGCGACTAGACAAAGCAAAGAGGCTGCACACAAAATCTTAAAAAACTTTCTCATATTTGCTCCTTTAAAAATTTTCCAAATTATATAACTTTTTGCTTCGTTTTGGTTTTAATTATCATTTTATAAAATGCTAAATTTCACTTAAAATTTTACGCTTTAAATTTATTAATTCATTGCAAAGCAAATCTCTTGGCTTAGCTAGATTTGACAGGTCATAGTTTGATTTCATCCCGCCTTTTTCAAGCAAAATGATCTCATCTGCTAAATATAGGGCTTCATCGACATTATGAGTGACAAAAATGATGGTTTTACCGGCTTGAAGCTTTAAAATTTCAGCCTGCATGCTGGCTCTCGTAAAAGCATCTAGTGCCGCAAATGGCTCATCCATAAGGATCAAATTTGCCTCGTACGCAAGCACTCTAGCAAGAGAAACGCGCGAGCTCATACCGCCAGATAGCTGCGAAACAGCGGCAAATTTAAAGTCGCTAAGCCCTATCATTGATATGAGCCTATCTATCTTTGCCTCGTCTATCTCATGCTTTTTAAGCGCAAATACGATATTTTCATAGACATTTAAAAAAGGCATGAGCCTAGGCTCTTGAAAGACAAAACCGATCTTTGCTTGCTCTTTAAATTTTATCTCACCAAGGCTTACACCCTCAAGTCCAGCAATAAGCCTTAAAAGAGTCGTTTTACCGCAACCACTTCTACCAAGTATAACGGTGATCTTATCTTTTTTTATGCTTAAATCTAGCTCTTTTAAAACATCGATACGCTTGCCATTAATAAAAAAATGCTTTGATAAATTTAAAATTTCTATCATTTTTCGCTTCGCAAAAAGCTAAATTTAGATATCAAAAATAAAAATATCCTATCTATGAGCACACCGCAAATTCCAATCGTAAAAATGCCTACAAATATCCTATCTGCACGTGAAAGCTCCTCAGCGTCAAGTATGAGATAGCCTAGCCCGCTAGAAGCTGCAATCATCTCCGCTCCCACAATCGCTCGCATCGCGTAGCCAAAACCTATGCGCATACCGACAAAGATATCTTTTAGCGCACTTTTTAAGATGATCTTGTAAAAAATTTCAAATTTACTAAAACAAAAAATTTTACCAACCTCAATAAGCTTCACATCGCAGCTAGTTAGTCCTTTTGAAATGCTTAAAAACATTGGGAAAAACGATGCTAGGATGATAATTATAATTTTTGGTGTTTCGTTTATACCAAACCAAAGTACCAAAATAGCAATAAGGCTAAGTGGCGGAACATTTCTAAAAAACTCTAGTATCCACTCATAATAAATACTAGCTTTTGGAAATAGCGCCGCCACTCCGCCAAAAGCAAATGCCAAAACAAAAGCCAAAATATAACCAACAAATATACGCTTAAAGCTAATCATCACATGCATTATTAGCTCACCGCTTAAGCTCATGTCAAACATCGTTTTAAGTGTCGTAATAGGACTTGGCAAGATATAAGGTGTGAAAATTTTTAGCTCGCAAACGACCTGCCAAAGGGCAAAGATCACTAGGATCAAAACGCTCTTTTTAAAAATTTCTATCACAGCCCATCTCCATTGTGACAGCCATTTTCACAGTATAAAAGCTCGATGATCTGATAGTTTTTAAGCTCGCTAAATTTATATAAAAATGCGTTTTGTATCTTTTCTTTGCTGCATAAGCTTAGTGTTTTTATGCCTAAATTTTCAAAAAATCCAGGTGGGATCGGACTTGATTCTATTTTACTTATTTGTAAATTTATATCGTTTAACTCTTTAAAATTTTTCCATGTTAAAAATGTAGTTCGCTCTAATTTTAAAGAATTTCCAAGCTCAGCCAAGTCCTCACAAGGCGTTGTTATATAAAGCCACTCATCTTCTTTTAGCTTCGAGCTAAGCTCAATGGCGCTTTCAATTAAAATGGGATTTAAGCTTGAAATATTATTTGAAAATTCTTTGAAATTTGATCTTATAAAATTTACAGCTCTTGGACAGCGACTGTCTAAAACCATGCCTTTAGAGCATAAATTTTTATATGAATTTTTGACATCACGAACATGATCTTTTTCGCACTCCACTATGTTAAAGCCCTTATTTTGCAAAAGCTCTTTTAACGCAGAGAAGTCATACATATTTTTTACAACGGGATTTAGCCAAAGTAGCTTTCTCACGAGTTCTCCGTAATTTTAATAATAGAAATCAAGATTCTATCATTTAAAAATTTAAACCAAGTAAAAAGAGCCGCTTATGGCTAAAATCATAAAAGATAGGTGGTGCAAAAAGCTAAACTTAGCCTACACTTTTATATCTAATTTCTGTTTTTGCTCCACTTTTTCCATTAGTTTTAGTATATCAACTCCGTTTTTCTCAAGCTGCATTAGCTCCTTAAGATAGGCAAATTTCTCATCTTTATTGATGTCGTAAGTAGCCAGTTTCTCACTTCGTCCGATCACTGAAGCATAGACTTTGTTGCCATCGAGTTTGTCCGTATTTTGCACATTATAAAGCGAGAGCACGCCCTCTACCACCTCTTTAAAATCCGTCCCACTCTTCATGCCAGCTTTCATGAGCGTAAGAAATCTCTGTCTGCTCTCTTCATCAGTGAAATTTATACTTTGTAGCGTCTGGTACTCGATTGGCGGCTTATTAGTGCTAGTTAGCATGGAGATAGCCTTTTTGCCTATCGTAATGCTCTCCACACCGACTCTTTCGCCAAGATACTGCCTAAGTGCATAATCAATCCACTTATCTTTAAACTCATCTATGCTTAGGTCCTTATCAAGTATCTCAAACCCTTCCACATGGCTCTTGTGACCAAGCCCAAGAAGTGTGTTGCCATCAAGTTTTGATGTATACTCTTTTGCAAAGAGATCGACATCTGTTGAATAATATCCTATGATCTCTTCGTGAGCTCTGCCAAAGCCAAGTGCTTTGGTCTGATTGATAAAATTTTTGAGATCATTTATCTCATCTTGGCTGACTTGTTTGTCATATCCCATGAGCTTGCCCCAGATGCTTATCTTGCCATTAGCAGCTATGCCTGATAGCGAGAAATTGCTAGCAAATGTTAGATTCTCGCTATTTTTTTGAAATTTCATTGTATTTGTTTCATTTAATTTTATTAAGTCAGCTCTAGTATCAGTATGACTTTTTTGCTCATCAACCAAACCGCTAGATAAATTATTTAAAGAATTTTTGTCTATATTGGATTTAGTATTTTTAGTATCAAGCTCTTGCGCTCTACTACTTTGCGAGCCAACATAAAAATTTGTGCCAACTCCATTTACACCACCTACCATCTCAAATCCTTTGAAATTTATAAGATATTTGAAACGAATATCGTCTTTATAAAATAAAATTTTAGTATAGAGTTCAAAGGTAAAGAGTTAAAATATATGATTTTAGATTAAAGGATTTACAACTTTTAACTAAAAATTTTATGGTTTTGGTTAATAATTTTGGTAGATAATTAAAGAAATTTATAGCTTTTGAAACCTTTTAGAAGAAGGATTTATTTTAAAAGTGATGGAATTTTATATTCAATAAATTAAAAAAAGAGAGCCGAAGCTCTCTAATAATTATTCAGCTACTAGCTCTATATAAGCCATCTCGGCTGCGTCGCCTCTGCGAACGCGAGTTTTGATGATTCTTGTATAGCCACCGTTGCGCTCTTTAAATTTTGGAGCTACTTCAGTAACTAGCTTATTTGTAGTCTCTTTGTCTTGCAATGAAGCAAATACTGCTCTGTGAGCGTTAGAATCGCCCTTTCTAGCTCTTGTGATAAGCTTTTCAACATAGCTTCTAAGCTCTTTTGCTTTTGGTAAAGTTGTCTCTATCTTTTCGCTTTTGATGATAGCTATCGCTAAATTCTTAAGCAATGCAGATCTATGAGATGACGTTCTACCAAGTTTGCGATATCCGTGTTTATGTCTCATCTATTGTCCTTTTATTCTTTTGCACTCATTTGTGATTTTAGCTCGGTTATTTTCTTTCTGAGTTGCTCTTTGCTATCTTTTAACACATCGACACCAACTGGATAGCCTATCTCTTCCATAACCGCTTTTATCTCTTCAAGAGATTTTTTACCTAAATTTTTAAGCTCTTTAAGCTCATTTTCGTCCATCAACGCAAGCTCGCCGATAAATCTTATATCAGCTTTGTCAAGGCAGTTGAAACTTCTAGCGCTTAAATTTAGATCTTCTACACTAGAAAGTAACTTTGAAAACTCGCCACCTGCAGTTGAGCTAGCAACTGGAGTACTAACATCAATATCTAAAATTCCTTTAAATACTGACATTTGTTGATACATAGCTTCTAAACAATTTTTAAAAGCCTCTATCGGACTAACTTGACCATCAGTTGTTATAGTAAATACAATCTTTTCATAGTCTGGATCATCCTCAACCAAGACATTTTGTATATCGTAAACTGCTTTTTTAACAGGTGTAAAGAAAGCATCAAGTGCGATATAGTCATCTTCGATCTCTTCTCTAATCTCTTCACTAGGCACATATCCGATACCTTTTTGAATGATAACTGAAAAATTTAACTCAGCATCTTCATTTATTGTAGCAAGGTATGCATCTGGGTTAACGATCTCAACTAGATCATTATTTAGATCAGCCCCGGTTATCTCTTTTGGTCCTTTAAAGCTATACTCTATAACTTCGCGCTCACTGGTGCTTTTTAATTTAAATCTGATCTTTTTCAAATTTATAATAAAAAAAGCTACGTCTTCTAGCATACCACGCATACTATCAAATTCATGGCTAACGCCTTTTATCTTTACACCAATAGGAGCAAAACCTACCGTGCTTGTGTAAAGAAGACGACGCAATGGGTGAGCCAAGGTAACAGCATAACCTGCCTCAAAAGGATATGCTGTAATGTTAGCAACATTTTCGCTAACACTTTTAACTTCAATTTCAGTTGGCATATAAGCTGATGTAGTAATCTTTCTCATCTTTATACCCTCTATTATTTTGAATAAAGCTCTACTATAAATCTTTCCTCAACAGGAATGATAACCTCTTCTCTTTCTGGATTTCTAGTGAAAATTCCAAATTTTTTCTCTTTTTCAACATCTACCCAAGCAACAATACCAGTTTGCGCTGTAAGATCTATCGCACGAACAATTTGTGGATTGTTTTTAGATTTTTCGACAATCTCTACTTTTGCGCCAGGTTCAACTCTATAAGATGGTATATCTACTCTTTTGCCATTTACTAAAATATGTCCATGGGTTACTAGCTGACGAGCAAAACGACGAGTTGTTGCAAAGCCCATTCTATAAACAACATTATCTAATCTTTGCTCTAGTAGTTGGACTAAAAGAGCACCAGTATTGCCTTCGCGGCGTGCTGCTTCTTGAAATAATCTTCTAAATTGTTTCTCGGAAACACCATACATAAATTTAGCTTTTTGCTTCTCGCGAAGTTGTAAGCCATATTCGCTTATTTTTGCTCTTCTTTGTCCATGTTGCCCTGGCGCATAAGGTCTTTTTTCAAAAGCACTTTTACCAGCAAGTCTTCTTTCGCCTTTTAACGCAAGAGACACACCAAGACGTCTTTCTAATTTTTCAACAGGTCCTGTATATCTAGCCATAATAATTTCTCCTATTTTTCTCTAATTATACGCGGCGGCGTTTTGGCGGTCTACAACCATTGTGTGGTAAAGGTGTAATGTCTTTAAAGAAAGATACTTTAATTCCTTCAACAGTTCCTACACTTTTAACAGCCGTTTCACGTCCGCTACCTGGACCTTGAACCTTAATACCAACTTCTTTTATGCCATGCTCTTTTGCTTTATTTAGAGCATCTTCAACTGCTTGTTGAGCTGCATAAGGAGTTGATTTTTTACTACCTTTAAAGCCTAAGCCACCTGCACTACTCCATGCAATAGCATTTCCCATTTCATCAGTTACAGTTACCATAGTATTGTTAAATGTTGCACTGATATAAACGATACCTTTGGCTATGCTTTTTCTAACTACTTTTTTCTTAACAATTTTTCTTTTCGCCATTTATTATCCTTTAACCCTTGCCTTACTTAGTAGCTGCACCGACAGTTTTACGTCTGCCTTTTCTGGTTCTAGCATTAGTTTTAGTCTTTTGACCACGAACAGGAAGACCTTTTCTGTGGCGAAGACCTCTATAACTTCCAAGATCCATAAGAGCTTTGATATCCATAGCAACTTGTTTTCTCAAATCACCCTCAACGATATGATGCTCTTGAATTTCTTTACGGATAGCCGCCGCTTCATCTTCACTAAGCTCATAAACTCTCTTGTCGTAAGAAATTCCAGCTGCATCAAGGATTTGACGAGATTTATAAAGACCTATACCATAGATATAAGTCAAACCATACTCTATTCTCTTTTTGTTTGGTAAATCTACACCTGCAATACGTGCCATGCCTTATCCTTGTCTTTGTTTATGTTTTGGATTTTCGCAGATAACACGAATTATGCCACTACGTTTGACAATTTTACATTTGTCACACATCTTCTTTACAGAAGGACGAACTTTCATTTTAGTCTCCTAAAAATTTATTCCACTTTTTTAGGGGCTGCATCAGGTCTAAAGAAAAAATTTAGACCAACTATTTTCAAAATAAGTGGGGAACTTTGAAAATAATTCTTCATACAGCTTTTCGCAAAGCTTGGATTTTATCCAAAACCAGCTTTAAATTTACTTAGCATATTTTTGCCAAGAGGCTAAATTTACTTATATCTATAAGTGATCCTGCCTTTATCTAGGCTATATGGCGTAAGTTCTACTTTTACGCGGTCGCCAGGCATTATCTTTATATAATGCATTCTCATTTTTCCAGCGATATGACATAAAATTATATGTTTGTTGTCAAGCTCAACTTTAAAAGTTGCATTTGGCAGTGCTTCAACAACATTTCCATCAATCTCAATGACATCATCTTTTGCCACAAACTCTCCTTTCTTTAAATTTTTGCTATAAATTTTACGCTTGGCTTAAAATTTCAGCTTTGCCATTAACTATAGCCATGCAATGCTCATAATGGCTGGTTCTCAAACCATCTTTTGAGGTTACTTTCCAGTTATCGCTTCCTAAAACTGGCGTGCCATCTTTTTGGCAGATCATCGGCTCTATACAAAATACCATTCCCTCTTTTATCTTTGGTCCAGCTTTTGGGTTGTTTCCATCAAGATAGTTTGGAATTTCTGGCTCTTCGTGTGGCCTTTTGCCTATGCCGTGACCGCAATATCCACGTAAAGGCACATAGCCTCTATCTAGTATAAATTTCTCAAGCTCGTAGCAAATTTCTTTAAAATGCATACCAGCTCTTATGATATCAATCGCAAAATATAGCGCATCTTTTGAGCAAGCGATCAAAGCCTCATCTTCTTTTGAAATTTTACCAACTCCAAATGTCCTAGCCGAGTCACCAAAATAACCATCTAAATTTGAGCCGATATCAACGCTAACGATATCGCCCTCTTTTAGCTTATACTCATTTGGGATTCCGTGGATCACCACTTCATTGACACTTATACAAGCCGTATTTGGAAAGCCATAGAGACCTTTAAAAGCAGGTTTTGCCCCAGCAGTCCTTATCATATCTTCACAAATTTTATCTATTTCAAGAAGTGAAATTCCAGGTTTTATGATCGTAGAAACGTGATCAAGAGTTCGAGCGACGATCTTGTTCGCCGCTCTCATTTTCTCTATCTCAGCTGGTCTTTTAAGCGTGATAGCCATTTTATAGACCTACTGCGCTTAGAGTTTGGTATTTATTTGTATAAGACTGAGCTTCTATACGTCTCATAGTATCAAGTGCTACTGAAACAACGATAAGTACTGATGTGCCACCAAAATAAAATGGAACACCCATGGTCTTTACAAGTACCCAAGGCAGCGTTGAAATGATACCCAAGTATAAAGCACCACCTAAAGTTAGCCTTCCAGCTACTTCATTTAGATAGCTAGCTGTACTCTCACCTGGTCTAACGCCTGGGATAAATCCGCCTTGTTTCTTTAAATTTTCACTTATATCTTTTGTGTTAAACACGATTGATGCGTAGAAAAACGCAAAGAAGATGATAAATAAAAATGTTAAAAAGTTAAACATATACCCATTTGGACTTAAAAAGTCGTTGATAGCTTGGATGATCGGATTTGTACTAGCCTGTAAAATCGTACTTGGAAACATCAAAATCGCACTAGCAAATATCGGTGGAATAACACCGCTTAAATTTACTTTGATCGGTATATAGTTCATTATACGTTTGTTTTGATTTTCCATTATCACTTTTCTTGAGTAAGAAATAGGGATACGCCTTTCACCCATCTCAACAAATATAATAGCACCGATGGTGGCTAAGATAATAGCCAAAATAGCGATGACTGTTAGGAAATTCATTTCAGAAGTATTTACTAAATTTACAGTTCCACCGATCGCACTAGGTATGCCAGAGACGATGCCTGCAAAGATGATAAGACTTATACCATTGCCTATGCCTCGCTGTGTGATCTGCTCACCTATCCACATAAGTAGCATAGTTCCAGTTAGCATAGATACAGCAGAGATCGCGATAAATAAATTTATATCTATCATGATAGCTTGTTCGCCACCGCGTCCGCTTAAGCTTTGAAGTCCGATAGAAACACCGATTGATTGTACAAGAGTAATAACGATGGTTGCATAACGTATGATTTGCATATACTTTTGCATACCGTCACGCTCTTTTTTCATCTGACCTAATTTTGGAAATGTTGCTGCTAAAAGCTCCATAATGATCGAAGCTGTAATGTAAGGCATGATACCTAAAGAGATAATACTTAAACGCTCAGCAGCTTTACCACTAAACATATTAAATAAGCCCAAGGCATTGCTATTGTTTGAATTAAAAAATTCTTTAATTACGTCGACATTAACACCAGGAACTGGCACATAAGCCAGTATCCTGTATGCGAACAAAAATGCCAACGTGATTAAAATCTTGTTGGTCAGTGTTTTATCCATTATTTTGTTCCGCTAACGCTAACGTTCTCGTCTTTAACCTTAGAAGCAAGAGCTTTTGCACTTGCACCGATTAGTTTTATCTTAGTAACGCTCTTTGAAATTTTATGAACGCTAGCTATTGTTGCTATTGAAATTTC
Source organism: Campylobacter concisus (assembly GCF_002914005.1). Taxonomy (GTDB): domain Bacteria; phylum Campylobacterota; class Campylobacteria; order Campylobacterales; family Campylobacteraceae; genus Campylobacter_A; species Campylobacter_A concisus_N. Next base: position 18,149 of record NZ_POZU01000056.1, on the reverse strand, counting down.
AGCAAGCTCTTTTATGGCTGTGATCTTCTCAACATTGATAACATAAGGTTTTTCAAATTTAGAAGTAAAGCCTACTTTTGGAAGACGTCTTTGAAGTGGTTGCTGTCCGCCCTCAAAACCTCTTTTCTCATTGTAGCCTTTTCTTGCTCTTTGACCTTTGTTACCTTTGCCAGCAGTTTTGCCATTGCCACTACCTTGACCACGACCTATTCTTTTGGTTGCATGAGTTGAACCTGCAGCAGGTGTTAATTTTTCTAATGCCATCTTAACTCCTTTCTCTTAGCTTTTTAGCAAACTAAGTGCTTTTATAGTAGCACGAACGACGTTTGCTGAGTTGTTTGAGCCAAGTGATTTAGTAAGGATATCCTTAATACCTGCAAGCTCGATAATAGGACGTGCACTACCACCAGCGATAACACCAGTACCCTCGCTAGCTGGGCGAAGTAGCATTCTACTTGCGTTATATTTTACCTCTACGTCATGAGGGATAGTTGTGCCTTTGATCTTAACGTGGATAATATTTTTAAATGCGTCGTCAATCGCTTTTCTCATCGCATCTGGTACCTCTTTAGCTTTACCATAACCAAAGCCAACTAGGCCATTTCTATTACCAACAACAACTAAAGCTGTAAATCTAAATCTACGACCACCTTTAACAACCTTTGTAACCCGACCGATATCGACGATTACTTCTTCAAATTCTTCTCTATTATATTTTTCCATCGATTTTCCTTTGGGTTATAGCTTGATGCCATTTTCTCTTAAAGCTTCAGCAAATGCTGCGATAACGCCATGATACAAATAACCATTTCTATCAAAAACTGCAACATCTATCTTCTTAGCTTTTAAAGCCTTAGCAAATTCTTTAGCTAAAGTGACCGCACCTTCTTTGTTTGCTTTTATGCCTAATTTTCTACCATCAACCGCAGCTAGTGTAGTAGCTGTAACGTCATCAATTGCTTGAACATAAAGAGTTCTGTTTGATTTAAAAATAGAAACTCTTGGGCAAGTTGCAACACCAGAAATTTTACCTCTGATTCTTCTTTTTCTCTTAATTCTAAGAGCGATTTTTCTTTTTAGTACTTTTGTTGTCATTTACCGCTCCTTACTTCTTAGATGTCTTGCCCGCTTTGCGGATAATACGTTCTTCTAGATATTTAACGCCCTTACCTTTATATGGCTCAGGTGGTCTAAATCCTCTAACTTGAGCAGCCACTTGACCTACTACTTGTTTGTCATCGCCTTTGATAGTAATAACGTTTTTCTCAACACTAGCTTCAACGCCTGCTGGTAGCTCATAGTTGATAAGGTGTGAAAAACCAAGAGAAAGCTCTAAAATTTTACCTTTTGCAGCTGCTTTATAACCAACGCCGTTGATCTCAAGCTGGCGAGTAAATCCCGCAGTGATACCAGTTACGATATTGTTAGCAAGTGCTCTATATGTTCCCCAGTAAGCTCTACTTTGGCGATCTTCGCCTTTTGGAGCAAAAACTATATGACCATTTTCTACCTTGACATCAACATGACCTTTTGTGTCAAGCTCTTTTATATGATTGCCCTTTTTAAATTTTAGGACATTATTTTCAACGCTAACGTCTACACCACTTGGGATAGCGATAGGCTGTTTTCCAATACGTGACATTTTTTTCCTTTACTTGTCTAGGGTGTTCCTACATTTACGAATAAACACCACAATGCCGTAAATTTTATCGTCAAATTTGACGAAACCTTCATTTGAATTTCTAAATTTAGCTTTGGCAAAATCTAAAATTTTACCAAGCTAAAAAATTTAACCTTAAAATCATAAGGTTAAATAGCGTTTAATGCAGTTTATTACCAAACCGTACAAAGAACCTCGCCGCCAACGCCAGCTTTACTTGCTTCAATACCACTCATAACGCCTTTGCTTGTGCTAACGATAACTGTTCCGTAACCATTCTTAAAACGCTTAATGTCGTCTTTGCCTTGATAAACACGGCGACCAGGTTTTGAAACCCTTTTAAGCTCGTTTATAACGCTTCTGCCGTACTCATCATACTTTAAAACTACGTTTATAAATTTCTTGTTACCTTCTTCAATAACGTTGTAGCTCTCTACATAGCCTTTTGCTGCAAGGATAGAAAGAGTAGCCTCAACAACCTTAGAATGAAGCAATTTCGCAGTTTCAAGCTTTCTCATACTTGCATTTCTAATGCGTGTTAATCCATCTGATATTAAATCGTTCAACATTTCTCTTCCTTACCAACTTGCTTTTTTAAGACCAGGTATTAGGCCTTCGTTAGCCATTTTTCTTAGGCAAACACGGCAAATTCCAAAATCTTTATAAACAGAGTGCGGACGACCGCAGATTTGGCATCTTGTATAGCCGCGAACCGCAAATTTTGGCTTGCGTGCAGCTTTTGCTATCATTGATTTCTTTGCCATTTTACTTTCCTTTTGCAAACGGCACACCAAATAGCTCTAGCAATTTGAATGCCTCTTTATCGTTTTTAGCCGTAGTAGCAATCGTAATATTCATACCATGAGTTCGTAAAATTTTATCATACTCAACCTCTGGAAACATTAGCTGCTCGCTAAGACCAAAGTTATAGTTTCCACGTCCATCAAAGCCATTTTTTGGAAGACCACGGAAATCCTTAACTCTTGGGAGAGCAACGCTGATTAGCTTATCTAAGAAAGCATACATTTGCTCTTTTCTCAAAGTTACTTTGATACCAACAGGAAAACCCTCGCGAACTTTAAAGCCAGCAACTGATTTTTTAGCATCAGTGATAACCGCTTTTTGCCCAGCGATAAGTGAAATGGTATCAGCCATATTTTGAAGCACTTTCTGATCTTTCGCAGAGTCTCCAGCACCTACACTGATCACGATCTTCTCGAGCGCAGGGATAAGCATTGGATTTTTGATGTCAAATTCTTTTACGAGAGCTGGCTTGATAGTTTCGTTAAATTTATCTTTTAATCTACTCATATCTCTTATCCTTCAACTTTCGCGACGTTTGATATGTCAATTGGCATCTCTTTATTTACGTGACCACCATTTGGAGTTTTTTCGCTTGGTTTGATAGCTTTTTTAGCTACTTTGCATCCCTCAACTATAACCTGACCTTTTTTTGCAAGAACTGCTAAAATTTTACCAGTTTTGCCTTTATCGTCACCAGCGATGATCTTTACAGTATCGCCTTTTTTGACTTTAAATTTTACATTAGCCATTATAAAACCTCCGGAGCTAGCGAAACAATCTTCATAAAGTTAGCATATCTAACTTCACGTCCAACTGGTCCAAAAATACGAGTGCCGACTGGCTCTTTTTTGCTATCAAGTATAACAGCTGCGTTCTCATCAAAGCGGATTAGCGAACCATTATCTCTTTGAACCTCTTTTTTAGTTCTTACAACAACAGCTTTTACAACCTGTCCTTTTTTAATCTTACCGTTTGGAAGAGCTTTTTTAACAGAGCAAACTATGATATCGCCAAGTGTAGCGTATCTTCTTTTGCTGCCGCCAAGAACTTTTATACACATTAACTCTTTTGCGCCACTGTTATCAGCAACTGCAAGCCTTGTAAAACTTTGAATCATTACTCAACTCCCTTTGCCAATACAGCTTTTAAGCGAAAATTCTTGCGAGCTGAAAGTGGTCTGCACTCGATCGCAACAACTGTATCGCCTGCTCTTGTCTCATTTTTCTCATCATGAACTAAATATTTTTTAAAGCGTTTTACAAATTTATGGTATCTTGGGTGCATAACGCGTCTTTCTACCAAGATAGTAGCTGTTTTATCTCCAGCTTTTTGTAAAACAACACCTTGAATTTCTCTTTTTAATGCCATTTTACGCCCCTTGTCTTGTTGCACTAATTGCAGTGTTGATCTGAGCTATCTCTTTGCGAACAGCACTAATCTCATTAGGGTTGCTTAACTGCATAGTTTTTAGCTTTTGTCTTAAAGTAAATAAAAGCACCTTTTTCTCTTTTAGCAACGCGTTTAATTCTGCAACGCTCTTATCTTTTAACTCAGTATATTTCATTTTCACTCTCTCGCGTTACAAATTTTGATTTGAAAGGAAGTTTGTGTAAAGCCAAAGTTAGAGCTTCACGAGCTAACTCTTCGCTAACACCAGCCATTTCAAATATTATACGACCAGGTTTGATATTCATAACCCACTCTTCAACTCCAGCCTTACCTTTACCCATACGAGTTTGTAGAGGTTTTTTAGTAAGTGGCTTATCGGGGAAAACCCTAATCCAAATTTTAGCCTGTCTTTTTACGTGACGAGTTAGAGCTTGACGAGCAGCTTCTATTTGGCGAGAATTTATTCTACCAGCCTCAACAGCTTTAAGTGCAAATTCGCCAGTTGCTAAAGATGCTCCACGAGTCGCATAACCACGGTTGCGACCTTTCATTTGCTTACGAAATTTCGTTCTTTTAGGCATCAACATAATTATTTACCTCTTCTTGCTCTACGTGTTTTCTTAGGCGCCTCTTCTTCAGTTTTCTCAGGTTGAACACCTTTTTGAAGAACCTCACCTTTAAAAATCCATACTTTAATACCTATGTTTCCATAAGTTGTATGAGCCTCAGCTACACCGTAATCGATCTTTGCTCTAAGAGTATGAAGCGGAACGCGACCTTCTAGATACCACTCGGTTCTTGCCATCTCAGCGCCACCTAAACGACCAGCAACTGAAATTTTGATACCTTTAGCGCCTGATTTTTGAGCACCTTGGATAACTTTTTTCATAGCACGTCTAAATGCGACACGCTTTTCAAGTTGCATAGCTACGTTTTCAGCAGCAAGTTGAGCTGAAGCTTGAGCTTTTCTTTCTTCTTTGATATTTACATTTACTTCTTTACCGATAAGTTTACTAACTTCGTTCTTTAGGTTTTCAACATCTTGACCTTTTTTGCCAATGATGATACCAGGACGAGCTGCAACTACGGTTACACGAAGTTTTTTAGCCGTTCTTTCGATTAGAATTTGGCTAATTCCTGCATAGTAAAGTTTTTTCTTTAAAAATGCACGAATTTTGTAATCTTCACCGATATTTTCAGGAAGACTTTGTTTGGTTGGAAACCATCTAGATTCCCAGTTGCGGTTAATTCCTAGTCTAAGACCTATTGGATTTACTTTTTGTCCCATATTATGCTTCCTTCTTTTCAGGTTTAGATACTTCTACCATTACATGAGAAGTAGGTTTGCGAATTTTGCTCGCTGTTCCTCTTGCTCTTGGTCTAAATCTCTTTAATACAGGACCAGCGTCAACGCGGCAACTAGTTACTACAACCTCTTCTGGCTCAAATCCGCCATTTGCTACTGCTGAGCTAATAGCGTTTGCTATAAATTTAGCACCACGATTTGGCATAAATTGTAAGCTTGCAAGCGCTAGCTCGGCATTCATACCTTGAACTTCTCTTGCTATAAGTCTTGCTTTTGTAGGAGAAAGTCTTACGAATTTTATAATTGCTTTACTCATATTATCTCCCCTTACTTGCCGATTTTCTTTTGCACTGAGCCTTTGTGACCCTTGAATGTGCGTGTTGGAGCAAATTCGCCAAGTTTATAGCCTATATGATTTTCTGTAACATATACAGGAATAAAGCTCTTGCCATTATGAACGTTAAATGTTAGTCCAATCATTTCAGGTACAATCGTGCTACGTCTTGACCAAGTTTTGATTGGTTTGTTATCGTTTGCATTTTTTGCGGCAATAACTTTTTTCATTACATGATCATCTACGAAAGGACCTTTTTTGAGTGATCTTGCCATCTCTATTTTCCTTTCCTTCTTGAAATTATAAGCTTATCGCTAGCTTTTTTACGGCGAGTCTTAGCACCTTTAGTTGGTTTACCCCATGGAGTAACTGGGTGACGGCCTGAATTTTTCTTACCTTCACCACCGCCGTGTGGGTGATCAACTGGGTTCATAGCAGAACCACGTGTTTGTGGGCGGATACCGCGGTAGCGATTACGTCCAGCTTTACCTATAGTGATGTTAGCCCAGTCTTCGTTGCCTACTACACCGATACTTGCCATACACTCAGCTAGTACTTGTCTCATCTCGCCACTTGGCATTCTTAAGATAACGTACTTCTCTTCTTTACCCATTAGCTGAGCATAACCACCAGCTGAACGAGCTATCTGAGCGCCTTTGCCAGGTTTTAGCTCTACGTTATGAACGATAGTACCAACTGGGATAAATCTTAATTTCATAGCGTTGCCTGGTTTAATATCTAGTGAGCCCTCATCAATAGATGCGATAACATCGCCAACATTTAGGCCGTTTGGTCTAATGATATAGCGTTTTTCACCATCTTTGTAAGCTATAAGAGCGATACGGCAGTTTCTGTTTGGATCGTACTCGATCGCTTCAACTTTACCTTCTATACCAAATTTGCGACGTTTGAAGTCGATGATACGATAAAGTTTTTTTGCACCTGCCTCTTTATGTCTTGAAGTTATACGACCATTGTTATTTCTACCGCCAGATGCAGGTATTTTAACAAGCAAGCTTCTAACGCTTGGTTTAGCTGTTATATCTTCAGAGCTTAGTCCAGTCATATATCTACGACTAGGTGTATATGGTTTATATGATTTTATAGCCATCTTACGCCTCCGTATTTTCTAGGCTTACGCCTTCAGGTAACTTAACGTAGAATTTCTTTATCTCGTCACGTTGGCCTGCTCTTCCTCTAAAACGTTTAACCTTGCCGCTAATTCTAAGTGAATTTACGCGAACAGGCGTTACTCCAAAATACTCTTGTAAAACCGCTCTTAAGCTGTTTTTTGTAACTCTTGGTGAAGTTTGGATAACAACAACGCCTTGTTCTTGAAGGCCTAGAGTTTTTTCTGTATAAATAATTGTTTTGATATCAGTTATATCCGCCATTTTAGCCCTCTTTTGTTATAGTTTTTAGTGCAGCTTTTTCAATAATAACCGAACTAAATGTAGAGACAAGATAAGCATTCACCTCATTTGCATCTACTACATAGCAGTTTGCTAAATTTCTAAAAGCAAGTAGTGTTTTATCGTCTAGTAAATCTTTAACGATAAGCGCGTCTTTTACTTTTAAATTTTTGATGATATTAGCTGCATCTTTTGTCTTTCCAGACTCGATTGAGATGCTATCTACTGCGAAAATTTTACCATCTTGTGCTTTTACTGCCAAAGCGTACTCAAGAGCTAGTCTTTTTTGTTTTTTATTGACTTTTTGAAAATAGTTTTTCTCGTTTGTTGGACCAAATGCAACTGCACCGCCTACCCAAACGTTAGTTCTAGTTGAACCTGCTCTTGCACCACCACGTCCTTTTTGTCTCCATGGTTTTTTACCACCACCGCTTACAAAAGCACGGCTTTTAGTATGAGCCGTATTTGCTCTTATACCAGCAAGGTAAGATTTTACATAAAGATATAGGTTGTGCGGATTTACTTCAGCGTAGCTTGCAGGAAGCTCTAACTCGCCTGAATTTTCAAATTTATCGTTTAATACGTGAATTTTACTCATTTTACAATCCTTATTTTACCCATTGCACCATTGTGACCAGGAACGCAACCTTTTACAACTACGATGCCATTTTGAGCGTCAAAGCTTATTAGCTCGTTTTTAACAGTAACTTTCTCATTGCCCATCTGTCCTGCCATTTTCATACCTGGTTGAACACGACCTGGCCATTCGCAGTTACCAATTGAACCGTGGCGTCTGTGGAAACGTGAGCCGTGGCTTTTTGGACCACCACCAAAACCATGTCTTTTTACCACACCTTGGTAGCCTCTACCTTTTGAGTTAAAGCTAACTTTTAAAATTTTAGCCTCATTTAATGGTGTAAAGTCTAGGTTTCCAACTTCGCTATTAGCTACTTCAAGCGTAGCAAATTTGTTAAATTCTGCAGTCAGATTGTATTTCTTTTGCTGACCAGCGATAGCTTTGTTGTTTGCTTTAGTGTGGGCATACGCTACGATAGCACGTTTGTTTTCGTCGATCTCACATACTTTAGCCTCAACTAGCTTAAGTAGTGTAACTGGCGTACTCTTCGTGGCAATCGTTCTACTCATGCCTATTTTTTCTACAATATATTCCATACTCTTATCCTTTTGTCCGCTTATTTCATCGCACGAACTTCGACATTAACTTCTGGAGCTAGGTCGAGTTTTGTTAGGCTATCTACAGTTTCTGGAGTAGCAGCTACGATGTCAAGCATACGAGCGTGTATTCTCATCTCAAACTGCTCACGTGAGTCTTTGTTGATGTGTGGAGATTTTAAGACTGTATAGCGTTTGATCTTTGTAGGCATTGGTACCGGGCCACGAACGTCGGCACCTGTTCGTTTGACAGCTTCTACAATTGCTGCAACAGTGCGGTCTAGAACTCTATGGTCGTAAGCTTTTAGCTTTAACCTAATTCTTTCCATGTATTTTCCTTTAAAAAGAACTTGTCGCAAACTCGCGACCTCTTTACATCAAAATAACTCGCATAGGATCAAGCGATCGTACGAGCAAAGACGCTTGTCTTTTCGTAAAGAGAACGCGATTTTACAAAAAAGCTATTATAGTTGTCAAGAAAAACGCTACTTTTTGATGAATTTTGATTAATTATTTCCTTTTAATAAGGAAGATATAAAATTTAAAAAGATAAGATTCCAAGAAATTAAAATTTTAAAGAGAAAAGATGCCGATCTTTAATACAAAATTCTTATTAGCTCAAGAACAAGACGAGGAGAAGCTTAAAAAGCGTTATATAAATTTGCAAATATATCAGGCAAAAGCTAGCGACATTAAGAGCTTTAAAGAAGAGAAATTTCAAACACAGTTTCTAAAAGATATCTTTGAAAACTGCCTTGGCTACACTTTGGATACTACTAATCCTACAAATTTCAATCTTGAACGTGAGAAAAAGAACGAAACTGACGGCAAAAAAGCAGACGGAGCGATACTAATAAATAGCGAAGTTAGATGCGTGATCGAGCTAAAAGATCAGACCACACAGCATCTTGATAAAACTCCGTCCAACCGCGAGCTTAGCCCAGTAGATCAAGCTTTTCGCTATTTTATCTCGCATGAAAATACCAAATATGTCGTTGTTTCAAATTTTAACGAACTGCGCTTTTACATCGGCAATAAAACAACATTTGAAAAATTTGACCTTTTTACAGCAAGCTTTGAGGAGTTTAAGAAACTTCATTTGCTGCTTAGCTTTGAGAGCATTAGCACAGATCTGCCGCTAAAGCTAAAAGAGAAATTTGCCAGCCATGAACGTGAAATTTCAAATAAATTTTATAAAGACTTTAGCGCATTTAGACTTGCTCTTTTTAAAAATATTTGCAAAAACAATGCTAGCATTGATAAAAATAGGCTTTTAAGCCTGACTCAAAAACTATGCGACAGGTTTGTCTTTATACTATTTGCTGAAGACCGCGGACTACTAAGACTTCGCACGATAGCCGAGATAAAAGATAAATTTCAAAATCAAGTTACCGAGCTAAGCTTTTATGACTTTTACAAAATTTACTTTAAAGCCATTGATAAAGGCAGTGAACGTCTTGATATCAAACGCTACAATGGCGGGCTTTTTGCCACAGATACTGAGCTTGATGCACTAAAGATAGACGATAGCGTGCTTGAAGCGCAGTTTTTAAGTGACTATGACTTTTTAAGCGACATCGGTGTAAATATCCTAGGACATATCTTTGAAAGCTCACTAAACGACCTTGAGGAGCTAAATGCACAAATAAATGGTAGTGAATTTGATGCCAAACAGAGCAAACGTAAAAAAGATGGCATATTTTATACGCCAGAGTTTATAACAGAATTTATAGTTGAAAATTCGCTTGGTACGTTTTGTAAAGCTAAAAAAGATGAGCTAGGGCTTGATCTAAATGAGCTATTAGAACCAAAAAATCCCAAAAAATTAACCAAAGCAGAAAGCGAGATCAAAGGCAAAATTTATGCTTACCGCGAATGGCTCTTATCCCTTAAGATACTTGATCCAGCTTGTGGCTCTGGTGCGTTTTTAAACCAAGCTTTAGAATTTCTCATTAACGAGCATGGCGCATTAGACACTTACCGCAAAGTATATGAGGGCGAGGGCTTGGGGCTTTACGATATAGAAAGCACTATTTTAGAAAATAACCTTTACGGCGTAGATATAAATGCCGATGCGGTCGAGATCGCTAGGTTATCTCTTTGGCTCCGCACAGCTGCAAAAGGACGAGTTTTAACAGATCTTAGTAAAAATTTAGTAGCAGCAAACTCGCTTTTAGAATTTCCTTTTGACTTTAAATTTGATGTCGTTATCGGCAATCCTCCCTATGTCAGACAAGAGGCGATAAAAGAGCAAAAGCCAGCCCTGCAAAAATATAAAGTTTATAGTGGCACGGCTGATTTATTTGTCTATTTTTATGAGCTTGGCATTACGCACCTGAAAGAAAATGGGCTTTTAGGTTTTATATGTTCAAATAAATTTTTCCGTGCCAGCTATGGTGAAAATTTACGTAAATTTATATTAGAAAATACACAAATAACACACATTATTGATTTTGCTGGGGTTAAAGTTTTTGAAGATGCGAGCGTAGATAGTGCGGTTACTATTTTTAGAAAAATAAGAGCTGGTGAAAATTCAAAATTTAATTTCCTGGCTTCAAGCACCATAAATTTAAAAACACAAAAATTTATCCAAATACCACAATCCACACTAAACGAAACAAATTTCACTTTCCTTGATAAAAGCAAATTTGAGCTAAAAAGCAAGATCGAAAAAGTTGCAGAGCCATTAAAAGATTGGGGCGTAAATATTTATCGTGGAATTTCAACTGGATTAAACGAAGCTTTCATTATTGATAGCGACACTCGTGACAAAATTTTAAATAACTGCACTGGAGAAGAAAGAGAGCGGACGCAAAAGCTCATTAGACCGATCTTGCGAGGTCGAGATATAAAGCGTTATGACTATGAGTGGGCTGGATTGTGGCTCATTTGCACATTTCCAGCATTAAAGATAGATATTGAAAATTTTCCAAGTCTTAAGGGATATTTACAAAATTTCTTGCCTTATATAGCACAAAGTGGCGAAACTATAAATGGTGAAAAATGCCGCAAAAAAACATCAAATAAATGGTTTGAGACGCAAGACAATATCGCTTATTATGAAGAATTTGAAAAAGAGAAAATTTTATGTGCAAAAATTGTGCAAAGTCCAAAATTTGCTTACGATACAAATAATAATATTCCAAACAATACTGCATATTGCATAACTGGCGAAAATCTAAAATTTTTATTAGCCTTTTTAAATTCAACAGGTGTTTATAAAATTTTCAACTTTTTCTATGCTGGAGGTGGACTTGAAGGCGAAATAACAACAAATCGCTTAGAAATTTTGCCTATCCCACAAATCACGCCACAAAATGAAAATTTATCAAACGAAATAATAAATTTGATCGATGAAATTTTAAAAGCTAATGAAAAAATCAAGCTTTATGAGAAGCATATGCCTACTTTAACTCTTGATGAAAAGCTAGAAGCCAAAGAAAATATCGACGCGCTAAACGATAAAATCAAGGCAAGTGACGAAAAAATAGACAAACTTGTTTTTGAGCTTTATGAACTAACAAGCGATGAGATCGCGCTTATAACAGGGGGGGGGGAAATTGACGGTATAGTAAAAATTTACATATGCATCTTACAAAGGGGAGAAAATGAACCAATTAGAGCTTTATTACAATCAGCCGCTTAAATCAAGTAAATTTATCCCCAGAAAATACGAAATCATCTCGCCAAAAACGCTAATAATTGGGCCCATTTCAAGTGGCAAAACAGCCCTTGTTTATGAGTTTTTAAGCCATTATAAAAGCGAAGAGAGACTTTATGTAAATTTAGACGATCTAAGGATAGACAGAGCCTTACTTTTAGCAAATTTGAAAGAATTTTTAGAAAAAAATGTTCAGATAAAGGTTCTTGCAGTTGAAAATTTACAAGCCACTGATCTTATAAATTTAAGCTTTTTAAAGGGCGCAACACTTGAAAATATTATCCTTACAAGCAAGGAATTTTCACTCTCACTTGAGGGCTTTGCTCGCATAAATTTAAACTATCTCGATTACGAGGAATTTATACTATTTTTTAAGAAAAATTTGGACCAAGACCTGCTTTTTAGCTATTTTTTGGCTCACGGCAACGAGATAGCAAGTGCCTTTTTAGACTCCAGCGAGGTCACAGCTCACTTGCAACAGCTTTTAAGAGCAAATTTAAGCGAGCAAAGCATTGCGATTTTAAAAGAATGTGCTACAAAATGCCACGATGTGCTTAGCACTTTTGGCATCTACAAAAACCTAAAAGAGCAGATGAAAATTTCAAAAGATAGTGTCTATAACGCGGTAGCCAGCCTTAATGAAAATGGCTTTATAGAATTAGTACCAAATTTAGATGAGAGTAGCACGAGCAAAAAGCTCTACTTTACAAATTTTGCACTTCGTAACGCTTTGTATCTAAAAAAGGACTTTTTGGCCGTCTTTGCAAATGTCGTTTTTTGCGAATTGCTTAAATTTAAATATGAAATTTACTACACAAAAGAGATTGATTTCTTCCTTAATAAAAGGAAGATCGCGATCATCTGTGTGCCGTTTTCTGCGCCAGAGATTATCTTTTTAAAATTTAAAAAACTCCACGCAAGCTTAAAAGAGCTAGGCGTTAGTAAGCTTCAGATAATTAGCGTCGCAAACCAAGCTGAGCTTAGCTTTGAGGGCATAAAATGCGAAATTTTGCCATTTTCTAGGTGGAGTCTAGGTTTATAAATTTAAACCTTTATTTGATTATTGTTTTAAAAGCTTAAAGTAAAGAAGCTATAATCAAAAAAACTATAAAGGACGGACATGAGAGCATTTATTGGGATTTTTATACTTATAGTAAGCCTATTTGGCTATGAGATAAATCACGAAAACTGGGCAAAATTTTATAAATTTATTGGCGAGGCAAATGGTATAAAATTTGAAGTTTATATGAACTATTTTAAAGATGAATTTGAAAATTTTAAGCAAAGTAAGAGCTTTAAAGTGCCAGCCAAGATAAGCGGACATATCTTTTTTGATGGTACAAAATATGACTACGAAAAAGGTAATCTTGAGCAAAATAGTAGTGAAATTTCATCGCTCAATGCTGTATCTGATAAGATAAATTTAGACGTTAAAAATGAAAATGGTGAGCTAAAGGGCAAAATAATCGTTAAAAACAAAGCCTATAATGCAACTATCAAAAAAGAAAAAGAGTATGAAATGCTAAATATTGGCATCCAAATGGTCGAAGCAAATGGCACGAGATACGAAGCTATAATTAACGACATATTTGCCAAAGAATCGGCTAAAAAAAATAAAAATAAATTACTCTCGACACTTTATGACCTAAAAAGCGAGCGTAAAAAATGGCCAAATAACCAATTTGAAAGCCTAGATAACATCTACTATATAAATGACAAAATAAAAAGCATCTGCACCTATAAAAATAATAAAACTAGTTGCGATGTCGTCTTACTTAAAACCAACAAAAAGCTAAAGTTAAAGCAGATTTTTAAAGATATAAACGACCCTCATCTAAAAGCAATCCTCGCAACAGCAGGTGTTAGCGAAAATTTTGTACTTTCGCCACTTGGGCTTACCTTTTTAAACGAGGAGCAAATTAGCGTGCCACTTAATGAGCTAAGACCTTACTTTAGCGATGAAATCGGGCTTTAATGGCAAAAATTTGTGGCATAGATGAGGCTGGACGTGGGGCTTTAGCTGGGCCTTTAAGCGTAGCGGCCTGCGTGCTTAATAAAGAAATTTCAGGTCTAAACGACTCCAAAAAACTAACTGCAAAAAAGCGTGAGGAGCTTTTTAAAGAGATCATAAAAAGCTCAAATTTTCTCATCATCTACTTCTCAAATGCGCAAATAGACGAACTTGGGCTAAGCGAGTGCTTAAGACGAGCACTCAAACTTTTTAAAGCGCACTTTGAGGGCTTTGAGGTCATTTATGATGGAAATTTAGACTATGGCGTTGGTATCACAACGATGATAAAAGCTGACAGCAAAGTCACTGGGGTAAGCGCTGCTAGCATATTAGCAAAGGTTAGCCGTGATAGTTTAATGAAAGGCTGGGATAAAATTTACTCAAAGTATGGCTTTGCTGAGCACAAAGGATACGGCACAAAGGCACATCTAGATGCCATTGCCAAGTTTGGCTATTCAAGCCTTCATAGAAAAAGCTTTGTAGTAAAATCTTTTGAAAAATCTCTATTTGACTAAGATTAATTATCTAAGCATCAAATAGATGCTTAGATAACGCCTTTTTTTAATGGCAGCCACAACCACAACTACCGCTACTTTTAATAGCGTCAAATACAGCATCGTAGTTTGGCTCTTCTGTCACTTCAGGGACGATTTGTTTGTGAATTATTACGCCATCATTGATGACAAATACCGCTCTTGCAAGTAGTCCTTTTAGTGGGCCATCACTCATTAAAACGCCATAGTTTTTAGCAAATTCTCCGTATCTAAAGTCACTTCCTACACGTAAATTTGCTATACCTTCAGTCGTGCAAAATCTCCCCATCGCAAATGGCAAATCATTTGAGATGATGCTAAGTTTTACGCCGTGTTTGCCGGCTACTTTTTCGTTAAATTTACGAGCCTCTGCTGCACAAACACCAGTATCAAGTGATGGCAAGCAAACAAGGACTTCTACGCCATTATTTCCGCCTACACTAAACTCGCTAAGATCTTGTGCTACGACTTTTGCTTCAGGCGCATAAGAGCCTACGAAGACCTCATTTCCACTTAAATTTACCTCACTACCTTTAAATTTTGTAGTTGCCATATCTATCTCCTTTATTATTTTTTTGCTTTTTTAAATGCTTGATCAAGATCTGCTATTAGATCATCAGCGTTTTCGATACCGATTGCTAAGCGAAGTAAGTTTTGCTTTATACCAATCTTATCCAGCACCTCTTTTGGATACGCCTCATGCGTCATCGTCGCAGGCCTGCAAATAAGGCTCTCTACACCACCAAGGCTTACCGCTAGATCAAAAATTTCTAGCGATTTTACAAATTTATTTACATCATATTTTTCATCGAGCTCAAATGAGATAAGAGCGCCGATGTCGCTTGCTTGAGCTGCTTGCATCTTTGCCTCTTGCTCACTATATGAGCCAGCAAAATGCACCACGCTAACGGCGTCATTATTTTGTAAAAATTTGATTATTTTATGGGTATTTTGCGTTTGTCTGTCAAACCTAACGCTAAGCGTTTTAAGACCACGTATTAGGTAGTATGCGTCCATCGGGCTTATGATGCCACCAAGAGTGTTTTTAGCAAATTTTATCTTCTCAGCCAAAGCATCGTCGTTTAGCGTGACGATACCAGCGATCACATCAGCGTGTCCACCGATATACTTTGTAGCGCTATAAACCACGATATCAGCTCCATGATCAAGCACTCTTTGATAATAAGGCGTTAAAAATGTGTTATCCACGATGACTAGAGCACCTTTTTTGTGAGCGATCTTTGAAATTCTAGCGATATCTGTCACTCTTAAGAGAGGATTTGACGGAGTTTCGATGAATATCGCCGCCACATCGTCACTTATATCATCTTCGCTTAAAAAATTTAGATCATCTATAAATTCGCTCTTTATACCGTGGCTTTCAAAAACAGTTGTAACATATCTATAAGTGCCGCCATAGACATTGCTATTTAGTAGGACCTTTTGCCCAGTTTTTATAAGGCTAAGTGCCGCCGCTGTTGCTGCCATGCCTGAGCCAAAACTAAATGCGTATTTGCTGCCTTCAACCTTTGCAAAAATTTCATCAAATGCTTTTTTGGTTGGGTTGCTACCACGCGAATATGCAAATTCTTGAAAATTTTCAAGGTCATCTTGCACAAACGTACTTGCTAAAAAAACAGGCGGAATTACAGCTTTATTTGGATTATTCTTAGCTTCAATGCCCTTTACGATCAAGGTGTCAAGTTTCATAAATTTCCTTTTAAAAATTTGTGAAATCTTACATAATAAAGATTAATCTTCCCCAAACCCACCCAAAACGTAGCTAAATCAGTAAGTGGTAGTAACGTTTATTTTTAAGAATGCATTTTTTAAATTGCTGGGATAAATTTAAGCTTTTGCTCTCCCCGCAAGCCTAATAAATTTTTCTTTTTACTCGCCTTTAACTACATTTTCACCATAAATTTACTCTACAAGATCAACTTGCCAGTTTGCCTCTTGTAGCTTCATATCTAGCTCTCTGATCTCTTTAGAAAGCTCGTCTATTTGCTTTTGAAGCATAGACACATCAACGCTACTTAAAATTTTTATCTCACTATTTGAGTAAAGATCTACCTTTTGGCTTGCGCTTTTGGCAAATTCCCTAAGCACGCTTGCTTTTTGGCTTAGTGTATCTTTTTTAGCGATCATTTCAGTTAGACTCACATTTTCAAATTTTGCACTTGAGTTTGTTAAATTTATAGCCAGGATCAGCCTAAATAGCTCATCGCTTAGCCTATCAAGCTCTTTTAAAAGAAGCTTTGGATCTTCGCTAGGTCTTTCATTTTCTTGCATTTTTGCATTATCAAGCAACCTACCTTTTAGCTGCTCTAAACGTTTTTGTGTATCGGCTCTTAAAATGAGAGCCTGAGCTAATTTCATCATTTTTCCTTTTGAAATATTAAATTGAGAGAAAATTTCAAATTATATTAGTATCTTTTGGGTTATAATTGATTTAAAATTTTATTTTAAGGAAAAGCTATGAAGTACGATTTTGATACGCTTATTAGCAGAGATGGCACCAACTCATCGAAGTGGCGAATGAAAAACGATGTTTTGCCAATGTGGGTTGCTGATATGGATTTTAAGGCTGCACCTGAAATTTTAAATGCCCTACAAAAGCGTCTTGATAATGGCGTCTTTGGCTACTCATTTATCCCAAAAGAGTGGAACGAAGCGATTAAAGGCTGGTGGAAAAGGCGTCATGATGTTAGCTTTGAAAACGAGTGGATGTGCTTTTGCACTGGCGTTATACCAGCGATTTCTACTGCTATTAGAAGATTTAGCAATCCAGGGGATCAAATTTTAGTTCAAGCTCCAGTCTATCACGTATTTTTTAACTGCATCAAAAATAATGGCCGTGAAATTTTATCAAATGACCTTGTCTATAAAGATGGCTCTTATGAGATTGATTTTGAAGACCTTGAAGCAAAGCTAGCTCAACCACTAACAACTATGATGCTTCTTTGCAATCCACACAATCCAATAGGAAAAATTTGGGACAAAGAGATGCTTAAAAAAATAGGCGAGCTTTGCTATAAGCATGATGTTTTGGTTATCAGCGATGAGATCCACTGCGACATAACTGATCCTGGGCTAAGCTACGTGCCATTTATCAGCGTTAGCGAAGAGTGCAAAAATAACTCAATCACATGCATCTCACCTACAAAAGCCTTTAATATCGCAGGACTTCAAAGCTCAGCCATCGTCACGCCAAATGAGCAAATACGTGCCAGAATAAATGCGGCTGTAAATTATGATGAAATAGGTGAAGCAAACGCATTTGCAATAACTGCGACAATAGCGGCATTTAACGATAGCCAAACATGGCTTGATGAGCTTAGAAATTATCTCTTTGAAAACAAAAAAATCGTTATAAATTTCATAAAAGAGCAAAATTTGCCAGTAAAACTTCTGTCATCAAATGCGACTTATCTTTTGTGGCTTGATTGCAGCGCATTTTGCGAGGATTCGAGCGACTTTATGAATTTCTTGCGTGATAAAGCTGGACTATGGCTAAATGACGGCAATGCTTACAGAGGAGATAGATTTTTCCTCCGTATGAATATCGCAACCCAAAAAGCTAGAGTGCTTGAGGGGCTAAAACGCTTACAAAATGGCATAAATTTATACACTTCAAAAAGATAAATTGAATAAATTTGGCTGGGTGGCTTTGAAATTTAAGCTACCCTTGCCTAATTAATACAGCTCGGGGCATTTTTGAAACAGTGAACATTGCCCCAACATTTTTAAATATCAAATCAAGTTTTGCTAATAAATTTAAAGACAAAATGGCCTACACTAGTTTTTATTTGCTTGCTTAAATTTAAGTATATAACCTCTCTCAATCACGATATAGTAGATTAAAG
>NZ_POZU01000055.1:0-984 GCF_002914005.1 Campylobacter concisus | reverse complement strand
AAGATAGCTTATGCTGGTTTTAATTTTAAGAGAAATTGTTTGCTAAAACAAAATTTTGAGCCATTTTTGATGTTACACTTTCTTTTAAAACAAGATAGTTTTTGCTGATAAATTTGATGATTTTAAAAGTTTAGATAAAAGTAGAAATTTAAAGGCGGGAAACCCCGCCAGATATTATTTGTGAAGTTCTTTTGTGTAAAACTCGACTGAGCCTAGGCCCTCTTTTAGCGCCCACTCGTAAGCTTTGCTTACAAATTCCCAGTTTATGTTCTCATAGAAAGTCTCTAGGTATTTTGGACGAGCGTTGAAGTTGTCGATGTAGTAAGCGTGCTCCCAAACGTCAACGACTAGAAGCGGCACTTTGCCATCGCTCACTGGAGTTTTTGCGTTACTAGTTTGTACGATCTCTAGCTTTTTGTTGCTTGGATCAAATACAAGCCACGCCCAGCCTGAGCCAAAAAGTGTTGTAGCTGCTTTTAAAAACTCCTCTTTAAAGTTTGCGAAATTTGCTTCGATCGCAGCTTTTAGCTCGCTTGACATCTCACTTTTTTTAGCGATGCAGTCCCAGTAAAAGTCGTGGTTATAAACTTGAGCGACATTGTTGTAAAGCCCACCTTCGCTATTTGTTAGAATTTCATAAAAAGATGCGTTGGCAAATTTTGTATCTTTTATAAGATTGTTTAAATTTGCTACGTAAGTTGCATGATGCTTGCCGTAGTGGTATTCACAGGTTTTTGCGCTAACTACTGCATTACTATTTGCATCAAATGGAAGTTTTCTAAGTTCAAACATAATAATTCCTTAATAATAAAATTTGTTGTTTCGTATTATAGCCATAAAAAATTAATAAATAAAAATCTTTTAAATTTAGCCACAAAATATAGGTTAAATTTAAGCAAACCTAAACTTACATTTTTTGGCGGGCTTTTAAACTTATAGAAAAGAAAAATTTAGAGCAAAATATCCCATACATTTGTTTAAATG
>NZ_POZU01000054.1:0-12976 GCF_002914005.1 Campylobacter concisus | reverse complement strand
CTCTACTTCGGTGCGAAATTTCACAAAGTGATGATAAAAGTCCGATTTTAAGCCGTTCTATTGAACTTTGTCGTCCTTATTTGTTTGAAGAGATTAGGCTGATAAAGCCAAAGATAATTGTGACTTTAGGAGAGAAAGCCTTTATGCATTTATATCCAAATTTATTGCTAAAAGGCGGATTTTCAAGCATAAGAGGCAGTATTTTAAAAAATGAAAATAGCCTTATTTTACCAACGTTTTCGCCAGAGTGGATCAGCAAAAATCCTAGTTTTGAAAATATTTTTATAGATGATTTAAGAAAGATCAAAGGAGTGATATGAGAAAAATTTTACTTTTTTTAGCCATTTTTTCGACTATTTTTGCATCGCAAGATGAGATAAATTTTGAGAGCAATACTACAAAAAACCAAAGTCTATCAAGCATACCTCCAGCAAAGATTACTTATATAAATTTAGAACCAGAATTTTGTGATAATGCCTGCTTAAATGAGCTTATTAAGGCTGATTTACTGGCTAGTTTTATGGCAAGATTTGAGCCAGCAAAAATAGATGATAACACTCTTTTGGGGATTTATATCTCCCTTGGTGGTGAAGCTATTTTAAAAGTTAATAAAAACGGCAAAATCGCTGTAATCATTCCACAAAAGATTATAAAATCTTATGCAAATGTTGTATCAAATGCGGTCTTAAGCTATGTCTTAAAGCAAGACGCAGATATTGAGATCAAATTTATAAATAGCAACGATGAAAGCCCACAAAGTCTTACAAATGCTATGCAAACGGCTAGAGCCCAAGGCTTTAATTATTTTATCGCAGCCCTTACATCAAATGGTGCAAACATTATAAATTCGCTAGTTCTATCAAATGAGCTTATCTACATTCCAAGCGTTCATAGCTCCTTTATCATAAATCCAAAGCCAAATTTGATCTTTGGTGGCATTGATTATAAAGAGCAAATTTCAGCTTTGCTAGCTTACTCGAACGAAAAAATAGTTGCATTTGATGATGGTAGTTCATTAGGGCAAAAGCTAAATGAATATGTCCGCATGCAAAGTAGCGATTATCATGAAGCCTCTATCGTAGGCAAAGATATAAATTTAAATGATACTTTAAGCAAAAAATCCAAATTTAATGATGCAAGTATATTTTTAAACATCCCAATCGTCAAAGCTTCTCTTGTAGCAACGCAGATGAGAGGCTTTGAGATAAAACCATACGCACTTTTAAGTACACAGATAAATTTTTTACCAAATATCTTTAATGCCATCGCGCAAAGAGATAGACAAAATCTTTTTATCGCAAACTCACTAAATCCTGTTAACGACTTATTTTTGGGGCTTGGTGATCTTTTTGATGTAGATTTTAGATATTCACAAATCGGCTATTCAAGTGCTTTTGGCACCGAGTACATATACACAAATTTTATAGATAAAAGCGCTGATAGAATTTTTACCGAAAGAGTTGAAAACTCTCAAGTCTTATATGGAGTTAAAATTTATAACGCAAAAGGCGACCACTTTGACGAAGCAAATAAAGAAATTTTGCTCGATCAAAATAGCTCGATGTAAAAGCACAAGGTGGCTAAAGTTAAATTTTTAATTTAGCCACGATCTAAAATTTAGAATTCTCCAAGAATTTCCTTATCTCGTCATTTATCTTTGCAAGTCTCTCTTCTTTCATAAAGGCTAACGTAATCGTCGCTCTAAAAAGTAGCTTTTCGGCATTTTTGTCATCAAATTTATAAATTTCTTGCTCCAAAACAAGACTAGCTTTTTTAAGCTCTAAAATTTTGGTTCTAACAAATACTTCATCGCCAAGCACAGCAGAAGCTATAAATTTAGCCTCAAGCGACGAAACTACAAAGTATCCGCCCTCTTTTGTGAAATTTAGCCCAGCCTGAAAAAATACTTCGCTTCTGGCTCGTTCGCAAAATTTAATGTAGTTTGTATGATAGACTATACCACCAGCATCGGTATCTTCGTAGTAGATTCGTATTTTCATGGTATTTCCTTAGACTTTTACATTAAGCCCAATTTTACTAAATTTTCTTAAAAGCCCCATTATATCCGCCTCTTTTTCCTCGTGAGCGCTACTAAAATCATAATTTACGTTTGCGTTAAACCCGTTTACGCCGCTTATCATATTAATCCTTTTAAGCCTTTATATCCACGCTCTTAGCGTTAAATTTCATCATCGCCTCAAGTTCTTCTAAATTTTTTCTAGTATTTTGCTCTAGCTCTTTGTTGTATTTTCTGTTTTTATCCAGCATCTTTTGTGTTTGCTTTTCTTGCCTGATTAGCTTTTCTAGGCGTTTTTGCGCCTCTTTCATATCCTCTTGCATTATTTCAAAGAGGCTTTTTGATTCTTTACCGTCGGAAGTTATGTTAGAGTTGCCGCTTAAGGCAGTGCTACCAGGTAAAAGCGACTCTTGCATTTTTTGAAATGTTAGTACATATTCTCGGTAATCCTTGCTAAGCCCGTCAAGCTCGCTTCCTTTGATGCCGTAGATGTTGCGCGAATCAATAAAGGTGTCCAGTTTTTGTCTGTATTCTTTGCCGCTTATGCTCTTGTCATAACCTTGCATCTTGCCCCAAACCGTAGTTTTGCCCTCTCGTACGTCTAAATTTGAGTTTATTACGGCTGCTATCAAGCCTCCTTTGGTTATACTACCGTCAGGGTTGGTGTATCTTTCGCCGTGAGGATTTATAAACACGCCCACGTTTTCGCTCTCTTTACCGCCGTTATTGTTATCAAAGATATTGGTTGACGGCTTATATTGTGGCGTTGTTGTTAACTCATGATATGAACTATTAAAAAATAGCGTTTCCATATTGGTTTTCCCAGACTTATCGTCAAAGGCGCTACGTGCCGACGCATAGTCGTAGATGTTTTTATTTACTTTAGTTACTTTTAGACTTGATTTCTCGTACTCGTATCCTTGAGGAAATTTGGCAAGGTCTTCTTTAGTAAAGCTCTCTTTTGAGTTTAGTAGCTCGTCGCCCGCTACTTGGAAGAGAATTTTATATGCATTGCCGACTGTTTTTGCTATGTCGATTTTTGAAAACATTTTATTAAATGCAATAGCCTTATCATTTACGTTCACGAGAGATTTTAAGGTATCAGAGTGGATTTTGTAGTCCTTTGGGATACCTGCGGCTTCGTTAAATTCGGACGTAAAATATCCGTCCGCACCTACTTTATAGCCTAAAACTTCATTAAATTTGTACTCGACCGTATCCGGCTGCGAGATTTCATTTTTATATATGATTTGACTCTTTATGCTATGTTTTTCATTTAGTTGAAAATTTTTAGCGACACTCGAAAACCCACCGATACCGCTTAACATCATAAATCCTTTTGAAATTTAGTTTTAAGCTATATCGGCAAAATTGAGAAAATATCTAGCAAAATAATAAAAACTATCAAAAAGACATACAAATTTCTATGCCAAAGTTAAAATTATCTGCGCGTCTTTCTCGTCGCCAGATCGCACTTGGCGCCGCGAGTAATCATCAAGGACTGATCGTAAAATAAAATAAGCACCACCGAAACCCCGACGCCTAAGGCTAGCGAGACCGTCGTGGTCGTGATCGCGTTATCGAAAAATATGATTAAGTATTCGTTTTTCTTAGCGATATCAGTCTCGTTTAGAAACGAAAACAGTGCCAAAATGCCCTTATACGCGTAAACCCCCGGCACCATCGGCAAAAGTGCCGGAAATGCGATGATCTCGGCGGGCACCTTTAGCCGTTTAGCAAAGAGCATACCTAAAATCCCGCTCAAAAAAGAGACGATGAGCGTAGCGACGCTGATGTTAAAAAATCCCATCTGCATAATCCAAAAGCGGCTGGCGTGCGCAAATGCCGCAAGCAGCGCGCAAAATGCGAGAGTCCTTTTTGGCGGAGAGCTAGCGTAGGCAAAGCCAAGCCCCGCCACCGCGGCAAAAGCACCGTCTATGAGAGTCGCGGTCAAAAGCTCAAACATGTAAAATCTCCGCGCTACTAAGCGAGAGCGTGATATAGACGCCCACCGCTATGCAAAGTATCAGGATGCCCGTGCTCACGGCCCTGCTGATACCTACAAGCGTGTTGTCGTTTATGATATCAAAGACCGAGTTTATGAGAAAAACGCCCGGCATCAAAAAGAGTATCGACGAGCCGATCGCCACGTCGCTAGTGTGCGTAAAGCCGTAAAATACGCCAAGATAGGCGATAAAAGAGACGACAAACGAGACCAGGACGTACTGGATTTTTAAATTTACGCCCATTTTAGCAAGTGCAAATCTAAGGCTATATCCAACGAACGTCGCGAAAAATACGCAAACCACAGAGCCGGCATCTCCGCCGAAAAGCCTGCAAAACGCCGCATTTGCAAGGCTGATCAAAATAAGCGAGCTTGCAAATTTATTCGCCTCTATTCGCATGATGCCCTCAAACTGCTCTTTGGCCTCGTTTAAGCTCAAATTTTCATCCAAAATCCGCCAGCTAAGCGACGAAAGCTCGGAAATGCGGTTAAAGCTCACCTGCCCCAGCGGGATCTTTTTCACGTAGGTTCGGCGCAGGGAGTTGTCGGCCGAGTCCATCACGCTAATGGTAAAATACTTCACAAAAATCGTCACGCTAACGTCGTGGCCGTAGTGTTTAGCTATGCGGTCTACGCACTTTTCGACGCGCGCTGTGTAGGTGCCAGCACTCACCATCGCCGTCGTGTATTCGGCTAAAAAATTTGTTAAAACTTGAATATCAGGCTTTGCGTTCATTTTGGCTAATCTTAAATTTCACAAAAAATAAAATGATTTGCAAAACAAGCATGATTTTCATCACATATTCACTCGCACTATGCATTTTGGCAAATTCAGCCGTCTGTGTCGCATCGACCCCCAAATTTTGAGCATAAACTATAAAAGGCGTAAAGAAAAATACAAAGCTAAAAGCTAAAGCCAAATTTAAAAAAGCAAGCATTAACATGCTAAATTTTAGTGAAAAAATAAGCTTTTTTCTAAGATCAAATAGCTCACCAATCATTACAACTATGCTTACAAAAAGCAAAATATAATTAAATTTCAAAAATATCTTTGTCATCATTTGACCGCTCATAAAATGCGTAAGTATGCCGTCTCCTATGATGTTTTGCGGGAAAAATATGACTGGCGCCACCAAGATACCAAGCGTTAGCTCAGCTCCTATAAGTACTGCCAAAAGCAAAAAATAAACTCCTCTCAAACTCTCTCCTTTATATTTTTAACTTCGCGCAAAAGCCTCTATCAAAGCCAGCTAAATCTTTGTAAAAACTATACTCAAAACCATTGGCCTCTAAGAATTTTTGCATACTTGCTTTTTGATCGTACCCCATCTCACAAGCAACGTTTTTGATATTACGATCTTTGGCTATGAGAATAATATCTTTTAAGATTTCATCTCCTACTTCGCCTCCAAAGAGCGCACTTTCTGGCTCATTTAGTACAAATTTACTAAGTTTATAGCCTCTTGCAATATATGGCGGATTTGAAACCAAAATATCAATATCTTCTAAAATTTCATCCACATAAGAGCAGTTTAAAAATTTGATCCTCCCACCTACATCAAATTTATCTGCATTTTTTTTAGCAAGCATCAAAGCTTTTTCGTTGATGTCTGTCGCTACGATATTTGCCTTTGTTTTTAGAGCTAGCATGATGCTAATAATGCCACTCCCTGTGCCTATTTCTGCGATCTTTGGCTCTTTATATTCGCGTGAAATTTCTATTACTTTATCCACTAAAATTTCTGTTTCAGGTCTTGGGATAAGCACTCCACTTTCCACGTAAAAATCAAGCCCATAAAAGCTAGCTTTACCAGTTATATATTCAAGAGGCTCGTAGTTTTCATACCTTTTAACTAGAGCAAAATAGCCGCTCTCATCAAATTCTTCTTTTTGATTTAAAAATATCCATTCAATGCTTACATCAAGATAGTTCATAAGCAAAATTTTAGCCACTCTGCTTGGATTTTGGCAAAGCGAACTTAGCCTTAAACTAGCCTCTTTAAGAGCTTCTTCAATTTTCATTTTCCAGCTCGTTTATACGCTCAAAGAGGCTTGGGTGCGAGTGATAGACAAACGCGTAGAACGGATGAGCCTTCGGAAAGGCCTTGTTTTCGGAGCCTAGTTTTTTTAGCGCGCTTATCATATCGGTTTTGTTTGAGACGTCGCCTGCAAATTTATCGGCGCCAAATTCGTTTGCGCGGCTAAAATACGAGCTAATAGGCGAAAATAAAAACCCGAAAATCGGCGAAAAAAGTAGCAAAAACACGATCACTCCGCCGCCTCCGTTATGAAGCCCCAGCGCCTGATACGCCTCGTCAGGGATGTTACCGAATATAAAAAACATCGCAAAAAGCATAACCGCGCTTAGGGCGATCATTTTTAGGATATCTTTGTGCTTAAAATGCCCCAGCTCATGCCCCAGAACGGCGATTATCTCATCTAAGCTTAGTTTTTTAACGAGCGTGTCGAAAAGCACCACGCGTTTAGTCGTGCCAAGGCCGCCGAAATAGGCATTTAGGCGGTTGTCGCGCTTGCTGGCGTCTATCGTATAAACGCCGCTACTTTTAAAGCCGCACTGCGCCAAAAGCCATTCTATACGGCTTTTTAGTTCGCCCTCTTCTAGCGGCTGCATTTTATTAAAGATAGGTGCGATGAGCGTCGGGTAGATGAGATTTATAACAAGCGTGACGGCAAAGCTAAGCAAAAACGCCCAAAACCACCAAAAATCGCCCAAAAATCTAATGCAAAGTAGCACCAGCCACACAAACAGCGTGCCGAAAACCAGCGTTAGTGCGAGCGTTTTAAGTAGATCGAGCACGAAAATTTTGGGCGTTACGTTTGAAAAGCCAAGCCTTTTATCTTTGACGAAGGTTTCGTAAATATTTAGCGGTAGTTCTAGCAGCGACGAAACGAGCAAAAATACCATAACCATAAAGACGTTATCGCCTATATCTCCCGTTTTATAGGCATGCCCTGATATCGCGCCAAGCCCCCAGCACGCCCACATCATAAATATCGCGGCATGATAGAGAAGGCTAATTAGCTCAAATTTTTGATTGCTTATCGCTGCGGCGGCTGCGGTTTTATACTCCCCCTGCTCTAGCACGACGGCCGGCTTTTTAGCCTCTGCACGGATAAAGCCTATCTGCAAAATCGCTAGCCACACCTTTGCGGCGACGTAAAAAAAATAAATACCGAGTAAAAAATAAAACATATTTTTACGCCCTATTTTAAAAAATTATCGTAAAACGAGCTGATAAAAAGCACCAAAATGATAAACGGTACGACGAATTTGATATACCAAAACCAGATATTTATTAGTTTTGCATGTTTTTCACTACCTTGCAAAATTTCTTTTTTTGCATCATCTTTTAGCACCCAACCTACGAATATTGCACAACCAAATGAAGTAAATACAAAAAATATCGTTGCGCTTATTGCATCATATGCATCAAAAATATTCTTACCAAAAATGCTTACATGACTTAGTATGTTTGTGGCCATTAGCGAAGGTAAATTTCCTAAAACAAATATACCACCAAGGACTAAAAATATTGCCTTTTTGCGTTTTATCTTAAATTTTTCTTGAAGTGTCGTGATTATTACTTCATATATTGGTAGTGATGTCGTAAGTGCAGCGATCATTAAAAGTGCAAAAAAAGCAACCGCGAAAAATCCACCAAATGGCATGTGAGAAAAAACGATTGGTAGTGATTTAAACACTAAACTTGGACCACTATCTGGCGATACACCATAGCTAAAAAGAGAAGGGAAGATCATAAATCCTGCAAGCACGGCAATTACCGTATTTAAAATACCTGTAATGATAGAAATTTTAACCAAACCCTCATCCTTTTTCACAAAGCTAGAAAGAGTGATCATCACACCAAATCCAAGCGAAAGAGCAAAAAAGACCTGCCCCAAAACATCAACGAAAAGCTTTAAATTTATCTTTGAGAAATTAGGCGTTAAGTAAAATTTCACACCTTCTATTGCACCATCAAGTGTGATATTTTTAGCAATCATAATAAGCATTAAAATAAAAAGTAGTGGCATTAAAAATTTCGCTGATCGCTCGATACCACCGACCGCACCTTGTACCAAAATAGCGTAATTAACTAGCACAAAAACAAGTGTTGCAAAGCTTATGGCAAGTGGATTGCTTACGATGTTTTGCTCATAAAATGCACTTGTCTCCTCAAAACTAACCACATGCGAGAGATCAAGTAAACCAAATGAAATTTGTGCGATGTAGTTTAGCACCCAGCCGCCAATAACCATATAGTAAGCCATGATGCCAAAAGCACCAACAAGTCCCATCCAGCCAACGATCTGCCACTTTTTGCTGATCTTTTTACCATTTATCGATCCACCAAAAGCATCCACAGCATTGCATTTTAGGCGTCTGCCAATCGCATTTTCAACTAAAATCATCGGTATGCCAATCACAATCATCGCGATACAAAACACGAGCACATAGGCACCGCCGCCATTTTGCCCGACCAAATACGGAAAACGCCACGTCGCACCAAAGCCGACCGTAGCTCCTGCAACAGCTAAAATGTATGTGAGCCTTGAACTCCAAGATTTTCTATCCATCTTTTTGCCTTTGTGAAAAATAGGGATTATATAAAAAAATTGATTAAATTTTGCTAGCAGCAAGCGGTGTTAGGATACAAGCTCAGTTTTTTATTAATTTTAAGAATTTTTACGAATAAATTTTCTTTCACGTTTTGCCTTTTCTGGACAATTTTAGACAACTGCTTAAAAATAAATTTATTAGTGCAAAACGCCAAATTCCACATATCCCTCCATCGCAATGAATAATATCCAGCCCTCCTTGGGACAACAAAAATAGTGATGTTCTGGGATATTTTCAGCTATAAATTTTAAAAAATCATAAAAATACTCAGGCGCAAATTTAATCTCTATATTTGTTAAGTTGTCGCCGATGTAGCTTATCTCACCACTTAAAATTTTACTTTTAATACTTGGATCTGAGCTGAGAAATTTTTTAATGTCGGTAAAATTTTTATATTCAGCCGTTTTGTAACCTTTTAAATTTTGTAAAACTGGCTTTGAGCCAATGAAGGTCAAATTTTGTTCTATAAACTCAGCTCCATCATTACTCACGCACCACTTATTGCTAAAATTTGATAAAAAAGCGAGCATCTCATCGTCAGCTGAGATAAAATTTGAAACTAAATTTTTCTGGCTCATTTGCCTCCTTTTTTGTAAAATTTAGCAAACTGCCCACAATCCTTTAAAAATAGAGATTGCATAAAAAATTAATGATTAAATTTGAGATTGTGGATATTTTTTTATCGCTAATTCGCACACAAAACTGGTTCAGGTTTTAGCTTCACGCTTGGAGCTGTTTTGCTAAAGCTTATGAGATCCTCTGTCGTTTGGATACTAAAAGGTAGGCGTGTGAGGCAAACTTTAAAAATTTCAGCTGCCGCTATTGCGTCATTTAACGCTCTATGGTGGGTATTGTTTATGCCAAGAAGCTCTTTTAGCGAGCCAAGTCCGTATTTTTGCGAAGCGATAGTGCGGCGACTAAGATCGATGGTGCAAAGCTTTCTGTTTAGCAACATGCCAAGGCCAATCTCATTTAGGCTATGAGAGATAAATCCGTAATCAAAATTTACGTTGTGCGCGATAAAGACGCTAGTTCCAAGAAATATTTTGAATCGCTCAAGCACGTTTAGCAAATTTGGCGCGCCAACTAAATCGCTAGCCTTTATGCCGGTTAGCTCGGTGATATTTTCAGGCACCACAGGGGCTGCCACAAAGCTTTCAAAACGCCCTATCTCAACGCTATTTTTCATTTTGATTGCGCCTATTTCGATGATCTGTCCGCTCGTCGTACCGCCAGTCGTTTCGATATCAACCACGCAAAATTCCTGCTCGCAAATATCTCTAAATCTCGTGCCAAGCTCGATCTCATTCTCTTCATTTCTAGTGATGTCAAGCCCAAGAGTTCGCCACATATCAAGATCGCGCACGTCAATAATAGATGAAATTTCCTCGATATCGCTAAATCTTAAAATAAACTCATGATAGCTTAAATTTTGCCTAGCTAAAATTTCTATGCTATTTTCTAAACGCTGTTTTTTTGGTTTCAAAACTCAAGCTTTATTGCGCGAATGGCTTGTTCGTAGGAATTTGATGAGAAGATGTAGTTGCCAGCCACCAAAATATCAGCTCCAGCCTCTTCAAGATCAGGCGCATTTAGTCCGTTTACGCCGCCATCTACTTCAATAAGACACTTAGCGTTTTTTCGTTCTATCAGCTCTCTTAGCGCCCTTGTTTTCTCAAGCACGACTGGCATAAATTTCTGACCGCCAAAGCCAGGATTTACGCTCATCAAAAGCACCATATCAACTTCATCAATAATATACTCGATCGCACTAACTGGCGTATGCGGATTTAGCACGATACCAGGGCCAACGCCGTTTTTCCTGATGTGATCTATGAGCCTTAATGGATGCTTCTCTTCTTCAATGTGAAAGGTTAGAAATTTTGGCTTTAGCGGTAAGAAAAGGTCGGCAAAAAACGAATTATTCTCAACCATTAAATGAATATCGAGTGGCTTTGTAGCTGCTTTTGCAACAGCATTTACCACAACTGGGCCGATAGTTAAATTTGGCACAAAATGCCCGTCCATAACATCAACATGTACCAGATCGCACCCAGCCTCGCAAATGGCTCTTATCTCAGCTGCCAAATTTCCAAAATCAGCCGATAAAATACTAGGTGCAACATACATTTCTTCTCCTTACTTGGTTACAAATATAAAGCCTATTTCGTCATCTTTTACATCTAGTCTATTCATGATGCCTACACTATTGTGATCAAAAAAAACATCATCGGATAAAATTTTAGGCAAGCTAACTTTTACTTTTATGCCTTTTTGCCAAAGATGAGTCAAAAATTTATCTGTAATGATACTAAAAATTTGAGAATATCCACTTAAATAATCATTTGAATCATTGCCTTCAGGCATAAAAATAGAGCAAATTTTATCTAACTTATCTTTTTTTATACCAAATAGCACTCTTGCGTAAATATCACCATAATACTGAACACAAATACGCAAATAATCGTACTCATCCTCTATGTCAAGCGCACTAACCTTGGTATCAACACACAAAATTTCTTCTTCTGCTAACTGTGAGATAATTTTGCTCGCAATTTGCGTCACATAAGATGAAATTTGAGCAACGCTCTTGTTGATATCTACTGGCTCTGCATCAAAGTCTCTTTTTTTAAGATAAAAAATAGTGTCGTCTTTGTAAAAGTCATTTAAATTTTTATAGATAAATATATTTGCATCTTTAAGATACGTTACTAATTCAATAGATAAATTTGATTCGTTTATACCACAAAGCGAAATAAATGCACCTGATCTTTTGCTAATGCTAGCAAGTTTGATTAGAAATTTTGCACCCCTTATATTTAAAGCACCAGAAATATTTACCCATAAAATAAAAAATTTATATCCGATTTTTAGCATAATGTCATGAGCTGACATATCAAAATCTTCAATAAAATCTGAGTCCATAAAACTTTTTATGGCATAAACAACGACACCATCTTTTATAAAAGTATCTATCTGATTTTGTCTTAATCTCACATGATTTAGCTGTGACACTGCATAACTATATAAATTCTTTTTTTTATTAAACTCGGTCGCATCTCTAGCCTCAACCACATCAAATGATCGATTTTTGAGATAATTGGCCAAATAGTGCTTATACTGCTCAGTTGAGTTATAAATGAAAACTTTGTCATTTGCGTTATTTAGAAATTTATTTAAAAACAAGCTTGCGATATTTTCACTTTCAAACATCGAGATATTTAAAATATTCTTAACTGTTTTCATCATCAATTCATAAAAAATTTCATTGTAATCGCAAATCGCAAATACTATGCCATGTTTTTGCGCTTCTTCGCTTAAATTTTCAATTATTTTACCAAGCCAAATAGGGCTAAAAAATGTAACATTTTTTAGTGAGAGCAGTATAGCGCTGATATCACGCGATGAAATTTGGTTTATATATTTTTCACTTAATTTTAATGGAACATTCTCTGCTTCCAAAAAACCAAAAGGCCTTATAATAGCCATAGAACCATTAAAAGTTAATTTCATTTTTGTAGAGCTTTTTTAATAAATATAATGGTTTGCATCTCTGGATAAACATTGATGTCTAAAATTTTATCAACTCCAAAATCATAAAATTCAGGCCTACTGGACTCATAAGAGAGCAAAATCTCAAAAAAACAAAGCATCTCTTTATCAATCTTGCTTAATGATTGTTTGTTCATATTCATTGCTTTTAAAAAAATATCCAAAATATTAAAGCCATATTTTTTTTGCAAAATTTTATTATAGCTTACGTCAGAATACGAAATAACGTCTGACATACAAGATGGAAATTTCGAAAATAAATTCTCACACACTATAATACAGGCAATAGAATACGGAGCAAGTGATAAATAGCTGTATCGTTTTTCTTTAAAAGAATTTAATACTTTTAGCCAATCTGATAAAATTTTAGCATTAAGCTCGATCAAATCAACGATTTTAAAATTAAATACCTTATAAATTTTTGGGGATTTTAAAAATATAAAATAAGAAAGCACTATCGCCCTAAAAGTATCAATGCCAAGCATATTTGCTATTACTACCAAATCGTTGCCATCATAAGGAATATCAAATTTTGCACGTTTAAAAATGGAGTTAAAATAAGTTTTAAAAGATGCTATATTTTGTAAAGTAGTAACTGCCTCAGTTAGATTACCAGCTAATAAAAAACGCTCGACCTTTTCAAAAAGAGTTGGCATCTGCAAAACAAAATCAACATTTTTTTCGATCAACTCTTTACTAAGCATTTTATATCACTCAAGATTTCTAAATATTTTTGCTATTTATAATTATAGGCAAAGGC
>NZ_POZU01000053.1:0-433 GCF_002914005.1 Campylobacter concisus | reverse complement strand
TTCAGTTAGAGAAAATGTCACATAACGTGAGGATCGCGGGCAAATGTGGCGGTTGAAAATTTAAGTGGCTTGGTGAATATCGGGCACGTGGCGAGTCGATGTAGAAATCAAATCCGTTTTCATGCTTTTTTATAGCCGAGAGCACGCCGGTAAAGTCGATATGTCCTGGCATCAGATGCCCATCTACGCGCTCTCGAGCTTAATCGCTGGCTCGATATGCACCAAGCCACTTAAATTTTCAGCCGCGACTTTTGCCCGGCTCTCTGCGCTTGGCTCCACGCTAAAGCCATCTTCATATAGTTTGGTTACACTTAAGCATGCGCCATTTACTGCTATGCTGTGGCCTAAATTTGGGCGGAATTTAGCCTTTAGCCGTAAAACGTTTTGCGAGTAGCTAATGACATCGGCAAGCTCTCTGATTAAGCCATTAAAC
>NZ_POZU01000052.1:0-6696 GCF_002914005.1 Campylobacter concisus | reverse complement strand
ATGGCGTAAGCTTATCTTCTACTAGCTTTGCAGAAGGAGGCCACATTAGTAACATAAATGCTAATGTAGGAAGCATAGATGCTTTATCTCTAGCAGCAGGTGGAGATAATAGCTTTGGTGTAAGTGGTGGAAGTGCTGTTGTGGCTGGGGCTGGAACTGAAGCAACAGGACCTGCTTTACCAGCAGGAAGTATAAAGATTCCTTTATCGGCGTATCTAAACGAAAATATAAACGACGGATTCGTTTTCCATATGCGAAGTCTAGTAAATGACATGTCTAATGCCGGATCTACTTTGAATGGCTATAGTATAGTTAGATGGATAGACGGTAGGGATTATCTAGTTCCTAACGCTGGAGTAAATACATTTACCTTTCAAGACGGCTGGTTTAAAAGTAACGACGGCAAGTTAGCTATTGGTCAAGATGATGCTAAAGACTTGGTGCTAACAAGTAGTGCTAATTCGGCAAATCATACTGGAGATGTGGCCAAAATAGTAAATCCTTCAAGTGATCTTAGCGTATTTGGCGGAGATAATGGAAGTAAGATTACTTCAGACGGTACTAATATAGATACTAAAATTTATAGCAGTGTAAAGGGCGACGAGATAAATATAACTTCTGACGTAACAGGTACTGGTACTTATGAAATAGATCCGTTTACTCACGAATACATAGGCGGTCAATCTTATATAAGCACCGGTTCAAGTTCAGACAACTTAAATATAGCTCCTGGCGTCACTTTAACTAATACTATAATAAATATGGGCGCTGGAAGCGAAACCGTAAATTTAAAAGGAACCGCTACGGATAAGATTAATTTTAAGGGATCTATCTTGATGACCGGTGCCGATAATGATGTAATAAATATCGAAAACGCTTCGTTTGACGTAACCGATGAGAGAGTTAGTGTAATAGACGGCGGAAGCGGCAATGACATTATAAACGTAAATTCCGGAGCCGAGCTAAAAAAAGGTACCATGATCAAAAGCGGAAGCGGCAATGACACTATAAACGTAAATTCTGGAGCTAATATTCACGGTACCCGACATGAAGGGGCTCTTATACATATGGGTAAGTCTGCTAGTCCTTTAGATAAAGGAGAACAAGGTAATACTTCTGAGCTAAACGTGAAAAACGGAGCATTTATGTCTAATGCTAAAATAGAAGTAGTAGCCAAAGAAAATACGATAAATTTTGAAAAAGGAGCTACTACTACTGGTGTTAACATCATAGCGGAAGATGTTGGTACAAAAAGTACGATCAATATTAAGACCGATCTAAAAAAATCGGTGGAAGGTAGGAGATCTAGTATTAGCACCGGAGCTGGAGACGACATCGTAAATGTGAGTGATAAAGCTGAGCTAACC
Source organism: Campylobacter concisus (assembly GCF_002914005.1). Taxonomy (GTDB): domain Bacteria; phylum Campylobacterota; class Campylobacteria; order Campylobacterales; family Campylobacteraceae; genus Campylobacter_A; species Campylobacter_A concisus_N. Next base: position 5,329 of record NZ_POZU01000052.1, on the reverse strand, counting down.
AGGGTCGAAATGAAATTAGGAGAAGGTCTAAATAAAGTAACTATAGACGATGCTGCTATGAAAGGTAGTAGTATAGAAAACGGTAATGGCGGTAACGAAATAACATTAACCAACAATGCGGTATTTAGTGAAGCTTATATAAGTACTGGAGATGGTAAAGATATCATAAATATAAACAACGGTTCAAAATTCGGAGGACTAGGTTCTGGTATAAGTACTAATGCCGGTGAAGACGAAATAAATATAAATAACTCTACAGTAGAAGGCGTAGATGAACATAATACCGTAGAAATAGACACTGGTGACGATACTGATATGATAACTATCAAAGACTCTAATATAAAATATACTGATATTAAAACCGGAAACGGCGGTGATATCGTTCAAGTATTTGATGGATCGTCTTTAAATTCTGTAAAAATGGAAACTGGAGAAGGCAATGATATAGTTACGTTTGAGCATCATAGTGAGAATTATGATTCAGATCCGACTCAGCCTTATTCAAAACCTATAGCGACTAAAACCGAGATAAATACTGGCAACGGCCGAGATACTGTACTGCTAAGCGGTCTAGGCAATAGCGGTAACTATGCAAATAGAGTATCAGATTTTGACGATGTAAAGATAAATATGGGCGACGGCGATCATAAGCATGTGCAGATACACAAAGCTAAAGTCGAAAAGACTATGATAACTACCGGTAGCAAAGACGATTTAGTGCAAATACAAGGCGACTCTTTGATGGAAGGCGAAAATAGCATAAGTACTGGTGCAGGAGAAGACGACCTAGAAATTAGGGGTTCTAAACTTAATGGCACCGCTAGCGCAAAAACATCTATAAATACCGGTGCCGACAAAGATCACGTGGTGATTAACAATTCTACTTTAACGCATGCGGTAGTTGATACGGATAAAGGCGACGATGATGTTGATATCGAAGAAGGAACAATATTTAACTATAACACTATAAATACTTCAGAAGGTAACGATACTATAACTATTAACCGCAACCCTGACGATGCTCGCACAACCTTTCAAAGTTCTGCTTTAAATACCGGTGATGGCAACGATACGGTAGAAGTTACAAATACTACGTTCCTAAAACTTGCCGATGGTAACCTATCTGCTATAGATACTGGCAATGGCGACGACACAATCACTATAAATAATGGAACTATATTCCAAGACTTCTCTTATATAGCTGCTGGAAATGGTGTAGATACTATAAATCTAGAAAGTGGAGCTAAATTTAATCAAGCTAATGTATATGCAGATGCCGGCGACGATATAATAAATGTTAACGGAGCAGAATTTAAAGGCGAAAATGCAGGCAATCATAATGCCGGCGTACACGGCGGAGCAGGAGACGATAGAATTTTCGTTAACTCTGGAAAATTTGATAACGCTAAAGTAGAGGGTGATGCTGGTAATGACACAATCCATATCAAATCTGGAGCTAGATTTGAAAATGCTTCTATATATGGTGATAGCATAGATGGTCTAACGACCGGTAACGATACTATCATAGTAGACAAAGGTGCAACGCTAATTAATACGACTATCGACGGCGGAGCTGGATTTGATACATTAAAAGTAGCTGATAATAGCATAGACTTTAGTCATGTTAAAAATATTGAAAAACTAGATATGACTAATGGAGAAAAGACAACCTTATCTCTTACAGCTAGTAATGTTCAAGATATATTACGTGATAGTAACGAGAATAAGCTAAAAATAGATGGCGATAGTAACGATGAGCTTACTCTTGGAAGTAGCTGGACTAAAGGTGCTAGTTCTGGTGGTTATACTACTTATACTAGTGGTACAACTACAATCGAAGTTCAAGACCAGATACACGTACTTTAATATCTATACTTTTAATCCCAAAGGAAATTCCTTTGGGATATTCTTTTCTATCATTAAATTTTTATAATTTTTTATCTTTTTAACTAGCATCAGATCTACAAAATTTTAGTTGTTTAAGTAGTTGGTATATATAAATCAGTAAGTCTGGATGATAAATAAAAGTTGAAAATGGATTAAAATTTGGTGGTAAATGTAGATAAATTTACCGCCGTAAGGATAAATTATTTTCCAGTTGGGTCTAAGCCATTTAAGATGTAATTTACTTCATCATCGCTTAGCTCGTAGTGTAAAAACTCTTTATAAAATTTCTTTGTCTCAGCTGCTATATCTATATCTTTAAAAATTTCAGGGTGTAATATCTTAGCCGCCCATAAAATTTGCAATGCTCCCTCGGCGCCGTATCTATCCCAGCTAAAAACGCCAGTAGGATTTACGTAAACTCTTTTATTTTTTACAGCGTTAATGTCTGCGTAGATAGGGTTTTCATATATCTTTTTTAAAATTTCGGGAGCTTTGGCTCTACCTATGATGATCACATCTGGATTTATATTTGGGATCTCTTCTGCGTTTAGTTCAAGCATATTTCCAGCTTTTTGTACTGCATTTACTCCGCCTGCGACTCTTATCCACTTGTCTATGATTGTATTTGTGCCATCAACCTTGAATAAATTTTTGCCGCCGGCTATGTGAAGTACTTTTGGTTTATTGTATGATGGCGCGATCTTGCCTATTTCGTTTTGTACTCTTTTAAGGTTGCCGTCAAAATACTCATTAAATTTTTGAGCTATCTTCGGCGCTTCGCCGCCTATGACCTCAGCCATTATAGATACGCTTTTTTTCATATCCGCATGATTCGTAAATGATGGATAAAGTACGGTAAAGCCGTTTTTGGTTAGCTCTTCTTTGTTCTTTTTATCGGCGGCTATAACGATGTCTGGGCTTAGTTTAATTAGCTCTTCTACCTACAAATCTTTGCCGTTTACGCCGTTTGGGATGCTTGAAATTCTAGGATAAACGTGCGCAAACCATTTGTTATTTTTGATTAGATCGGTAGTCGCTACTATCTTGTCTGCGCCGCCTAGCATTAATATGATTTGATTGTTCGCATACCAAAGCGTGGCGATTTTTTCTACTTTTGCGGGAACCTTTACGACGTCGCCAGTGACGTCTTTGACGTCTCTAAACTCAGCTGCATTAAGTAAAATGCCTGCAAACAGCACCACTAAAGCCATGAAAAATTTTGTCATTTTTTCTCCTTATATTAAATATATATTTTTATATATAAGTGCTAATACTATATGTTATCGCCTTAATAAATAATATCTTTACAATATAAATTTCTAATTTTATAGTTTTAAAATTTATGAGCGAATGTAGATTTTTATCTATTATTGATAGATTAAATTTGTAGTAATGGCTCCCCTTCTTGCACTTGGCAAAAAGGGGAGAAAAGAGAGATTATTTCTCGAAAGCTTTTTGTAAGCTAAATGGAAATGCTTGATAGCCCATAGTATTTGTCATTTTTATCTCGATGCTAGGCTCTTTTGCGCCCCACTCAAACTCATCGATGTGCGGACTAGGAAGTCCTACTGGGCGACCTTTTGCGATGTCAAACTGCATGCCAGCAACAGCTGAATAGACCATCACACTATCAAGGTCATCTTGATACTGCGTAAGGCTAGTAACTGAGCTATACCACTCTTTGCCGCGCTCTTTGCCGTACTCCCAGATCTGCTCAACGGTCTTTTTGTTCTCATCGATCTTATAAACGACCGCACGAGAGTACTTCATGCCAGCGATGGCTGGTTGCTCCATGCCCCTTGTGTCGCCGTTATCAAAGACGCTTAGATAAATTTCGCCTTTTTTAGACTTGCTATCTATCCTAAATGCAGTATGTTGCGTCCATTGCCAGTCAAAGCCACCTTTATCGCTCTCGTATCCTGGGCATTTTGAGTACTCATCTTCGCAGACTATTTTATTGCCTTTGCTATCAACTGGCTGGAGGAGTTTGTCTTTAAATTTATCGCTCCAGCCCTTGTGAGCACCCATAATCCATTTTACTTGTTTATCACGGCCGATCTTGATAACTGCGTCTTGGTGGCGGCTTGAGATGATGATACTATCATCGCTTGGGTCATAATCCACGCTATTTACGTGCGCCCAGTTGCGTCCGGGACCAGCGCCAACTATGTCGCCCCATTTATCGTGCGTATCCATAGACTGAAGCTCATCTGTGCTTGCAGTGTGGCCTGCTTTTTTAGCGTCTATATTTAAGCAAACTGCGCCTTGATCAAGCGTTTTTAGCACGATGTCGCGATAAGGATCAAGAATTTCATATAGTCTAAAGTCATCAACTACGTTGCCATCGCGGTCAAGCTCAACGATCACGTCGCGCACTGTTCTTACGTTTTTGCCATCAGCTCTTTTATAATCAGCATTTGCCACGCGTAAGAAGTAGTGTCCGTTTTGTGCTACGTCCATTGAGTGAGAGAAGTCGTTGTAGCTAGCTGGTAGCTCACGGTTGAAAATTTCTCTACCCATGATGTCGTATTTTGCGTATCTTTGACCATATCCCCAAGTCATCGCACCATCGTCATTTTGCTTAAAGCCCATCATTACGCCAGCGTGAAATGGCTGTTTTAGATCGTAAATTTTACTTGGTTCAAGATACCATCTAACCTCGCCTTTTGTATCAAGGATGAAGTTATTTGGGCTGTAGTTCCACTCGATCGCACCGCCAGCTGGGTTGTTCCAAACGACTTTTGTGCCCTTGCCTGTTTTATTTACGAAGTTATTTACGTAGTAGAGGCGGTTTGCAAATTTAGCACTCGCAGGCTTAGTAACCTCGATCTTATCAAAGAGCGCGCCCTTTTGATTTGGTGTGCCTGAGCTTTCTAGGTAGATAGCTGGGGCGTAAATTTTATAGCTCTCTTTTACGTGCTCGCTTTTGCCCTTGTAAATCTTGTCGTATTCGACTTCAACTGTATTTTGATAGTCAGGATACATGCCAAAAACTGGAATACCGCCATGTGTGCGAAGATGCTTGTCAGCCACTTTATAGCTTATTACTTGACCGCCTTGTTTTGGTACGATGGTTACTTTGGCATTGCTTAGTGTGTAGCCACCATTTTTGATAACTGCGGTAAGTGGAGCAGTGTCGTAAGGATTTACTACTACTTCGCCGATTTGCCCAGTGATAGCATAGTCAAGCTTGGCTCCACTTGGACCTCCTATGGCAAAGGCCGATGAACAAAGCACAGAAGCTAGTGCAAGACAACTCAAAGTATTTTTCATAACATCTCCTTTAAATAAATTTTATAAATTCTACCCATAGAACTTATAAAATTTAGTAAAGCCCTGGAACACCCAAGGCTTAAATCAGGTAAAAGGAGTAATAAAAAATAATTGTCTCCTTTGTAATTGTAATAAAACCTTATAACATAAAAATCACGATAAACTTTAT
>NZ_POZU01000051.1:0-6777 GCF_002914005.1 Campylobacter concisus | reverse complement strand
TCTGAAAGTAGCTCAAATTTTTAAAATTCCAGCTTACGGAATTTTTGTAGCGACAAATTTTTGTGATAAAAATGCACATGCTGATTTTATAAAAAATCACGCAGAGGCCAAGAAAATTCTAACAAAATATTTAAAGGAAAATATGTGATAAATTTGTTTGATCTTAGTATTGATGAACTAAAAGAGTTGGTTTCTCCACCATTTAGAGCAACACAAATCTATGAGTGGATATATAAAAAAAATGCAACCGATTTTAGCCAAATGCTAAATTTACCAAAAGATATGCGTCAGGATTTGGCCGAGAAATTTTACCTCGATCCTCTAAAATGTGTGAAATTTGAGCAGAGTAGCGACGGCTCTATCAAGTATCTTTTCGAGTTAAAAGACAGGTTAAAGATAGAGAGCGTTTTGCTACCGATGAAAGAAGAGATTAGTGATGAAGATGGTAAGATAAGTCGTCATGCTCGTTATACTGTTTGTGTTAGTTCTCAGGTTGGTTGTAAAATGGGCTGTGCTTTTTGTCTAACAGCAAAGGGTGGGCTCGTTAGAAATTTGACTGCAGGCGAGATTGTGGGACAAATTTTATGGATAAAAAGAGAAAATAAAATACCTTATGAAAGACGCATAAATGTCGTTTATATGGGTATGGGTGAGCCACTTGATAATCTTACTAACGTTAGTAAAGCGATCAAAATTTTAGCTCTTAACGAGGGTCTAGCCATATCACCACGTCGTCAAACTGTTTCAACTAGTGGCCTTGGCAGCCAGATAAAAAAGCTTGGCGAGATGGATCTTGGTGTGTTATTGGCTATATCGCTTCATGCTGTTACTAATGAGCTTAGAAGCCGTCTAATGCCGATAAATAAGGCGTATAATATCGAGGCTGTTATGGATGCTGTTAGAGGATTTCCTATCGATATGCGAAAGCGTGTGATGTTTGAATACCTTGTTATCAAGGATTTAAACGATAGCGTGAGTGATGCTAAAAAGTTGGTAAAACTACTTCATGGCATAAAAGCGAAGGTAAATCTTATATATTTTAACCCACATGAAGGTAGCGAATTTGGACGACCTGAGCTTGCCAGCATGCTAAAATTTCAAGAATATTTAAGGGATCATGGCATCACTTGTACGATCAGACAGAGCAAAGGGCTTGATATAAGTGCAGCTTGCGGGCAGCTAAAACAGCGAAATGAAAATGCAAAATTTAAAGCTATTGCTGGTAATAAAAATTCAAAAACACAGTCACTCGAAGAAATAGTAAAGCCAGTGTGAGTTAGAATGAGTGCGCTTGATATAGCCGAAATAGTCTTTATTGTTGTTGTGGTTTTACTTGGATTAGGGCTTATTTTAAAAGTTTTAAAAGATGAAAAAGATAGGCATAAAATCTAAGCCTTAACATTAAGATAAAGCCTAGCTCTCATAAAGAAATAAAATGGAGCATTAATTGCATAAACTACAAAATTATCATTGTGGTATTTAAAAGTGATAAACTTTGGCAAAACGTAGGTAAAGGTTTATGAGAAATAGAAATTTATTAAAAAATTTTTAGACTAAAGTAAACCTTCTTTTGCAAATCTATAAAACTCGCTTTCAGCGTCAAATTTACTTTTTATGTTATAAAAAATTTCATCAAATTTAAAAGAAATCTCGTCCGAGTGAAGCAAGAGCCTTTTTGCTCCAGTTAAATTTATCCGTTCATGCTCGCTCATCTCTTTATCTAAAATTTTCTCGATCTGCGGACGTGACAAACCATAAAGTGGTTCGCCAAGTATCTTGTGTTTCACATGAAACAAATGTAAGCGAATTTGATGCTGCCTGCCAGTGAGTGGGATAGCCTGAAGTAAAGTCGTATCGATATCGTCAAAATATCTGATTGGCAAAATTTTAGTCACAGCGCTCTTGCCATTTTCACAAATTTGCATTCGCATTTTCACATCGTCGTAGTTGTTCGCTAGATCCATCTTAGCATCGATCGTAAATTCTCGCTCGATCTTACCTTGCACCATCGCGACGTAGCTTTTAGAAACCTCTCTGTTTTCAAAGATTTTCTTTAGTTTTATCGTGGAATTTCTATCTTTGCCAACGACTATCACGCCGCTTGTTTCAAAGTCTAGCCTATGTGCCACGCTCGCATCTCGTCCAAAAAGCGTATAAATTTCATCATTTAGCGAGTACTCACAGTGTCTGCCATTTGGGTGGCTTAGCACTCCACTTGGCTTATCAAATACCGCAAAGCTCTCGCACTCAAAGATCGGCTTTAGCCCCTTTGGCGCCGCCTCATAGTCGATCAAAAAGACATCACCGCACAAAATGGCATTTTTCTCGCTCACGACACTGCCGCCACAGATCAACCTGCCTTTATCTATGAGGCGTTGCGCTTCTCTCATGCTAAAGCCAGTTTTCATTAAAATTTCATACGCTTTTTGTTTGTCTGTAGTGGCAATAAATTTATTTACGTAGGGCAATGTAATCCTTTTAAAAATGAGCGAGTTAGCTTAAGCACAAATTTATAAGTATATAACCGACATTTCAGCACGGATTTTATATAATCCAAACTTAAATTTTATAAAATTATACGATGTAGTTTTTAGCTTCCAATACTAAAAATTACTTTTATGATAAAGAAAACTAATACAAAAAGGTTCAACAATGGTCGAAAGATACTCGCGCAAAGAGATGGCTGATAAGTGGAGTATGCAAGCAAAGTATGATGCTTGGCTCAAGGTAGAAAAAGCTGCTGTTAAAGCTTGGAATAAGCTTGGCTTCATAAGCGACGGCGACTGCGAGAAAATTTGCAAAAACGCTAATTTTAAAGTGGCTCGCATCGACGAGATAGAAAAGACGACAAAGCACGACGTCATCGCATTTCTAACAAGCGTCAGCGAGAGCCTTGGCGAGGAGAGCAGGTTTGTGCACTACGGCATGACCTCAAGCGACTGCATCGACACAGCCGTCGCACTTCAGATGAAAGAGAGCCTAGAGCTCATCATAAGCGACGTAGAGGAGTTTATGCAGGCAGTCAAAGACAGAGCAAACGAGCACAAGCACACGCTCATGGTTGGCAGAAGCCACGGCATCCACGGCGAACCGATAACCTTTGGCCTTGTACTTGCCATCTGGTATGACGAGATCGCAAGGGCGCTAAAGCTTATCAAAGACGCAAAAGATACGATCAGCTATGGCAAACTCTCAGGCGCTATGGGAAATTTAGCCCACGCTCCGATGGAATTTGAAGAGCTAACATGCGAAGAGCTTGGCCTAAAAGCTGCCCCAGCGTCAAATCAAGTGATCCAGCGCGACCGCTACGCACATGCGGTAAGCGCCATCGCAGTTCTAGCCTCTACTTGTGAGAAGATCGCAGTTGCCATTAGACACTACCAAAGGACCGAGGTTTATGAGGCAGAGGAGTACTTTAGCCCAGGACAAAAGGGCTCAAGCGCGATGCCACACAAACGCAATCCAGTCCTTAGCGAAAATATCACCGGCCTTTGCAGGGTGCTACGCTCATACGTTACGCCAGCGCTAGAAAATGTCGCCCTTTGGCACGAGCGCGATATCAGCCACAGCTCGGTTGAGAGATTTATCCTGCCAGATATGTTTATCACGGCTGATTTTATGCTGGTTCGCATCAAAAATTTGATAGCAAATTTAGTCGTCTATCCAGAAAATATGATGAAAAATTTAAATTTAACAGGCGGACTAGTCTTTTCACAGCGCGTACTTTTGCAGCTGCCACAGCGTGGAATTTCTAGAGAGGATGCCTACAAGATCGTTCAGCGCAATGCTATGAAGGTCTGGGCAGACTTGCAAGAGGGCAAAAAAGCGATAGATGAGCAAGGTCACAGCCTATTTTTGCAAAATTTGCTAAACGACGAGGATCTAACTAAGAGCCTTAGCAGAGATGAGATCAAAGAGTGTTTCGACTACAACTACTACACCAAAAACGTAGATAAAATTTTTGCCAGAGTCTTTGGCAAGTAAATTTAAACGCAAGAAGTAAATTTATGCTTCTTGCTTCAAGACATCGCTTCAAAAATTTTTACAATCATTTTAAAATAAGATCAAATTTTTAATTTTTAAAAATAAAATATTATTTTTGAGTCAAATTTTATATTTAAAAGCACTTTTTTAACAAAGAGAGTTTTTATCTCCTTTTGGATAAAATCCCAAATTAAAATTTAACATGGAGAGATATTTTTGAAAGTTATAAAACGTAATGGCAGAACAGAAGAGCTTGATATCAGTAAGATCAAAAAATACACAAATGAAGCGGTCCTAGGCCTTAGTAACGTAAGCCTTAGCGAGCTTGAAGTAGATGCGAAAATCCAGTTTAGAGATATGATAACGACTGAGGAAATTCAGCAGACTCTTATAAAAACAGCAGTTGATAAGATCGATATCGACCGTCCAAACTGGACATTTGTCGCTGCGAGACTATTTTTGTTCGACCTTTATCACAAAGTGACCGGCTTTAACGGCTACAATCACCTAAAAGACTACCTAGTAAAAGGTGAAAAAGTAGGTCGCATCATCCCTGGACTAAAAGAGAAGTATGACTTAGAGGATCTAAATGCATACATCAAGCCTGAGCGTGACCTTCAGTTTGCATATCTTGGTATCAAGACGCTTTATGACCGCTATCTCATCAAAGATAAGAATGGCATGCCAATAGAACTACCACAGCATATGTTTATGGCGATCGCAATGTTTCTTGCGCAAAACGAGCTAGATAGCCAAGGCTGGGCTAAGAAATTTTACGACCTTATCTCTAAATTTGAAGTGATGCTAGCCACGCCAACACTCTCAAACGCAAGGACTACACGCCACCAGCTAAGTAGCTGTTACGTAGGTAGTACGCCTGATAATATCGAAGGAATTTTTGATAGCTACAAAGAGATGGCACTACTTTCAAAATTTGGTGGCGGTATCGGCTGGGACTGGAGCAAGGTGCGCGCAATGGGCGGTAGCATCGATGGACACAAAAACGCAGCTGGCGGTATCATACCATTTTTAAAAGTGACAAACGACATCGCAGTAGCGGTCGATCAGCTAGGCACTAGAAAGGGCGCGATCGCTGTTTATATCGAGCCTTGGCACATGGACGTGAGCGATTTTCTCGATCTTCGTAAAAACTCAGGTGAAGAGAGACGCCGTGCACACGAGCTTTTCCCTGCGCTTTGGATAAACGACCTATTTATGAAGCGTGTCAAAGAAAATGGCCGCTGGAGTCTCTTTGACCCAGCTCAAGTAAGCGACCTTTGCGACCTTTACGGCGAGGAGTTTGAGAAGAGATATTTGGAGTATGAAAACGACGAAAATATCCAGAAAAACACCATTCTTGCAAAAGAGCTTTGGAAGAAAATTTTAACTAGCTATTTTGAAACTGGCATGCCATTTTTATGCTTTAAAGACAATGCCAACAAAACAAATCCAAACGACCACGAGGGCATCATCAGAAGCTCAAATTTGTGCACCGAAATTTTCCAAAACACAGCGCCAAACTACTATAAGATCAAGATCACTTATGAAGACGGCGGCGAGGAGCTATTTGACGAAGAAGAAGACGTCACGGTCGATAGCGGCATAACTAAAAAAGCCAAAAAGCTTAGCGCGCTTGATAGCCTAAAAGGCAAGCAAATTTTCATCGTAGAAAAAGAGAGTATCGAGGGCAAAACGGCAGTTTGCAACCTTGCAAGTATAAATTTAAGCAAGATAAATAGCAAAGAGGACATCGAGCGTGTTGTGCCGATAGCTATCAGGATGCTTGATAACGTTATAGATCTAAATTTCTACCCACACAAAAAGGTAAAACACACAAACCTAGCCTCTCGCTCGATCGGCCTTGGCGTCATGGGTGAGGCGCAAATGCTAGCTGAGAAAAACGTAAAATGGGGCAGCTATGAGCACTTGGCGCTCATTGATAGCATAATGGAAAACATAAGCTACAACGCGATCTACGCTAGCTCAAATTTAGCCGTAGAAAAGGGCATCTATCCAAAATTTGAAGGCTCAAAATGGAGCAAAGGCATCATGCCAATAGACACCGCAAACGAGAACGCAAAAGCTCTTTTAAACGACAAAGGCGGGCTATTTGACGAAAATATCTGCGACTGGGACAAGCTAAGAGAAAAGGTTAAGTGTGATGGTATGAGAAACGGCTACCTAATGGCGATCGCTCCAACTAGCTCGATCTCGATCCTAGTTGGCACTACCCAAACTATCGAGCCAGTCTATAAACGCAAGTGGTTTGAGCACAACCTAAGTGGCATGATCCCAAATGTCGTGCCAAATCTCAGCCCTGACACTTGGCAGTTTTACACGCCAGCTTATGAGCTTGACCAAAGGATCCTCATAAAAGCAGGTGCGATCCGCCAAAAATGGATCGATCAAGGTCAAAGCCTAAATATCTTCATGAGTTTAGACAAAGCAAGCGGCGGATACTTAAGTGAAATTTACACGCTTGCATGGGAGCTTGGACTAAAATCAACCTACTATCTACGCTCTGAAAGCCCAGATAGCGAAAAGCTAAACGACGTAGCTGACCGCTCGATCGAATGCGAGGGTTGTCAGTAAAGAACTTTTTATAATAAGATGTTTGATTTGTTTTCTTATTTTGGAGTAATAAAGCTATGAAAGTATGGTTGTTATATTTTATGAAATATGTTTATATAATTTTAAAAAATAAAGATACTTATTCTATTCTTGGTAATATTGCAACTATTATTGTTGCAATAACTGCCATATACGGATATATTTATACAATCAAACCAACAT
>NZ_POZU01000050.1:0-10245 GCF_002914005.1 Campylobacter concisus | reverse complement strand
AATAAACAACTCCTCTTTGTGTATACGAAAAGCCAGAAAAGGGGGAAGCAAAGACTTATCAGTTACAAAAAGGAGGGTCCATTTAGGACGATGGAATAGTATTATTTAAGCATAAATTTTAATAAAATTTTTAGTTAATAAAAAAGAAATTCCAAGTAATACTAAAGTAAATTTAACTTTAAAGAAACTATATTTAAGAAATTTCTTTTAATTAGTACAAGTATAAAATTAGGCTAATTTTTTGGCACAAGCTCTAATACATTGCAAGCTCGCTTGCTGCCCATCTTGCAAGCCTTATCAAGAGCGTTTGCAGAAAGATCAAAGCTTTGCTCAGTGCCATTTCCTTGAAGATACTTTGTCGCTAGCTCATAGCAAGCCTCGCTACTACCGTCATCACAAAGCGATTTAAATATCTCAAAAGATTTTTGCGTATCTTTTTCTGCGCCAAGGCCACGCCCTAGCATATCTGCATAGATAAAGCAAGAAATTTTATCTTTATTCTCACACTCGCTTGAAAGCTTTTTTGTAAAACTCTCGCAAGCTTTAGCGTTGCTTTTATTAATACACTCTTGCATATTTATATCCCAGTTTGCATTCAAAGATATAAGAGCAAATGCTAAAAATAAAACAGATTTTTTCATAAATTTCCTTGGAATAAGTTAGCTCCCTTTGGGGGAAAGGGAGCTATTACAAAAAGGAGGTTTCTTGTTGGACAAGTAGAATAATACAAGTTTCGTCTAAATTTAAAACCAACTTTTCTTTAACAAAAAACAATCTCAAACCAAATCTTTTTTACTAAAGGCGAAATAGCCACAAACTAGCAAAATAATGCCTAGTACGAGCGGATAAATAATCGCGTAAGCTACAAATGTCGCCTTTGGAAAGGTGCTTAAAATAAAATAAGACGCAGTACCGATAACTGCTAAATTTGGATCAAAAAGACTAAGCGCTGCTATCCTGAAAAGCTCTATCGGATTTAGTATAGCAATAGCGTAAATAACGTACTCATCAACCGAGCTTCGCATAAGAAGTCCAATTAATGCTAGATCAATAAATGCAAGCATTATAAGCCAAAGTAAAAACGCCACACCTTGGCCTGTCTCTTGATTTTTAATCACGCTTGAGATAAAAAATCCAAGCGATAAAAAAATGATGCTTAAACTAAAAAGTAGTCCAAAATAAAGTGTTAATACACTCCAAGGTATCGCAACACCTTTTATAAAGCCAACGACCACGCAAAGCAAAAGAGCAAACAAAAGTGGCACAAAAACAACAAATGTACGGCCCAGTGCCTTGCCAAAATAATACTCTCTAAGACTTAGCGGGAAACTAAGGATGTATTCAAGCAAATTTGTATCTCTATCTTGATTTATGCTTCTTACGGTTGAGATGAGAATAAAAATAGGCACAATGATGACACAAATTTGAATAAATAAAAGCAGTGCTCTAGTAAGCCCAGAAAAGCCGAGCACACGTGAATCAGTCACGCCGCTAAATAAAAATCCTATCATCAAAGCAGAAAAAAGCGCAGCATATATCACAAACCATCTTGAGCGAAAAGACTCTTTAACATCAAGCTTTGCTATTAAAAAAAGATTATTCACCCTTGCTCCTTAAATTTTCTTCTTTGATTATCTTGCCAAGATCCATATAGACGCATCTATCTAATAAATTTGCTATCTCATCGATACGGTGTGAAATAAAAACAAGTGTTTTGTTTTGTGTAAAATTATCAAGTAAATTTTTAAAAGAAAGCCTTGCTTTCACGTCAAGATTTGCTGTTGGCTCATCAAACATCAAAATTTCACTATCCTTAGCAAATGCGATGGCTATTAGCATCTTTTGTTTCATGCCGCCAGAGAGCTTATAAAATGGCTTATTTAAATTTGCATGCAGATCAAGCTCTAAAAGCTTGCTAAATTTCTCAATCTCTTCAAATTTTACATTTGAGCTTTTGCAAACAAACTCACAAAGCTCACGTAGATTAAATTTAAGCGGTGGTGGGGTTTGTGGCACAAATGAGATAAATTTCAAAGCCCCTTTTCTGTCTTTTAGGGTATTTACGCCATTTATCGCGATGCTTCCACTATTTGGGATAAACTCGCCTAAAATGATACGCATGAGCGAGCTTTTGCCAGCTCCATTTTGTCCAAGTATTGCTATTTTTTCACCAGATTTTACGTTTAGGCTAACATTGTCAAGTATCCTTTGCGAGCCAAAAATTTTAGTTACTTCTTTTATATCTATCAAAAATTTTCCTTATATGAGTTTTTTAAAGCCGTTGTCAAATTTCAGTGCATCTTGATGACACACATCAATACACCTACCACAAAGCGTGCAATCAGCACCAGCTATCCTAAAGATATTTTTACTCTCGTCAAGCTTTGCTCCCTTTTTTGTCATAAAAAGCACGTGAGGCACTAGACAAACATCGGTGCAAACTAAGCAGTGATCGCATTTTTCTTTATCCCAGCTAACTTTTATGGCATTTGGTTTAGCTAGCACCGAGTAAGTAGCTCCGATAGGACAGACATACCTACACCAAGCTCTACGTGAGAAGAAAATTTCAACCATAAGCATAGCTACAACGAACCAAATAGCATGAAAATAGCCATAGATAATAAATCTTGAAAAAATCCCAACAACATTAAAAATTTCAAATGTAAGGCTTGCACTAGCAAAGCTAAGGGTTAAAAATAAAATGGTGAAAACATATCGCCACTTTGTGTCAAAAACTCGTGGTTTTACTATCTTTTTAGCGCGTAAATTTTCATGGATCTTCTCAGCTATTTCGCTTATTAATGAATATGGACAGATCCAAGAGCAAAAGCCTCTACCACCAAAAATGATATAAAATGCCAAGATACTAAGTGAGCCAATTATTAAATTTACATGGATTTCATGTGTCGCCAAAAAGACTTGCAGGCTCATAAAAGTATCTGCCAAGTGAAAACCAAATATCCTTGAGGCACTGATGTCGCCTTCTAAAATTTGTATATCGACTCTATATGAAAGCACAAATAAAAGATGAACTAAAACGATGGTAAAAATGCGCCAAAATCGTATGCTAGGACGCTTTTTACCATCTTTTGTAGTTGTGATTAACGTGCTTAGAAAGCTTACATTTCTAATCGTCGCACGAGTGTTATATTTGTCCATTTTTACTTTTTAAATTTAGAAATTTCATCTGCAAGGCTTTCAAGCTCGCTATCACTAACATTTGTGAGTAGCCCTTTCATAAGTGAGTTTTGCACTTTGCCAGCTTTATAATCAGCCAGCTTTTTAAGTAATTCATCCTTACTTAGGTGTGTTATATCAGGAGCTACGACGCCTTTTGCATTTGCGCCATGGCACGGAGCACAAGTTGTTAGATACTGCTTGCTAACGCCTTCATTGTGCACTTTAGCCACACTTAGACTTAGCTCTTTTACCTTTTTTAGCTCATCTTCGCTGGCAAATTCTTCACTAGACTTTGGCTGCTCTTTTGTAAAATTTTGCTCTACTTTTGGCTGAGCATTAGTTGCTACTTTTTCCTTTTTAGGCGGAGTCTGGCTTAACATAAACACCATGATACCGCAAATTGCTACCGCTAAAATAATGGTTATAATCTTTCCTACTTTCATTATTTGCTCCTAAATTGTGTATTAAAATCACTGATTTCTTTAGCTAAATTTCTGATTTCACTATCATCCATTTTTTTAACAAGATCTCGCATTAAGACATTGACTTTTTCTTTATTTTTATAAGCATTTATCATTGTATAAATTTCATTTTCGCTTTTTGTTAAAAGTGATGGCCCGATGATGCCATTTGCGTAATCATCGTGACAAGCTGAACATTTTGTAATGAAATTTTTGCTAAGCCTGCCCTTTATAAGTCTTAAATTTATAGTTTGAAGAGGGGTTCTTACCATCACTAAAGCACCGATTTGACGGCTTACATTATTATCTTCAAGTCCAAATTTTACGCTCTTTTCGCCGTGCATATCGTATTTTATGAAGTCATTTTGTTTATTTGTGCTTTGGTTATTTTCTTTTTTTTCAACCTTTATGCTAGCACTCGTGGCTACATTTATTGGTTGCTCGCTAGCTGCTTTTTGCGCTTTGTCATCGCTCTTTTCACAGCCGACAAATAGCAAAGCAGCAGCCACTAAAGACATTATTAATCTCATTCTTTCTCCTTATAAATTTCATCATAACTCATTTTTGGGGCAATATTTATAATTTTTACAGGGCAAACCTCAGCACACACCCCACACCCAACACAGCCATGCTTTATGAGTGGTAAATTTGCTTCGCTCATTACTATTGCACTATCGCCAACTGGGCAAATGCTGACGCAAAGGTCACAAATTTGACCGATTTTGCCTTTTATCTTATCTTTTTCTGCTTCTTCCCTATCGTTATAAACTTTGCGAACAAGCAAATCTTCAACGCTATCTTCGCTTATTTTTTCTCTTTTTAGGCACATACAGGCATTTGCATTACTCAAGACAGCAACGCCCATTTTCACATCATCAACAACTTTTGTAGCATGATCTAACGCACCGCTTGGACAGGCGAGCACACATGGGAAAAGATCACATAAATAGCAACCTCTCTTTTTAGGATCGATGTATGCTGTACCATTTGAATATCCATCTTTTATATCAAGCAAACTTATACTGTGATAAGGGCATACCTGCACACACTGACCGCATTTAACACAAAGATCATCAAAGTCATTAACCGCACCTGGTGGTCTAAGATAGAGTTTATCGCCGCTACTTTTTGGCAAAATTTTACCTATGCCATATCCTGCGGCAGCTGCGACTGAGCCTAAGATTATAAATTTTCTTCTATCCACGCTTTGCCCTTAACGCGTTAAAATTTGAAGCATCAAGTGGTTTTATCCTTGGCGTGCTATCTTCAAGTAGCTTTACTGGCTCAGAAAATGGCGCGAGTTTGGCTAAAAAATTTAAGATACTAAAGACACTTGATCCATAGAAAAACTGCAAATTTGGATAGTACTGCCAAAGCTGATCGGCATACGATAGATGCATGAACGGCGTATCGCCATAGCCATCTTTATTTCTATCAAAGCTCTCATACTCATCATAATAATTTTTACTCCACCGATTTAATGCCATTTTATCGCCTGGAGTGTCGTTCGCAACGATATCCATATTGCCTATAAAATCATTATTTTCAAATATGCTTATCCCCTGAGTAGCGTGAAAATATACGCCAACTACGTTGTGTAAAATTTTATTGCCTAAGAAATTTATCGTTGAGCCTGGCTGAAACGGCGAGTTATCAAGTAAAATTCCTCTCGCATTATAGATAAGTGTATTATTTTCGATAGTAAAATTTGAAACATCTTTTAGACCGATACCGATACCAAAAGCGCCGTCACTATCCATAACAAGATTATTTTTTATATTTGAGCCAGCTGAATACATAAAAAACATTCCGACTGCATTGCCGATAAAATCATTGTTTTCGACTAAATTTTGATTCGCATACATAAAGTGAAGCGAGTATCTACCGCGGATCGCTTTATTTTTTAAAAATTTATTGTGACTTGCATACCATGCAACCATATCTCGGCTATCATAAATATAATTGCCTTCTATTAAATTTTCATGACTATACCAGAGTCTAACCGCATCACCTCTAAAGCCAAGACTGGCCCCTTTTTTAGAAGTGATGTTATTTTCAGTGATCTTTGAGCTACTGCACTCTTTAAAATCAATCCCAAAAAGCACATCACTCAAGTCATTTTGCGTAATCAAGACATTATTTGCTTTATCGCAGCCAATGCCAGCATCAAGCTCACCAAGGTCATTTCCGCTACCACTTATCTTTAAATTTCTAAGCGTAACATTTGAGGCAATAATCTTTACGACTGTGCCTTTACCATTTCCTTTTATGTGAGCGTTTTTACCCTCACCAACAATACTAAGCGGCTTATTTATAGTTATGCTTCCTTCATAGATACCGTCTCCTAGCTTTATAACATCACCAGGGCTAGCATTATTTATTGCATCTTGAAGGATATTTGCAGAGCTAAAAATAGGCAAGAAAGCAAGGGCAAAATTGAAAATTTTACGCATTTAGCTCTTTTTTCTTTGAAAATACTGCAAGTATGCAAAATACACTCATAGCAATCATCACCCAAAATCCAATGCTTGGATAAGAGTGAGTTGTAAATTGTGCGACGCTACCATCACCTAAAACTGTTGGCATAAATGGCTTAATCTTAAATGCGCCCCACTCTTGCATGTTGTGTCCATACCAGTAAAGCCATCCTGCAAATGCGCTCATAAATAGCACAGGCGCGATAATCGTTGGAACCATAAGAAGCGAGTTAAATTTGCCATTGTAATACAAAAATGCAAGCATGCAAAGTGTTGAAATAAGCAAATAATAAGGCGCTATCGCTCGCTCTAAATTTCCACCATGCTCCATAGGATACATACCGATGTAGTGATTTATCGTATTCATCTCATGCACGTCACCACTATATCCATCTACGTGAAAATATACAGGAATTCCATCAGGAAAGGCTGATTTTGGATAATTTGGAGCTTCAAGAGAGACGTACCAGATAGGAAAAGATGGTGTGCCTATCTCTGCTTTTTGCTCGATCATCTTATGAAGATCGCTTGCTACATCTTTTGATAAAAGGTGATTTTTATACTGAAATGAGCTATAAAGATTATAGATACCGTAAGTATAAGATGGCAGTTCATCACCATCAGCTATACGCTCTTTTGCTCCGTGCCAACCAAGAACAGGCAAAGTAAAACAAACAGTCATTAAGACAAGTGCAACAATGGTATAAATTTTATATTTACTCATGATCTCTCCTTTAAATTTTAAAATTTCATCTGCTAAAAATAAAATTTTAAAATTTAAAAAGGGGCAAAATGCCCCTTTCAAAACTACATACCAGCGTTTTCATCTACCCATTTTAGGTATTCGATGATATTTTTGATCTCTTCATCACTCATATGCTGATTTGGCATTCTAAGGTTAAAGTAATCAATCATTGATTTAATGTAGTCGTCATTATAGAACTTAGCAGGATCTTTGATAAATTCTGCTACCCATTTTTCGCCGTTTTCATGTCTTAGTAAAACGCCTGTTAGGTCTGGACCTGAGCTTACTTGACCGATGACGTGGCAACCATTACAACCGCCTTTTAGATAAGCCTCTTCACCTTTTGTAGCAGCTGGACTCATCGGAGTTGCGATCTCTTTAGCTAGGTTATTTTTAGCTCTTAAGCCAACATCAGCTGTTTTAACCATGTATTGCCATACTTGGTACTCCCAAAGGATAGCACCGTTTACGTCACCTTTTTTGTAAGCTTCGTCAGCTTTAGCTTTTACCTCTTTGATGTGGCCGTATTGATCAAGTGCGTCATCAACCAAAGCTTTTACTTTTGGATATTTCTCATAATGTTTCTCTTTTAGGTATTTAACAACCTCTTGGATAACATCGTCAGTTGCCTTATTAGTTGCGATTACTTTGTCGTATTCGGCTTTTAAAGCTTCTGGACTTAGAGTTTTTAGCTTGTTATTTTTTGCAGATTCATATTTTTTATTTGGATCTTTAACAAGTAAATAACCCATCATCTCTAGGTGAAGCGCTGAACAAAACTCGGTGCAGTAGTATGGGAAGACACCTTCCATATCAGCTACGAAATTTACTGAAGCAGTTTTGCCAGGTTCAAGTGAAGCGTGAATGTTGTAAAGGTCGATGCCAAATCCGTGAGTCTCATCTTGAGCGCGCTCTAGGTTTGTTAAGTGAATTGTTACATTATCACCTTTATTTACCTCGATGTGTTCTGGGTTGATGTGGCTTCTGATCATTGTCGCATAGACGGTTACATTTTTGCCGTTTCTTTCAACTCTTTCTTGACCAGCTAGAGTTGCATATGGGCTAGCCTCGCCTGTTCTTGAGTTTGTACCCATGTTGTAAGTAAGCGCTGGACTTAGTTTGCTAGCAGCTATTGAAACAACATCGTGTGGCTCACCAAGTGGGATAGGCATATCATAGATTAGATCCATTTTTGCACCAGTGATGTCTATTAGCTGGTGATTTTGTGGATGAAGTGGGCCAACTGGGCTAAAGCGATCGATTGAAAGTTTATCAAGTGCGATTGCATATTTGCCAACTGGTTTTGCTGATTTGCCTTCCATTGTGTCAAGGTGACCTATGTTGTAGTGAACATTTACTTTATCAAGTACTTTTAAATTTTTGTAGTCCCATTTTACGATTTGGCTATCAACATAAAGTGAAGTATAGACTACGCCATCTTGTGAGTCAAATGATGTGTGCAGTGGTCCAAGGCCAAGTTCTACTTGTCCGTGCATTGACTTTTCTCTATCTAAGATAGGAATTCCGTATGGGTCAGTGCCAGCATACTCTTTTTTGTCGATTAGCTCTTTGATCTTTCTAAAGTCATAAACTGATGCGTGAGTATCAAGCTTACCACCAACGATGATATATCTACCATCTGGTGTTACGTCACAACCATGTGGGCTCTTTGACTCTGGGATTAAAAATAGTGCCCCAGCTTTTACCGCAGCATCTATTGTAACTACCTTGTGTCCATTTATAACTTTATAGTTTTTCTTGTCTTGTGCAAGTTTTTCTAAAATTTTCCAGTTATAAACGTGTAAGAAGTCAGTGTCATTTCTACTTGCACCTGCTTCAAATGGAGGGAGACCTTTTTCGATACCGCCAGTATACATCTCAGTATTTATTGAGTTTGTAAAGCCCCAGCCGTAGCTCTCGCCTTTACCAGCATCACTTAGATCTTGCCAGTATGGTGGGAGCTCAAGAGAAAATGACTCTTTCTCGTCGATCTTACCTTTTGGATAGTCAAATTTCCAAAATGTTACAGCACCTCTATAGACTGCTTCATAGTCGTCTATTGAGTGATAGTTGTTATCAAGTGGAGCTGCATATTGGCTAGCTTCGATAACATACTCGCTATTTGGAGTGATGAAGCTACCGCCGTGCTCACTCTTCATGATAGGGTTTACAACGATTTGAGTTGTCTCAAAGTCATGCAAATTTATAACTGCGATTCTTGGGTTAGCTTTATCGTTAATAAATAGATAATCACCAACATACTCACCATTTTTCTCAGTAAAATTTGGGTGGTGTGTATCGCCCCATGTTATCTCTTTGCCTCTGATGTTGCCTTGTTTTAAAACAGCTTTTGACTCATCGTCATAGCCATATCCTTGCCAAGGCTCTGGTGTGAAAACGCCGATGTATTTATAAATTCTCATCGACGGAACGCCATAAACTAGCACTTGACCGCTTTGCCCGCCAGATGAAAAGACGATGAAATCATCTTTTTTACCGCTAGGCTGATAAGTTTTAGCAGCTGCAAGGACATCTTTTTCGCTTAGCCCACGCTCTTTCATGACTTTTTCAAGGTCACTACTAGCAGCACAAGCAGTAGTTAAAGATAGCCCAAGCAACGCAGCACTTGCGACACAAAATAACTTTTGCATTTACTCTCCTTTTTAAAATGAATTTATCTCTAAACTCTTTATCTCATTGTCTAAATTTACGCCATTTAGGACGCCTTTATCTATAAAAATTCTTTTTATCTCATTGTTAAAAAGAGCCTTTTGTCCTTTTAGTTTAAGATCTTTGTCAAATTTATAGACTACTCCATCCCCATCACCTATGAAAATTTCATCCTCCATACACGCAAGAGCTGAAATTTTAGATTTTAAAACTTGCTTTTTAATTCCACTTTTAAAATCTAAAATTTCTCCATCTCTAAAGCCAAGCAAAATATCATTCCCTTTAAATTTACAGGCACTAAGTGGAGCAAAGCCAACACGCTTTTTCTCTTTTAAATTAAGCTCTTTATCAAGCAAAAATGGTGTGCCATTAAAGCTTGTAAAAAATAGCTCGTCATCAATTGGCAAAAGGCTTGAAATTTTATAAACATCTTTATAATTTTTAGTTAAAAGCTTATTTAGATTTTTATCAAAAATGCCTATGCTGACTTCATTTGCCATATCGCAAGCTACGTAAATTTTATTTTTAATTGCCGTAATTTGTGAAATTTTACAGCCGACATTTGGCATGGCAAATAAAAAATCTCTCTCATTTGCTACCTTAATAATCTCATTGTTTAAATTTGCGATATAAAAAGATTCTCCATCATTTCCACACTCTTGATTCTTATAAATCGTATCTTTTAGATCCAAATTTTTAGTCTGTCCATCTT
>NZ_POZU01000049.1:0-49324 GCF_002914005.1 Campylobacter concisus | reverse complement strand
AGCAAACACAAGCTCTGTAAAAATTTTACTTTTGAGTCTAGTGAAGTAAAAATTTAACTTTACTTCACTAGCTACTATAAAAGTATGGTAGAGCTTTTATAAACTTAAAAACTTAAATTAGTAAATTTCTTACAGTATTTATAAATATACTAAAAGTTACTACTCTACATTGCTGGCTATGCTAAGACTTTCTAGAGTTTTATCGTTTTAAAATTTTTGTCAAAACGCCTTATTGTCAATTTAACAGCTTTGCTTATCGCCTAGCTCGCACGCCTTTTTTCGCATTTGCTTTGCCTTTTTCGCGTCTTTTTTTACTTGCTCGTATCTGTTTTCGTTGAAATTTCCCTCATACAGCCACGCCGCTCGCGCGCAGCCGCCTGCGTAGCCTAGCTTACACGAGCGCTCGTAATACTCCATCATCTCGCCTATATCGCCTCCCGTTCGCTCTATCATCCAGCCCACGTTGTAGCATCCGGGAGCGTATTTTTTGTTGCATAGGGTATTGTTTATCGCAAACGACTGCACCTCGTCGCCCAGCTCTTCTTGCATGAAATTTGCTAGTACCAAGCAACTGGGCAAATACTCGTAAAGGACGCAGCTAGCCTTGTAATATGCGCTAATCTTAGTCTCGCGCTCGCTCTTATCCGCGGCTTTTACTAGGTTATTTTTATAAAGTTCGCCCAGATAAAAGCAACCCTCGCCGTCTCCTTTGGCGCAGGCTAAGCTAAATAGCCCCTCCGCCGCGCCGTAGTCTTGCTTTAAGTTAGCAGCTACCATGCCCGCTTGCACGCACTCTTTGGTGGCGTTTAGGTCGGGATTTTTGCATTTTTTGAGCTTTTCTAGCGTATCTGCGGCTAGCAATGGCGAAAGGCCGGGCTCGCTAGCAAATAAATTTAACGCCGCAAGTAGCGAAAATAATAAATTTTTCATTTTTATCCTTAAAAATTTGCCTAACCCCGCGCTTTGGCGATGCAAGCGGCGACGGCCTGCATCAAGGCGCCGCGAAATCCGCCGTTTTCAAGCGCGGCAAGTCCTTCTATCGTGGTTCCCGCCGGCGAGCAGACCTCGTCTTTTAGCGCGGCAGGGTGCTTGCCGCTTTGGATCAGACGCGCCGTCCCTTCCACGGCCGCACAGACGGCATCGTAGCAAAGCTGCCTAGGCAGTCCGCCCCGCACGCCGGCATCGGCCGCAGCCTCGATAAAGGCGCACGCATACGCGGGCAGGCTACCTGCGATGCCCGTAAATGCGGTAAAACCGGTCTCGTCTATCTCGTAAATTTTACCGATTTTTGCGATTATCTCGCGCACGGTCTCTTTCTTGGCCTCGCTAAATCCAGCGTCAAAGCAAAGAGCCGTGGCCGACGCGCCGATGCAAGCTGCTATATTTGGCATCGCGCGAGCGATATAAACGCCCTCGCCGGCGATTTGCCTAGCGCGTTTTATGTCAAAATTCGGCGCCAAAAGAAGCAAAATTTTGCCCGCAAGCTCGGGCGCGATCAGGCGCAAAATAGCCTCGTAGCTAGCGGGCTTAGTAGCCAGCACGACCGCGTCCGCTTCGCGCGCTAGATCCGTTTCGTTTGCGGCTATTTTTATGCCAAATCTTTGCCGCAAGGCTTCGTTTTTACTTCTGGCGCAGGCTAGGATTTCAAATTTCGTCTTTTTTTCACGTTCGCGCTGACTCGCGTTTTTATCCGTTTGCTCTAAATTTTCCGCCCTTTGCGCCTCGCTACCGCCGCTGGATTTTCGCTCGTCCTCGGCCGAGCTTCGCCTCGTGTCCGCTTCGTCAGATTGCGCGCGCCAAAGCGCCTCTATCATTGCGCCGCCCATATTTCCGCCGCCGATGAAGCCGATTTTTACGTTTTTCATTTCGCCGTCTTTTTTAGAGTGCCGATTTTGACCGCTTTGCCCGCGATCGCCGTATTTACCGCCGCGCTATCCGCCCAGATCGCACCCGTAACCTGCCCAGGCGCCAAGGTATAAACGCCGCCCGTTTGCGCCTCGTCGCTAGCCTTAAAATCGTTGCCCACGACCAGCTCATAGACATCCTTCGTGTCGTTTTCAAATTTGATCGCCGCTTTTAGCGTCGGCTCCATTTTCTGCTTCGCCGCGCCCGCGTACTGCTCGAGCATGTTTTTACTAAGCTTGCCGTAAACGTCGCCGTCTTGGCTTAGATATATCCGCACGGCGCGCTTATCCGAGTTTTTGCCGCCCTTTTCGCCCTTGCCGACGCTAACGCTCATCTCATAGGCGGTTTCTCCGGTCGGAAAGTCCTTAAATTTAGCGTCCGGGACGAAAACCCGCACGTTGTCCGTTACCGTTTTCGTAACGTGCGTCTGCGGAGTTATACCCGTTAGCACAATCGTTGATTTCACGTCCGCGCCTTTGTCCGAAACAAGCGCGGAGATCGGCACGCGAGTAAGCAGCGTAGTCTCGTAGCAGCCGCTAAAAATAAACGCCGCGGCGAGAGCAAAGATAAATTTTAGTTTTTTCATCGGTTTCCTTTAAATTTTCGCCGATTTTAGCATAAACTAGGCATTTTCATATTGATTATATTAAAAGTAAAAATAGAAAAGTAAGTATGGTATTTTAAAGTAAAAATGGTTTTAAGGTTGATAAATTTTAGATGAGAGAGAGTGGCTCTATTTCGTCTTGAACAAAGCCAACTTAAATAAATAATGCAAAAAAATATGAGAAATTTATAGAAATTTATTTGCTGTTTTTAGAGTTCAATTATTAGCCCCTTTACAAAGGGGCTAGATGACAAATTTTGATTAGAGTTTTGCTTTTCTTTTGCGTTCTGTTGGATCTAAATAGCGCTTGCGAACGCGGATATTTATAGGCGTAACCTCGACTAGCTCGTCATCTTCTATCCACTCTAGCGCGCGCTCAAGGCTTAGCTTTCTAGGTGGTACAAGCTTGATCGCATCGTCGCTACCGCTTGCACGCACATTTGTTAGGTTTTTGCCCTTGATAGGATTTACATCAAGGTCGTTTGGACGGCTGTGCTCGCCGATGATCATGCCTACATAGACTTTTGCTTGCGGATCAAGGAAAAGCACACCACGATCTTGCAAGTTAAATAGCGAATAAGCAAGCGTTACTCCGTTTTCCATCGAAACTAAAGCACCATTTGTTCTGTGCTCCACTGTTCCACTAAGTGGTCTAAACTCCAAAAAGCTGTGGTTCATAACGCCCTCGCCTTTTGTATCAGTCAAAAACTGGCTTCTAAAGCCGATAAGCCCACGCGCTGGGATCTCAAACTCGATCCTTGTTTGGCCATCGCCTGTTGGGTTCATAGAGACCATTTCCGCTTTTCTTTTGCCAAGTTTTTCTATGACTGTGCCTGTCGTATCATCAGGCGCATCGATAACCAAAAGCTCGTATGGCTCGCATTTTACGCCGTTTATCTCTTTTACGATGACCTCAGGTCTGCCAAGTAAAAATTCATAGCCCTCGCGGCGCATATTTTCAGCCAAAATAGTAATCTGAAGCTCGCCACGACCACTTACTTTAAATTTGCCCTCGCCGATATTTTCGTATTTCATCGCGATATTTGTCTTCATCTCGTTTGCAAGGCGCTCATCGATCTTGTTTGATGTGACGTGTTTGCCTTCAGTGCCTGCTAGTGGGCCGTCATTTACAGAAAATACAACGCTAAGGGTTGGCTCTTCGATATGGAGTGGATCAAGCGGATGAGGGTTGTTTGGATCAACGACGCTATCGCCAACGTCAAGCGCATCAAAGCCAGCGATCGCTACGATGTCGCCAGTACCAGCTTCGTTAATATCGGTTCTTTCAAGACCCATAAAACCAATTAACTTTGAAATTCTACCAGTTGTCTTTGTGCCATCAGCCTTTGCAAGCATGACATTTTGGTTTTTTGATATCTTGCCGTTAAAAATCCTCGCAATACCGATCTTACCGACGTAGTTATCATAATCAAGCGTGAAAACTTGAAGCTGAAGTGGGTTCTCGTCGCTGCCACTTGGAGCTGGCACATGAGCTAGGATAGTTTCAAAAAGTGGCTGCATATCTTTGTTTTCATCGCTTAGTTTTAGCTTTGCGTAGCCATTTTTAGCAGCTGCATAAACGACTGGAAATTCTAGCTGCTCATCGTTTGCGTCAAGTGCTACAAAAAGGTCAAAAATTTCATTTATAACGCGGTCTGGATCGCCTGCTGGCTTATCTATCTTATTTACGACAACGATTGGACGAAGTCCTAGTGAAAGTGCTTTTTTGACGACGAATTTAGTTTGCGGCATAACGCCCTCTTGCGCATCTACAAGTAGCAAAACGCCATCAACCATCTTAAGAACACGCTCTACCTCGCCACCAAAGTCGGCGTGGCCTGGGGTGTCAATGATGTTGATCTTTGTATCTTTGTAGCGAATAGCGGTGTTTTTAGAAAGAATCGTGATACCACGCTCTCTTTCGATGTCGTTGCTATCCATTACACGCTCGCCAAGGTTTTGATGCTCATTAAATGTTCCTGACTGTTTCAAAAGCTCATCAACCATTGTTGTTTTACCGTGGTCGACGTGTGCGATAACGGCTATATTTCGTATCTTTTCCAAATTTTTCTCCGTTTATTAGTTTGCTATTTTTCGTTTGTCAGTTTTAAAATAGGGGCAGATTATAGCCAAATTTTTATAAATTTTAAGCTGATATCAAGAAATTAATTTTTGGAATAGATTTTGCATGTTTGGCATTAAGTTTAAAAATTTGAAAGGTTTAAATGCAAGCTTATACAGCGAAAAACAACGTAGATTTGCTAGCTCCTACTGGAGGTAAAAAGCCATCTGTTTCTAAAAAATCTCAAAACAACGGCGAATTTTTGTCGATGGTTTTAGATGTAGCTGCGAGCAAGGCAAATAGCGGCCAAAAAATCACTGAAAAAGATGTCAAAGAGATAGCAAAAACGGTTACCACTCAAAAAGAGACATTGCAAAAAGCTCAAAGCGAAAGCGTGGCAAAAATTTCGGCCGCACTTGAAGAAAATTTGGACGAAGATACAAAAAATGAGCTCTATGAAAATGCAAATTTTATGCAGCTTTTACAAGTTTTAGAAATTCTAAATGGCAATGAAAAAGTAAGTAAATTTCCAAATTTCAGCGACAAAATAGCAAATTTCTTAAGTGTGTCTGAAAACGTCGAAGAGCTTAGCAACGTTAAGAGCGTTAGTGATCTTATCGACCTTGCTAAGAAATTTGATCTTGGCCTTGAAAATATAGAAATTTCAAACGAAGATGTGCCAAAACTAAATGAGATGTTTAAAAATTTAGGCAAGAAAGAATTTTTCACACCAATAAAGACCGAAGAGAAGCCTTTTTACCTAAAAGAGCTAAAAAATGAAGTCGAGCAAACCATCATCAAAAATGAACCAAAAGAGGTCGTAAAGCTTGATACTTTGTTGAAAGAGGTAGTGACAAATCCAACTAATGAAACTAAAAATTTAGTAAAAGAAGAGCCTAAAAAGCTAGATAGCGAAGTAAAGCTTGATGATGAGATAGTGGATGTTGAGCCAGAGGAGCAGCTAAAAGAGCCTAAAGTAAAGGTAAATTTACACGAGCAAAAGGCACAAAAAGCCCCAACTTTAGAGTCGCTACTCTTCCCTGAAAGAGAGCAGATGACCAAAAGTGAGCCAACCGAAGAGACCTTTTCAAGCGATAATAAGTCAGAACTAAACCAGATGGTAAAAGACATAGCAAGTAGCGCCAAACACCAGCTTCAAACAAAGGCTGAGATAAAAGAGACGCTTAGTAACTTCTCTTCTACGCTAAAAGAGCAGGTGCAAAATTACAAAGCTCCGATCACTCGTTTTAACATAACGCTTAATCCACTAAATTTAGGCGAGGTTGAGATCACGATGGTAAATCGCGGCAACAACTTACATGTAAATTTTAACTCAACCACGGCTACGATGAATCTCTTTTTGCAAAATCAAGCCGAGTTTAAAAATAGCCTTGTAAATATGGGATTTACCGAGCTTGAGATGAATTTCTCAGATCAAAATCAAAGACAAGATAAAAAAGAACAAGCAAAGAATAAATACAGTTCAAATCAAAGCGATGAGAGCGAAAACACTCAAGCGGAACAAAGCTTGCTTGAGCTAGTAATACCAAGATATATTTAGGAGAGATCATGGCTTCAGTTTCAGATATAACTACACAAACAACTCAACAAAAAAACGCCGAGAAAAAGGCAAAAGCAAAGCAAGATGCAGCAGCTGGCACAGGAACTAACCCAAATGCGCAGCTAGATAAAGATGCATTTATGAAGCTACTTTTAACAGAGCTTCAGTATCAAGACCCAACAAGTCCTATGGATACTGAAAAGATGCTTACGCAAACTAGTCAGCTAGCATCACTAGAGATGCAACAAAATACAAACTCAGCTATGAAAGAGCTTGTAAATCAGTTAAAATCAAATGCAAATGCCTACGCTATCTCAGCCCTTGGCAAAATGGTCTCAACTGGTTCAAACTCAGTTTTACTAGCAGATGAGCAAAAAACTGTAAATTTTGCACTTTATTTTAAATCAGATCTTGCAAATGGTAAGCTTGAAATTAAAAATGCAAATGGAGAGGTCGTTCGTTCAATCGATATAAAAGATCTAAAGTCAGGAGTTCGCAGAATATCTTGGGATGGCAAAGATGATTCTGGAAAACAATTACCAAATGGTGCATATACAGTCTCTGTTAATTACACTGGAAAAGATGGTAATTCATACAAGACTCAAGTAGGTAGCTATCCGGTTGAGGCAGTAAAATTTGTAGACGGCAAAGCTATGATAAAAATCGCGGGCGAATATGTCCCAATGGATAAAATATCTGAATTTTACGAAGGATAAAAGCCATGATGAGAGGTTTTTACAACGGAATTAGTGGCATTAAAACACAAAGCTTTGGCATGGATGTTTGGGCAAATAATATCTCAAATATCAACAACGTAGGTTTTAAAGCTTCAATCCCTGAGTTTAAAAATTTAATCAATCAACATATGGCTTCTGCTGGAAGTGGTCCAACTAACAATCAAGTAGGTCTTGGAGCTACGAAACAAACGACAGCTTTAAAGATGACAAATGGTAGTTTTCAAAATACTGATAATAACTTCGACCTAGCCATAGGCGGTAAAGGCTTTTTTGGTGTCGTTGATAAAAATGGTAGAAACTACTACACAAGAACAGGTAGCTTCGATATAGATGGGGCTGGAAATTTAGTAGATAATAAAGGCAACCTGCTTCTTGGTACGTTAACAAGTTTTACTCCAGTCACTCCAAGTGCTAATGCTCTTAGAAAATATGGTCAAACAAAAGGTACCACGCAGGCATTTACTGCAAAAGAAGAGGATCTAAAACTAGGCGATACTGGCTCACAAAAAGGTATAAATTTACCTCATTTTTTATATATGCCAGCCAAGCAGACAAAAAATATAAATTTAAAAGGCAACCTAGACTCAAACCTTATAACAGATAAGCAAACAACAGCCATTGATGCGGCAAATTTTAATTATACACTCGATAATACAAACAAAACTATCTCACTAAATGGACAAATCCCACTAAGTCAGACAAGATTTGGTGCAAAAGCAGGCGATAGCGTAGTGGTAAAAGTAAAAGACGGTGATGGTAAAATTAGTGAGTTTTCAACCACGCTAGAGAGTGATGGCAGCTGGCATATAAACAATAAAAGCCTAAAATTTATGAATTTTGCTAGCTTAGATGTAAAAGCTGAAGTTACATCACTAGTTGAAGTAGCTAATAAAGAAAAACTAAGCTCAGAGATATATAACAGTGATGGTACAAAGAGCTTAGTAACTATAAATTTTACAAAGCAAATCCCTCAAGGTGGCAACCAAACTACATGGAATGCTACAGCTACGATAACTGATGCTAATGGTGTTGTACAAAATACAGCTATGGGAACACTTACTTTTGATGGTAGCGGCAGGCTTGTTACAAATACATTAACAAGCGTTGGAAACGTAGCTTTAAATTTTCTTGGCGATGGTGATGAAAATATTTATAATGGCATAACAAGCTCGGCCAATTCAAAAAAAGACTTTGTCATAAAAGCAGATGGCTACGCCGAAGGAAATCTCTCAAAATATAGCGTCGATGACCGTGGAAATATCATGGCAAATTTTGATAATTCTCGTTCACTTATCGTAGCAAAAGTAGCACTTTATCACTTCCAAAACGACCAAGGTGTGGCAAAAGTGGGTGATAATCTCTATGAAGCAACTCCAAATTCAGGTGAGGCATTTTTTTATAAAAATAAAGCTGGTGAGACTATTTATGGCTCACAAATCCTTGCAAATAAACTTGAAATGAGTAATGTCGATCTTGGTCAAGCGCTAAGTGAGGTTATAGTCACGCAAAAGGCTTATGAGGCTAGTGCAAAAAGTATCACAACAAGTGATGAAATGATCCAGACTGCTATTCAGATGAAGAAATAATTTTTATGCTAGTTGATGATTAAAAATTTAAAATGAATGATAATCTTAAGAATAGAGTTTAACTTCGTTTATTAAAAACTCATAAACTCTTTGCTGAACTAAAATTTCTTCCTCGCAGCCACTCATCAAGCGACGAAGATGTGAAAAATCTATCTTTTTGGCGTATCTTTTGTGATCTTTTAGGTCTTTATCAATGCTTAAAAGTAGTGCATCAAGTGTGATCCTATCGTTTCTTTTAACTCTTGCTACATACTCTCTAACGGTTTGGATTAAGAAGTCTTTTCTAGTCTGATCGTTTTCATAAATTTCACTTACAATGTCGTTTAAAACGTAAAAATCATCCTCGTCTGGGTCAAATTTAGCCGAGATCATTGCGGCAAAAATTTTGGCACGAAACTCTAAAGATTTGTGATGATAGATAAAAAAATCTCTAAAAGCTGATAAAAAACGAAGTTTAAACTTTCCAGACATTACTCTACTTTTTATGAAATTTGGGTTGATTATATACTTTTAAAGCTAAATTTTTAAAAATGTAACTATAAAACAAAATTTAAGTATAGTTTCTGTATGATTGCGAAGCTCCTTCTTAGACCTGTGCAATGCTTTTTATGAGCACCGCTTCAGGGTGGGAACACAGCAGAGCACTTGTATTAAGTGTGTGCCGCAGTTATCTGAGAGGGGGTCTTTCTAAACCAAAATGCTCATTAAAATCATCACAAATTTCTAAAAAATCCACTCCGTCGATCTTAGGTTTTTCACTAAAGAATTTATACATATTATTAAAGCCGTCAGTTAGCTCTTTTGATTTGACACCGTAGCTTATGGAAATTCCAGCTTCGATGTAGGCTGAGAGCTTGTCGCAGTATTTTAGCGCTTTGCCATCGATCGGGTTAAATTTATCCTCATTTACATTTTCCATTGTACCTTCATGGCAGATGATCTTGCGCTCATATGTTCTATTTTCAAACTCATCTTTTATAAATTTCTCACCATCTTTTCTGATGCCAAGGATGTAGCTAAACTCATCTTTGATCTTTTCAGGCACAAATGGCAAAATCCTCTCATCGATAAGCCTCATTTCATACTCGCTGATGATCTCATTTAGCCCTTTTACACCGTATTTCACAGGGCTTATGATATCCCTTGTGAGGCTCTCTGGTAGATCATGAAATAGTGCACAAAAGAAGTTATTTTCTAGGCGTTTTTTGCAAGCTTTTGCTTTGAGTGAGTAAAAATAACTAAGTATCGCAACAACTAGCATATGTCCTAAGACCGCAGTTTCAGGGATACGAGGTGTTTGTGCCCAGCGCTTTTGAAACCTTAGCCTACCGCTTAGATCTACAAGGCGGGCTAATTTTTGATTCATAGCGATCTTTCTAACGCCAATTAGCTCATAATAATCCTCCATCTCCTCCTCAACCTTCGCCTTAAGCTCGTCGATATCGCTTAAAAACTGGCTCGTTTGATAGACGATAGAAAATTCCCACCTCGTAGCAAGATAGCTGGCTGCTTTTAGGATCAGGCGCTCTTTTTCATGCTTTTTATCATTTTTAAAGTGGTTTTTAAATCTCTCTAAAAATTTACCATCTTCGATCTCTGAGATCAGCTCCTCTAGGTTGCTTAAGACCCAGCTATTTATCTGCTCTTTTTTTGTCTTTTGGATGTGATGAAAGACATCTGGTCGTATGTCTGTGACTACGACCCTGCTTAAAAACTCAAAAATTCCAGCCTCTATGATATAGTTTATGTCGGCATTTTGCTCTTGTTTTGCTATGAAATAAGCGATGATAAATTTATGAGCCTGTTTATCAAGCTCGACTAAATTTGCCATCTTTGGATAGTCGTTCCAACGTGATATAGATGCTGCTTTAAAGATATGTTCTATAAGCTTAGCACTTATCATTATTTATCCTTTTTGACTACTTTTGGCTTCTTATCATCGGCATAGCTTATTTTTCTAAAGCCCTCTTTGTTTAAACTTCTTCTTGGTTTGTCATCTTTTTTAAATTTATCATCTCTGCCGCCTCTACTGCCAGTGCCTCTACTGCTACTACGATCGCTTGTACTACGTCTTTCGCGTGGAGCTCTGTCGCTAAAGTTACTTCTCTCTCTAGTTCTAGGAGTAAATTCTTTCTCTTCAACTGGCTTTTTTACAACTAGATCAGAGCTTATTTCAATAACCGTATGAACATTTCCACGTGGGTTAAAGTCACCAACTATCTTCATAAATTTAGGCTCAAGCTTTTTCTCTAAAACAGAGTAAATTTCATTTATACTATCTTCGTGGCTGATATTGCGGTTCATAAAGCTATTTATATAAAGCTTTATCGCTTTTAGCTCAACAACTAGCTTATTTGGGATGTACTCAAGGTAGATCGTCGCAAAGTCAGGATAACCAGAGCGAGGGCAAAGGCAACAAAACTCAGGCAGTGTGATCTTTATGACATAGTCCCTTGTTTGCTTATTTTCCCAGACCTCAAGGTCACTCTCTACGTCAAATTCTTTCAAAATTTTCTCGCCGTACTTCATATCTAGCTCTAGCTCTTCGCTCATTTTTTATCCTTTATACTTTTACTAACTAGGTCAAATTTAAATTTGATCACCTTTTAAATATCTAAGTGTTTAACGTCTTTTGCGTGGTCTTGGATATAGTTTCTTCTTGGCTCGACCTCATCGCCCATAAAGAGATTAAACGTATCAGAGGCGCTTATAGCGTCGTTTATATCGATCTTTAAAAGTCTTCTGTTCTCAGGGTTCATCGTAGTCTCCCAAAGCTGCTCAGGGTTCATCTCACCAAGACCTTTATAACGCTGGATATATGCACCTTTTTTCGCATTCTTCTCTACTTCATCAAGCACATCTATAACGTCACTATGTAAATCTAGCCCGCGCTCTTTTATCTTTTGGCTAATATAAAGCGCCTCTTCATAGAGTGGGTTTGTAAATAAATTTTCATTTACCACAAGCTCTTCTAGGCCGCTTTCAGTTTGCACATAAATTCTAATCTCATCTTCACTAACATAGTGGTTTAGGATATTGTGACCCTCAGCTTTTAAGAAATTCTTTAAAATTTCAAAAATTTCATTGTAGCTTTTTGAAACGATGTCTGGATTTTCTATCATATAGCGGATCGCTGAAAGGACGTTAAAGCGTTTTTCAAGCTCTTTTAAGACACTTCTATAAGCTGCAACGATCTTTAGGAAGTCGATGAGATCCGCACTGCCGATACCCTCTATATCAACGCCCTCGATGCCAGTTTCGATAAGAAATTCGTTTAGTGCCTTTTCGTCTTTTAGATAAATTTCTTTCTTACCTTTTTTATAGCGGTAAAGTGGCGGCTGAGCTAGGTAGATGTGACCGTTTTCTACAACTTTATTTAAAAATCTAAAGAAGAAGGTTAAAAGTAGCGTCTGGATGTGGCTACCATCGACGTCGGCATCGGTCATGATGATGATCTTATGATATCTAAGCTTTTCAGCGTCAAATTCATCTCCGATGCCACATCCTAGCGCTGTTATCATATTTTTTATCTCATCAGACTTTAAAATTTTATCCAGTCTTGCCTTTTCAACGTTTAGAATTTTACCCTTAAGCGGCAATATCGCTTGGAAAACTCTATCACGTCCCTGTTTTGCAGAACCGCCCGCAGAGTCGCCCTCCACTAGATATAGCTCGCTGATGACTGGGTCTTTGCTTTGACAATCAGCTAGTTTGCCAGGGAGCGTGCCTACGCTCATGCTCTCTTTTTTGCGAGTTAGATCCCTAGCTTTCTTAGCGGCTTCTCTACCACGAGCTGCCATTAGAGCTTTATCCATTATCGCTCTTGCTTCAATAGGATTTTCTTCAAAATACTTTGTAAGCACGTCAAAAACCATCTTTTGAACGATAGGCTTTACGTAGCTTGAGCCTAGTTTGCCCTTTGTTTGTCCCTCAAACTGCGGCTCTGGCACTTTTACACTAACAACTGCGATAAGTCCCTCGCGGATATCTTCACCAGTTATCTTTGTATCTTTTTCACGTGCAGCAGCATTTGCTTGAACGTAGTTTGTGATAACTCTTGTAAGACCCGCTCTAAAGCCAGCCT
The DNA here is from genome assembly GCF_002914005.1 of Campylobacter concisus. Lineage (GTDB taxonomy): Bacteria > Campylobacterota > Campylobacteria > Campylobacterales > Campylobacteraceae > Campylobacter_A > Campylobacter_A concisus_N. The sequence continues at coordinate 36,785 of NZ_POZU01000049.1, read as the reverse complement.
CGTGAGTACCGCCATCTGGAGTTTTGATGTTATTTACAAAGCTTAATAAATTTTCACTATAAGTGTCGTTGTAAAGCAGGGCAAAATCAACAAGCACTTCATCTTCGCCGCCACTAAATGAGACCGCTTTGCTGACTGGATTTGCCTTGTTCATATCAGTTACAAAGCTTTCAAGTCCGCCCTCATAGTGAAAGCTCTCGCTTCTGCCATTTCTTTGATCTTTGAAATTTATAGTTATCTTTGGGTTTAGATATGCTAGCTCGCGAAATCTCTTTACTAAAATTTCGTCATCAAATTCAGTCACTTCAAATATGCTATCATCTGGCCAAAATTCGACTTGTGTGCCTGTGCGGTTTGTAGTTTTTATAACTTCAAGATCACTTTGTGGAATACCTTTTGCAAATTCTTGTCTGTGAAGTTTGCCATCACGCTTGATATTTACGACTAGCTTTTTAGAAAGGGCATTTACGACAGATACACCAACGCCATGAAGACCACCAGAGACCTTGTAAGTGTCCTTGTCAAATTTACCACCAGCGTGAAGCACAGTTAAAACAACAGTCGCAGCTGAAATTTTCTCAGTTGGGTGCATATCCACTGGGATACCACGGCCATTATCGCTAATGATCGCTGAGCCCTCACGTGTAAGCTCAACATCGATCGTATCACAATATCCTGCCATTGCTTCGTCGATAGAGTTATCAACTACTTCGTAGATCATATGGTGAAGACCACTTATGTTAGTATCGCCTATATACATGCCCGGGCGTTTCCTGACTGCCTCAAGACCTTTTAATACTTTGATATTTTCTGCGCCGTAATTATTTTCCATAATCTTGCCTTATCTTATAAATTTATCGGCATTATTACTGTTGTTAATTCTTTTGAATTTACAACAAATGCTAGTGAGCTTTCATTAAATCCAAGCTCAAAATTTTCATCCTCGATGCTACTTAAAAAGTCAAGTAGATATCTATTTTTTATACCTATGAAAAATTCATCTCCAAGCTCTAAACCAGTTTGATAATCTATCGTAGTTTTTGCTTCAGAGTTATCTTCTATAACACTTTCAAATGTTATATTGTCTTTCGCAAAGGATATTTTCATTGTGTCACTTAGCATTGAGATAGTTTTTATACCCTCTATCATCTTATCTCTACTTAATTGAAGTCTTTTTCTAACCTCTTTTGGTATGACACGCTCGTAATCTGGGAATTTACCATTTATAAGTTTTGTGAAAAACTCAAAATTTTGGCTTTGAGCGATTAGGATATTTTCATCATAGTAAATTTCTATCTTGTCAAAAAATAGTTTTTGTATTTCATTGATAGCTTTTTTAGGGATTATTAGTGAAAATTCTTTTTCGGTTGGTGTTTGAAATCTAAATACACTAAGTCTTCTTGTATCAGTACCAACGATATTTATAAAGTCTTTTTTAATATCAAGGAAAGCACCATTTAGTTCAAATTTTGGATTATTACTATCAATACTTGGTAAAATTTTCTTTAAACTTCTTCCTAACATAACAGCATCAACATTAAATTTTGATTTACCCTCAATCGTTGGAAATTCTGGGAAATCTTCAAATTTATACATTGGAAGTTTGTATTTTGAGTTTTTTTGTTTTATGTAAAGATAGTTATTTACAGTTTCTAACATTACTTCTTCATCTTTTAGACTTTTTATAATGTCAAGTAGTTTTTTGCCATTTGCAGTTGCGTAACCTTCATCAACGATTTTTACATTACTTAGCTTGTATGCTAAACCTATTTCATGATCAGTTGCTTTTATGTTTAAAACACCATCTTTTGCTGAGATATAAATGTGAGAAGTTATAGCACTAAGATCTCTTTTTTCAAGATATGGATTTGTATTTGTTACTATGCTTTCAAGCATATTTTTGTTTATTAAAACCTTCATTAAAAACTTCCTTCTATTTTTAAATTTAATTTTTTTGTTTTAGTAGGTGATGTTAAAAAGTGAAAAGTACTTTTAAACATCGAAATACAGCTATTTGAAATGTGAAAAATTATATTTTGTTTTTCACATTTATTCACAAATTTCATATTGTATTTTATCCTTTTGTCAAAATTTTATTTTTTAATTCAGTAACTTTTAGACTAAAAATTTCATTAGTTTGTATTAGCTCATTTATCTTTTTAATATTATGACTAACGGCACTGTGATCTTTCATACCAAAATAGTTTGCAATTTGTGGCATTGAGTTTGTTGTAAGCATCTTTGCAAGATATATGATGATTCGTCTTGCTTCTACGATATTTGTAACTCTTGATTTGCTTTTTATATCACTTTGTTTGATATTTAGTTCTTTACTAACTATTTCAACGATAGTATCGAAATTTATATTTTCACGTTTTTCTTTGATCAGATCTTTTAATATACTTTTTGCAAGATCAAGTGTGATCTCTTCTTTCATAAGAGTTTTAAAAACATTTAAATTTATGATAGCTCCCTCGATCTCACGGATATTATCTCCCATGTTTGTAGCTATGTAGTTTATGACCTCTTTATTTAGATCGATTTTATCAAATTCACATTTTTTGATGATGATGGCTATTTTTGTATCAAGTTCAGGTGGCGTAATATCAGCCATAAAAGCCTTATCAAATCTTGAAATCATCCTATCTTCAAAGCCTTTTAGTGTCTTTGGAGGTCGATCTGAAGTCATAACTATTTGACCATTTTTTGCTAAAAGTTCATTATATGTGTTGAAAAATTCCTCTTGGATTTTATCAGTTTTGCCAAGAAATTGCACGTCGTCTATTAGTAAAACATCGCAGTTTCTATATTTTTCACGAAATTTTGGCATTGAGTGGTTATTTATGTGACTGGTAAAATCTATCATAAATTGTTCACTAGTCACGCAAATAACGGTTTTTCCTTTATTTAGGCAGTGATTTCCGACTGACTGGAGTAAGTGAGTCTTGCCAAGTCCTGTCGTGCCATATATAAAAAGTGGATTATAAAGTACGCCAGGTTTTTCAGCAGCTGCTTTTGCGCTTAAAAATGCGTATTGATTTGATGCACCGCAGACAAAATTTTCAAATGTGTAGCTTGGATTTAAAATGCTACTTTGTGTTTTTATTTGCTTGACATTTATTTGATTTTGTTTTGATACCTTGCTACTTTTAGTAGATGAAATTTCAATATTTGGCTTTATTCCTGTTTTAACTTCATATAGATGAGCGATCTTATCAGCATATCTTGTATTTATAAATTTAGCCATTAACTCATTTGGTGCAGTAAATACGATAATATGATCGTCTGAAGCCTTTTCGTTAAATTTTAATTGTTTGATATAACTTTGGTATTCTTCAGGTGAAATTTGTGTTGAAAGATTTTCTAAAATTTCGTCTGCTATCAAATTTTTATGCCTTAAATTTTGAGAATTTTTATAGTGATACTATCTTAAATTTAATAAAACCTTTGTTAAACTCTAACAAACTTTTTCACATCGTGAAAAAGTCGTGAAAAAGTATTGAAAAGATAGTGATGAAAATTTTAGGAATCGATCCAGGTACGAAGAATTGTGGTTATGCGATACTTGAAAAAAATAAATTTAAAACTACACTTCTTGAAGCAGGACTCATAAAAATAAAACCAAATACACTTCAATATCAGATTACCGAGCTTTGCGAGGGGCTTGATCTTATCTTTAAAAACCATAAATTTGATGAGGTTGCGATCGAAGATATATTTTTTGCTTACAACCCAAAAACGGTTTTAAAGCTCGCTCAGTTTCGAGGAGCACTTAGCCTTAAAATTTTACAGCTTCATGGTGATTTTGCCGAGTATACGCCACTTCAGGTGAAAAAAACTGTCACTGGCAAGGCCAAAGCTGATAAAGAGCAAGTGGCATTTATGGTGAAGAAAATTTTAGGAATAAATAAAGAGATAAAACCACTTGATATCACCGATGCGATCGCGATTGCGCTAACTCATGCGAATAATTTAAGAATAAGCTAAATTTTGATAGGAAAAAGATGGCAACATTAAAAGCTCTACTAATTGGCGAGGTGAAAAATTATGGCTCACAAAGTGCAACTGATAAGTTAAATACACCATGGAGTTCAGCTATATTTAAAGTAGCTCAAAATGACGAAATTTTTGCAAATAAATTTGGCTTTGTGGGTGATAGCGTCGCTGATACAAAACACCATGGAGGCCCTGAAAAGGCAGTTTTTGCAAATTCATTTGCAAATTACGCCGATTGGGAGAGTTTTTTAGGATTGAAAAATATGGCTTATGGAGCTATGGGTGAGAATTTATGCATTGATGGTCTTGATGAGAGTAGTGTCTGTGTAGGTGATATACATAAAATCGGCTCACTAGTCCTTCAAGTATCGCAGCCAAGAAAGCCTTGCTTTAAGCTCTCGAAAAGATGGGGCAATGAAAATATGGCTACTCACATCTTTGAAACTGGTCTTACTGGCTGGTATTACCGCGTCATAACACCAGGATCGTGCAAAGCAGGTGATATGATAGAAGTTATAGAAAAAGATCCAGTTCATATGAGCATTTTAGAAATAAATAGGCTCTTTTACGCACCAAATGAAAATTTAAATTTACTAGAGAAATTTAACTCTCTCACCACTCTTCCAAAAAGTTGGTATGGTGACATGGAAAGACGTATTCAAGGTATTTATAGTACAGAATATATGAGAAATTTATAATAGTAAGTAAAATTTTTATTATTTTAATACCCACAAATACTCAAATATTATTAGGCTCGTGTAAATTTACATGAGCCTTTAAAATTTTAAACATTTTTTTCGCTAGAATTACCAAAAATTTAAAGGAGAAGATATGCCATTACTTGATAGTTTTTGTGTAGATCACGTAAAAATGCAAGCCCCAGGAGTAAGACTAGCAAAAAGTATGAAAACGCCAAAGGGCGATGATATCAGTGTTTTTGACTTGAGATTTTGCAAGCCAAATGAAGAAATTTTACCAGAGAAAGGTACTCATACATTAGAGCACCTCTTTGCTGGCTTTATGAGAAATCACCTAAATGGCAATGGCGTGGAGATCATAGACATCTCGCCAATGGGATGTAGGACTGGCTTTTATATGAGTTTGATCGGCACACCTAGTGAAGAAGCTGTGAAAAGTGCTTGGTTAGCTTCGATGAAAGATATATTAGAGGTAAAAACTCAAGATCAAATTCCAGAGCTAAATAAATTTCAATGCGGTACTTATAAGATGCACTCACTTGATGAAGCACACGCCATAGCAAAGAAAATTCTTGATCTTGGCTTAGTCATCATAAATAACGATGAGATCAAGCTTAACGTTGATGCTATGGGACTGAAAAAGCACTGATTTGAAGCCAGCTAAACAAGAAAATCAAGCCTATTTAAAAGAGCAAATTTTAACCTATCTTGGTAACAAACGCTCGCTTTTAGACTTTATAGAAAAAGGTGTAAAGTACGCAAAAGACGAGCTTAAAAAAGAGAAACTTAGCTGCTGCGACCTCTTTAGTGGAAGTGGCGTGGTGGCTAGGTTTTTAAAGCAAAGTAGCGAATTTCTAGTCGCAAACGACTTAGAGCTTTATAGCTTTATCACAAACTCATGCTATCTGCAAAACGCCACAAATGATCTAAAAAATGAGATAAATTTTTGGCAAAAAAAGCTTGAAAAAGAGATAAAAAATAGTTTTTCTGAAGGCTTTATAACAAAACTTTACGCCCCACAAGATGATAAAAATATTACCGAGGGCGAGCGGGTCTTTTACACAAGAAAAAATGCTATCTTCATCGACACTACAAGAAGGCTCATAGATGAGCTAATGCCAGAGGAGATGAGAAAATTTTTCATAGCCCCACTACTTTATAATGCAAGCGTACATGCAAATACGAGTGGAATTTTTAAAGGTTTTCATAAAAATAAAGAGGGCATCGGTCAGTTTGGCGGTAGGGGGCAAAACGCCATCTCAAGAATCACTTCTGATATAAATTTGACTAAGCCAATTTTCTCAAATTTTAAAGTGCCTTTTGAGGTCTATCAAAAGGATGCAAATTTGCTCGCAAAAGAGCTTGATGGGCTTGATCTAGTCTATCTTGATCCGCCATATAACCAGCACCCATACGGCTCAAACTACTTCATGCTAAATCTCATCGCAAGCTACGAAGAGCCAAGTAAAATTTCAAAAATTTCTGGTATCGCAAAGGATTGGAACAGATCAGTTTTTAATAAAAAATCGTCAGCAAGCGAGGCATTTTTCGAGTTGATAGCAAATTTAAAAGCAAAATTTATACTCATTTCATTTAACTCAGAGGGCTTTATCAACCAAGATGAATTTGATAAAAATTTAAAGCAGATGGGCAAGGTTCATCTGCTTCGTCAAAAATACAATGCCTACCGCGGCAGCAGAAATTTAAAAGCTAGAAACATCCACGTAGACGAGCTACTTTACATTTTACAAAAGTAAATTTACTGACATTTCATCACTTCTAAATCACAAATCATACTAACGTAAATGTTAGTTTGACTCATCATCTGGCAAACACTTCTCAAATATAAATTTATGCTTATCAGGCAAGGCATCGTAGATGGCATTTGCTAAATTTCTTATCTCCCAAAGGGCTGATTTTGAGCTGCGAAGTGAGATGAAATTTTGCAAGCTTCTAGCGTTTATACTCCATGTAAGCTCGGTTTTGTAGCACTCTGGCAGGCAGTATTTTACGATGTCAAGGCTTTTTGTAGTTGAGGCTAAAATTTCACGTAAATTTTCAAGTGCTTTTATACTTGCGTTATCCACTAGTTCGTCATTTGTTAGTACGATAAATTTAGCCGCACGCTCAAACTGCCCTACTTCAAATTTCTCCTCTTTTTTTAGCTCTTTTAGTGTGTAGCGAGTTGATTTGACGCTTAGACTTGCCAAGCGGTGACGAGCTAGCTCTTGAAGTAGCGCACGAGAGATACCTTGGATGTAGAAGTTGTAGTATAGGTGCTCTAGCGTCGAGGCGTGTTTAAATTTATTGCCCACCCTGTCTATTAGCTCAACATCTTTTTCGCCGCCATTGTCGCCTTTTTCAAAGCTTTGCCAGCATGTGCGGATAGCGTGAGAGCAGATATTTAGTGGAGTATGATTTAGAAGTGTTACTTGCATTTTTTCTCTTTTGTAAAATTTTTTAACATTTTACAAAAATAAGGCTGATTTTATTTGTAAATTTAAAGCATAAATTTCAAAGGGAGGCAAATGCTCCCTTTTGTAAAAGTCTTAGTTATTATTGTTTTAATTGAAGAAGTGTATTTAACATCTCATCACTTGTTGTGATCGTTTTTGAGTTTGCTTGGAAACCTCTTTGAATAACGATAAGATCTGTTAGCGCACGGCTTAGATCGACGTTACTAGCTTCAAGTTTTGAAGCTGCGATCGTTCCTTTATCGCCTGTACCAGCTGCACCGATAACTGCTTCGCCTGAGTTTGCGGTTTGTGAAAAGACATTTCCGCCCTCGCTTTGAAGACCTTCGTTATTTGTAAAGGTAGCAAGTGCTACTTTAGCTAGGCCAAAGCTTTGGCCATTTGAAAATGAGCCTATTATCGTTCCGGTCTCATCTATTTTTATGCCGTTTAATGTGCCACCTGTGTAGCCATCTTGCGAGATTGACTCAGTTGATGAATCTTTATCAAAGCTTGTTAAGCCGTTAAAGTCAGTTCCAAGACCAAAATTTAAACTAATGTTTTGGCCACTTTGTGAGCCGTTGTTAGCTGAAAATGTTATCGTTGCTGGATGGAAACTTGCAAGTGAGCCATTTGCGTTAAATCTAGCTGTTCCAGTTATAACGTTATCTGGGCCTTCGCCTGTGTAGTTTATCTTAGCTGGCTCTGGTACTTGTATAACCATGCTCCACTCAGTTCCACCATCTGTTGTGGTACCCGTTTTTGTCCATTTTATACTAACTGTGTGTTTTGAGCCAAGTGAGTCAAAAATTTCTGCCGTTGAGCCGTGACTTGACATCATCATCTTTCCACTTGCTCTTAAAGCTTGGCCTGGGCTTAATGCGCCATCAAGTGCTTTCATAATAGTTGTAAGTCTAACGTTTTCATTTATAGCTGAGTTATTTGTACCTTGAGCTGGCTTTGTAAGACCAGTTGTTGTCATGTAAAGTGCATGATCTGCTACTTCATTTGATGGATTTTCTAGTTGAAATTGACCTAGTTTATTTACAGTGATCTTTGTACCATCATTTAAATCATCAGCAAGTTTTTTAAGTGCTGCGATACCAGCTGCGTGCTTGTCATCTGGAGTACCAGCTGCAGCGTTATAAGCATTATTATAAGCTGTTTGGCATGTTGTATCAGCTATAGCTGCTCCACCAGTACCCGGAGTTGTATTATGAGCTTCTGTTGCTTGTTTTATAGCATTAGGTACAGCTGAGTTTACTCTTATTTGACCGTCGCCATTGTAGTCAACGTAACTCCTTGCATCTTTTTGCATAGCAGCACGAAGATCTTCTGTTGTAGTTACTTGCCTTTCTTTCGCATCATTGTATTCGTGAACTGCTGTTGTTTGCGAGCTCGTATAGACATATTGATAAGCTGTAATAATATCTCGATTTTTTAAACCGCCATTTGCCACTCCCATTGCTGTCGTTGCTGCTACTAATTCATCACCAGTATTGACAGTTAAGTGAATATTTTTTGTCTCTTTTGTAGTACCTGAATTATTTCTATTTATAAGTGTTAGTTTATTACCTTCTGAAATTTCAGCTCTAACACCAGTTTTATTGTACTGAGCATTGATAGCAGCAGCAACATCACTTATATTTGTTACATCTCCGGTTATATTTACACCATTTAATGTTATATTTAATTTTTTTGCAGTTCCATTAGTAAGTGAACCAACATTATTTGGTGATCCACTACCTATAGTAAATTTTTCAGTTTTAGCATTTGCATAGCTCACCCAGATACCTTGTCCATCTCTTAAAGCAAGACCATTTCCAAGCTCATCAAATGTAACACCTAGATCTACACCACGCTCTGTTAAGCTTTGTTCTTTTTTTGAGTTTGTATAAAACTGATCATTATTTACATCATTTTCGTTATGGACTTCGTTTGGATCTAAAATTCCGTCATTGTTATAGTCACGTCCGCCAGCAACAGAGTCTAGTGAATAAATAGGCGTGCTTCTTTGTCCTATGGTATTGCCTGAGTCAAGGTTACCTTTTATCTTTACTTCTGTTGTCGCTCTTGCTGGAGTGGTAAGACCCTCTTTGATCACAATATTTTTTATAGGACCTGTTGAGTCGATAGTGCCAGTCTCTTCATCTCTTGTCCAACCTTGAACTATATATCCGCTATTGTTTACAAAATTTCCCGCTTTATCACGGACAAAGTCGCCATTTCTTGTATAGTATCTTGTAGTTCCACCATCTGGAGATACGACAAAGAAACCATTTCCTTGAAGTGCAAGGTCTGTTTGCTTATCAGTAGATGTTAGTGTGCCTTGTGAGAAAATTCTTGTAGTTGAGTTTATAGTCGTTCCTAGACCTATTTGCATAGCATTTTGACCGCCTAGCTGACCTTGTGGAGCAGTAGCAACTCTTGGAGTTTGGCTTAGTATATCAGCAAAATTTGCACGGTTGTATTTATAACCATAAGTATTAACATTTGCGATATTATTGCCTTCTACGTCCATGGCTATCTGGTGGGCTTGTAGGCCTGAAACACCAGACCAAAGTGATCTCATCATTGACTTATCCTTTTTGCATTTTAAATTTTTATATTTTCAAAAGCAAAAGATGTTCCAAAATTTATATTGATAAAAAGTAGAGGAAATAAAAAGAAATTTGGCGTAATTAACGCCAAATTTTATCCAAGTATCATAGCTCCAGCGATGCCACCGATGATGAGTGGGATATTGAAAAATACAAATGTAGGTACACAAGTATCATATATGTGGTTGTGCTCACCATCAGCATTTAGACCGCTCGTTGGTCCAAGTGTGCTGTCGCTTGCTGGGCTTCCAGCATCTCCTAGAGCCGCTGCTATACCAACTAGCAAGATGATAGCTGGCACGCCAAAGCCAAGGCTAAGGCAAAGGGGCACGTAGATAGAAGCTAAGATAGGGATAGTTCCAAAGCTAGTGCCTATGCCCATCGTTACAAGAAGTCCGATAAGTAGCATCAAAAATGCTCCGCCTATCTTGCCACCAGATACCAAGCTAGCGTATTTTACAAGCTCATCGATGCCACCACTCTCTCTTAAGATAGTGCCATAACCTGCAGCAACTAGCATGATAAAAGCGATAAATCCCATCATAGCAAGGCCATTATCCATGATCTTATCTACTTTTTTGTATTCGATACCACCAAAAACAACCATTACCAAAAGTCCAAGTAGTGCGCCAAGAGGTAGCAGCTCAGTATAAATTTGCACACCAAAAGCCACTACCGCACCAGCTAAAACCGCCCACTCTTTTTTAGTCATCTCAAGGCTTTTTGCGCGCTCAATCTCATCAAGCTCTTCTTTTTCAAATTTTGAAGTTTTATAAGCTCTTTTTTTACCATAAAAAAGTATGGCAAGGATAAGTCCGATAAGCATAGAAGCGCCGCCTATCCACATAACAGAAGAGATATCAGAAATAGATGTGGTTATGCCGTTATTTGCTAGCTCTTTTTTTAAGATATTGTGAAAAAGCAGACCAAAGCCAACGCTAAGGCTTACATAAGGTGCTTGAAGACCAAACGTCAAAGCACAAGCCACGGCACGTCTATCTATCCCCATTTTATTCATAATAGCAAGAAGCGGCGGGATCAAAATAGGTATAAAAGCTATGTGAACTGGGATTAAATTTTGAGATAAGCACGCTATAAATGCAATAGTTAGTATAAAAATCACTTTATTTGAGCTAAGGAATTTACTCAAAGCATTTATCAAAATAGCAGTTAAATTTGTATTTGCGATGGCGGCTGCTAAAGCACCAAGCAAAATATAACTAAGCGATGTTTCAAGATTGCCTTGCATACCGCTTATAAGGCTTTGCGTAGTCTCTTTTAGGGCCGTAAAGAGGCTATCTATACCACCTGCAATGCCACTTTCAAATCCACTAAATCCATGCTTATACATTACTCCCGCAACAAGAGCAGAGATAAGGATAGAAAGCAAAATGTTAAAACGCAATAGACAAAGTATCGTCATTACCAAAATGCTAAAAACAACAGGGTTAAATATAAGCATGAGCGTCCTTTTTGTGAGTGTTGAGAGATTATACAAATGTGTGGCTTATTAAATTTTAAAAAGAGTGGCTTAAGTGGGCTTGTGTTAAGATTTTGAGTAAATTTTAAAAGGAAAAAACGATGAATTTAGAGAAAATTTATAAAGAGGCCGGAGCATATTTAGAGGGACATTTTTTACTAAGTAGTGGTAATCACTCGCAGTTTTATCTCCAAAGTGCAAAGGTGCTTGAAGACCCAGCTTTGGCTGGAAAACTAGCTGACGAGCTTGCCTGTGTGATAGAGAAATTTGGCATTAAATTTGATAGCGTTTGCTCGCCTGCACTTGGAGGAATTTTAGCTGGCTATGAGCTAGCTCGCGCAGCAAAGAAGCGTTTTATATTTACAGAGCGAGTTGAAAAGGTAATGAGTCTTAGACGTGGTTTTGAGGTGAAAAAAGGTGAGAAATTTATCATTTGTGAGGATATCATCACGACTGGCGGCTCGGCACTTGAAGCAGCACACGTGATAGAGAGCCTTGGTGGCGAGGTAGTTGGCTTTGCAGCACTTGCGAATCGTGGCTTTTGTAAGGTCGCAAATTTAGGCAACGACTCAAAACCAAATGCAAAACTGCCAAGCGATAAGCCATTTTTTGCTTTAGGAAATTTTGAGTTTGAAATTTATGAGCCTGAGCATTGCCCACTTTGTAAAAATGGAAGCAAAGCGATCAAACCTGGAAGCAGAGGCAACTAAAATTTATACTATAAATATAGCTATCTTTCTTTTTTAAAATTGATCGATAGCTAAAATTTTTAGAAAAATCCAAAAATAGTACTCATAGAAAAATTTTAATCAAGACTTCAAATCACTTCAACAAAAATTTATAGTTTAATTTTTAAAAATAATCTGTTTTTATATTGGTATGAATTATTTTTTAGATAATCTTATTTTTTAAGCTACCAAGTGATAATATCTGCTCAAAAAGCGAGATGAAGCTATGCAAGAATATGATATTTTAGACGTTTTATCAAACAAAAAGGTCCTTTGCCTTGAAGATGAAGAGGCGATTTTAAAAAATATTTGTGCGTCTTTGAAACTATTTTTTGCCGAGGTAAATGGCGTAACAGATGGCTATGATGCACTTGAGCTAGCGATGAGCGATGCTTATGATGTTTTGGTACTTGATATAAGTGTGCCAAATATCGATGGCCTAGAGATCGCTAAAAAAGTAAGAACCATAAATCAAAAAATTCCTATCGTGATCTTATCAAGCCATGTCGAACAAGAGTATTTGTGGAGAGCGGTTGAGTTAAAGATCACAAGATATCTTGCAAAGCCATATGATAAAAAGTCATTTATAAAAGCCCTAGAAGACGTTGCTTTAGAGCTTGTTGGACGCAAGCCGACTCTTAGGCTAAATGATGAATTAGAATACGATTTTGGCAAAAAAGTACTTTATATAAATGGTGAAATTTCTCATCTAAGTAAGAGTGAAAGTAGGCTTTTAGAGTATTTTTTAAACAACAAAAATCAAACTATAACTTATGAACAAATTTTTGATTATATTTGGGAGTATGAGCAGCCAAGCAAAGAGGCGATAAAGACGATCGTAAAAGAGCTTAGAAGGAAGCTTGGCAAAGATGTGATTAAAAATTTATACGGTGTAGGTTATCTTTGTGAAATATAAATTTCAGCTAATCGTTAGTGTTTTTATCTTTGTTTATCTCTTAATATCCGCACTTGTTTTAAATTTTTATAATAATCTTGCAATGAAAGATGCCAAAAAAGAGGCGTATTATGTGCTTGAGAGTATAAATTCTGTAAGAGAGTACATCGCAGGCGTTCAGCGTCCGCTAATAGAGCAGCTAAAGCGTGATGGCATTATAAAAGAGGATTTTTTTGACGAGAGATTGCTTTCATCTTCATATATAAGCCGTGAAATTTATAATATCCAAAAGAAAAAATACAATCTTGACTTTGACTACAAACTAGTCGCCATGGCACCTTTAAATAAAGCTCATGAGCCAAATGAATTTGAAGCGCAGGTATTAAGAGGCTTTAAAGAGAATAAATTTAGTGAGTTTTCAAAGATTATAAAAGATGAAAACGGCTCACAATTTTTTGTAGGGCTTCCTATAAGAAGTCAAAATACATCTTGCCTAGCCTGTCACAATAGCGAAAGTGCTCCAAAACAGATGTTGGATCGTTATGAAATTTCAAATGGAAAAATTTCTGAAGCAAGTGAGATGATGGCAATGCTATCTTTTAAAATCCCACTACGTGCCATTTTTTCTTACCATTTAAAAGAGGTTGTCATCATAATGAGCGCGATAGCCTTTGTGTTTGGGATATTTTTGCTACTTGTTTATAAGATGCATAGGCGTGGTGAAGAGAGTAAAAGACAGACTGAGCAGCTAATGATACATCAAAGCCGCCTAGCCTCAATGGGCGAGATGATAGGTAATATCTCACATCAGTGGAAGCAGCCTTTAGCTCAAATCAGCTCAGCTTTAATAAATTTAGAACTCTATCAGGAGCGAAAAAAGCTTGATGAAACAAAAATTTATGAGTTTATAGAAGAGACTAGCAAGCAGATAAATTTTATGTCTGAAACGGTTGATGATTTTAAAAACTTTTTTAAGCCAAATACTTTAAAAAGGGAGTTTAGCGTAGAGGAAGTGATAAATCAGACTATAAAAATTCTAAACGCCTCACTTAAGAAATATCAAATCGAAATAGAGATCGATATAAGAGAAAATTTTACGATTTTTGCAAATTTTAATGAAATAATCCAAATTTTAATAAATATTATAAATAATGCAAAAGATGCATTTAAACAAAGCTATGTAAAGCCAAGAGTAATAAAAATTTATACTTTTATAAAAGATAATCGTAAAAATTTATGCGTGCAAAATAATGCAGGAGCTATAAAGACTTCGTTTTTAAAGGTTATCTTTGAGCCACACTTTAGTACAAAAGAGTCTGGCAGTGGGCTTGGCCTATATATGAGTCGGCTAATCGCTAGTAAAAATAACGCTCTAATCTTTGCTAGAAACGTAGATGAAAATAGTATTACATTTACAATTAGTTTCGAAAATTTATAATTTATTAAAATTCCCCCTTTTCTACCCTTTTTTGGTGTTAGTATTATCAGTATGAAATCATTTTGATTTTAGGATAAAAAATTTAAAGGAGGGCACATGAGAAATCTACAAAAAGCCTTAGCTGGTTTGCTCATGGGTGTTAGCATCTTCGCTTCACAAGCCTGTTGCGAAGAGCATAATATGCAGATGTCCGATAAAGCACGTGATGTTATCGCAAATCCTAAAGGCACACTGCAAAGTAGAGGTGTTATCTCCTTGCAAGACTACGTTGTAGAAGAGCAAGAGATGTATAACTGGTTATTTAAAAACCACCCTATTTTTACAAAATATGGTGGTAAAACCGTCGGTAAAATGGTCGTTCACGACCGTGGCTTAGAGTGGCTCGCCGAGGGACATGGCTTTGATATGTCAAAGCTTAGTAAAAGAGATGGCGGTAAGGGCTATAGCTCTATGATGTATAGAATTCCAGCCACTTCATCACTTCAATTTCCTAACAAATTTGTAGGACCAGAAAAGTGCGGCGAGTGTCACCCAGCCCAGTATGAAGTGTGGAGCAGATCTCGCCACGCAACTACTATGCGCTTCCCTGGCGAGCACCCAGAGGTTAATAACAACCTAACTGAGCCAGTATTTGACAAAGATACCGCTTCTATCCTTCCAAAAGGTATCACACCAGATGTGATCTATGCAACTGTTGGTCACTTAAGAACAAAAATGGGCTACGTAGATGCATGGTTACTTCGTGGTACTTATTACGTTGAGGGCGGCTTGCTAAGAGATGGCACAGGTCAGATCGTAGCTGGCGGTAACCAATGGCAAAGAACATGGGCGTTAAATTTAGACGACGCTACTGTTAAAAAGATAAAAGAGCTTGTTCCAGAATTTCCTGGCACTCTTGAAGAGTACGGCGACAATGGCGGATATGTCAGAGGTCTAGCTTCATACGCCGCAAAACATAAAAAATCAATGTTTTTCCAAGCAAACTCATCATATTGTGAAGTTTGTCACCCAGTTAAATTCGATTTCAAATCAAAAGCAGAATTTTACGCAGCACTTGGTAATGCTAAAGAGCTTCAAAAACACACTATCTCAAAAGGCGTAAGCTGCGAGGAGTGTCACGGAGCTGGCGGTCACCTTGATGGGGCTACAAATTTTAGAACATCAAACTGCGAACGCTGTCACCAAAGATTTAACTTTAGCCCAGATCTAATGCGTGCTAACCCATTAAACAACGGCAAGCTTGATCTATCATTAAGCTCTAAATTTAAATCAATGGGACCAGGATGTGGCTCAGAAGGCTCTCAATCATACTTTACCGCTCACTACGATAAAGGTATGAGATGTGTCACTTGCCACGATCCACATGACAACACAGGTCCAGTTGTAGGTGATAAGAGCGTAACAGGTATGAACTATAACTCAGAACAAGGCTATCTAAGCTCATTCTATACTAAACCAAAAATTAGAAAAGAGTGTAAAGATTGCCACGAGACTCAAGCATATATCGCATCAAAAGCAGATACACACAAAAACAACACTTGTGCATCTTGCCACATGCCATTTATGATGAGCTGCGAGAATTTCTACGCTGTTCAGTTCCAAGACAACGCTGGCTTTGATACTCAAAGACGCTCTCACATCTGGAAGATCATGGTCGATCCAAAAGAGAAATCTCTTGTCCCAGGCGACGCTGCTAAAGGTCCAAGAGATGCTAAAGATTGGCACTTTGAGAGAGATAAAAATGGCCATAACTACGTTGACTTGATGTGGGCTTGCGCTAGAACATCTTGGGCTGATAAAGATATGAAAGATACCAAAGGCTGCCACAGCCCAGTATTATCTGAGCTAAAACCAACACTTCACTTCAAAAACCAAAAACAAGTTTATGATGAAGTTATGGGATGGCAAACTCCAGTTAAGAATGAATTCTCTGAAGTTAAGATTGGTATTGAAGGGCTTTACTCACTACTTGAGACTAAAAAACTTGATGCAAGTGATAAAGTAAGAGTTTATGAGCTTATCCAAAATGCTCAAGAGATCATTGATATGGTTGAAAAAGATGGTTCGTGGGGTATGCACGGATTTAAATTTACTAAACAAAAACTCGATGCATCAAAAGAGTATATAAAAGAAGCTCAAAGAATTTTGAATAAAAATTTATAGCATTTAGGGGCTAGTTTTAGCCCCTTTAATCTTAAGGGTTTGATATGAAAAATAAGGTTTTAAAATTTACACTACTTCTTAGCTTAAGTGCTTCTGGTTTGCTTGCAAATGTAGATTCAAATGAGTCTTATGCTATGGGAGCAACAAGTGGTGGATATGTTTTAAAAGGGTTACTTGAACAAAAACAAATAGGCATTAGCTACGATGCTGAGGCCGTTATCAAAGGTTTTAGTGATGCACTAAAAGGAGAGCTAAAACTAAGCGATGATGAGATAGCAAAGCTACTAAACAAAAGAGCTGAAAATTTAGACAAGATAGTAAAAGAAAAAGAAGCCACCATACTTAAAGAGAATTTAAAGCAAGGCAAGGCTTTTATGGATAAAAATGTAAAAAATAAAAATGTAAAAACGACAAAATCAAAATTGCAATATGAAATTTTAAAATCAAGCAAAAAGGGAGCGACTCCAAAACAAGAGAGTATCATCATAGCAAACTACAAAGCTAGCTTTATCGATGGCAAGGTCTTTGATGAGACAAAAGAGGCTCCAGCTCATCTTTCTATGCTAAATTTGATCCCAGGTCTTGAAGAGGGCTTAATGCTCATGAAAGAGGGCGATAAGTTTAAATTTGTTATCCCGCCAGAACTTGCGTACGGCGATAGCGGCATGGAGGGCATACCTGGAGGCGAGACTATCGTTTTTGAGATAGAGCTTGTTAAGGTCTTAAAGCCAGGTGAGTTAGCCGAGGCTGCAAAGAAAATTCACGAAAAAGAACTAAATGAGGGCATCAAAAAGCCTCATTAAGATAAAAAATGGAGTTAAAAATGCAAAATCAAAAAAATAGAAGAGCCTTTTTAAAAAGCATGGTAGTTGTGGCTGCTGGTGCTGGTGCGGCAAGTAGTGGTTTTGCTTTTAAGAGTGAAGAAAGTGTAAAAAAACCACACTTTGGTATGATATTTGACCAAAATAAATGTGTTGGCTGTACAGACTGCGAGATAGCTTGCAGAAAGGTAAATTTAGTCCCAAAAGGACAGATGAGACTTTTTATAGAAGATAAGACTAATCCTAAAAATTTACTCGATAAAAGATTTGTAAGAGTATCTTGTCAGCAGTGCGTCGATGCGCCTTGTGTAGCTGTTTGTCCGACCAAGGCTTGTCATAAAGACGAAAAAACTGGCATACAAACTACAAATATAGATGATTGTATCGCCTGTAAATACTGCATCGTAGCCTGTCCATATGATGTGAGATATATCGATAAGGTTACGCACTCAGCTCAAAGCTGTAACTTTTGCGTAGATACAAATTTAAAGGACGAAAAAGAGCCAGCTTGTGTAGAAGCTTGTAGATACGAGGCGATCGTCTTTGGTGATCTTAACGATGAAGATTCGCACATCAGCAAGCTACTAGCCGTAAAAGATAGCATAAGGCTAAGAGCAGAGCTTGGCACAAAACCAAGCCTTAGATATATTCCTAAAGTAAAAATGGGGGTGTAAGATGGATGGTGCATTAAATTTTACTGCAACATTTTCGCATGGAGTAGAGTGGGGCTGGCCGATTGCTGTTTATCTTTTGCTAGCTGGTATGAGTGGTGGAGCGCTAATCGCTACTATACTTTTAAAACACTATAAAAAGCAAGAGAACTTTAGCCCATTTTTTAAGGCTGCTTCGCTTTTAGCATTTGTTAGCATCATGCTTGGTATGGTTTGTCTGATAGCTGATCTTGAAAAGCCACTTTTGTTTTGGAAAATTTTGATTAATTATAATTTCACATCAGTTATGTCTATCGGTGTTGCTGGACTTTGTGTATTTATACCGCTTAGCTTTTTGATGTGCCTTTATGCATTTAATGATGAGATTTCAAATTTCTTAGCCAAAAGTTTAAAATCCTTTAGCACTCTTTTTGCATTAATAATGAAAATTTTAATACCGCTTTATCCATTTTTAAGTCGTATTTGTCTCATTTTTGCTGTAATAATTTGCGCTTATACTGGATTTTTGATCTCAGTTTTGATTAGATTCCCTCTCTTAAACACAGCTGTGCTTCCAGCTTTATTTATAGCCTCAGGACTAAGTGCTGGTATAAGTGGCAGTAGCTTGGTCGCAGCAGCTTTATTTAAAGAAGATCCGCACTCAAGCGACCTTCATTCGCTTCATAGCGTAGAATTTAGCGTTTTGGGAGCTGAAATTTTACTCATTTTAATGCTTTTTGTATCGCTTTTGCTTGGTTCAAGTTATCAGCAAAATGCAGCTGTTGCTTTTTATAGTGGCGTTTGGGCAAATTTCTTTTGGCTTGGTGTTGTGCTAGTTGGCTTTATTGTGCCTTTTGTTTTAAATTTTGCATTTGGCAAAAAAATAGCTAGTCTAAAATTTAGCTTTTATATCAGTTCATTAGCGGCTGTTATCGGTGTTTTACTGCTTAGGGTGTTTATACTTTATGCGGGACAAACTTATAGCATTTAAAGCAGAGGCGAGCGATGAGAATTTTAAATATCTACCGCTTGTCTTTGATATTATTATTTATTCTTGCTTTTGGTGCAGGGCTTGCGACTTTTTTAGAAAATTTTTATGACACACAAACGGCCAGAGTGCTTGTTTACGAAGCGCTTTGGTACGAGTGTGTTATGTTTGCTTGCACCATTTGTTTAGCCATTAGTATCATAAAAACCAAGATGTATAAGAAATTTGGCGCATTTTTGATACATCTTGCTTTTATCATTATCTTCATCGGGGCTGCGCTTACAAGGTATTTTGGCGAAGAAGGCGTTATGCATCTTAGAACCTTGCAAAGCTCAAATGTAATGCAAAGCGTTAAGCCTTATCTTAGAGTCGAAATGCTTGGAGAAAATTTTAGTTATCCATTAAAATTAAGCTTATTTGGTAAAAACGACTTTGAGTTTAAAAATTTTATAGATGGCAAGGAATTTATAATTAACTTGCTTGGGTATAAAAAAGATGAGAAAAACGCTCCGGCTACGCTTAGTTTAGAGATAAGCTTTAACGGCGAAAAAAAGAGTGTTAAGCTAAAAGGCGGAGCCGGATATGAGCTGGAGCCTAGTGTACTAAGTTTTGGTGGGCAAGAGGCGAAATTTTACTTTAGTTCAAAGGCTTTAAATTTGCCATTTTCATTAAAGCTTGACGAGTTTATTTTAGAGCGATATGCAGGGCTAAATAGTCCATCATCTTATACAAGTAAAGTAAGTATCGCTGGCAACAAGTACGACATCTCGCTAAATAATCCACTAACGATTGATGGCTATAAAATTTTTCAGTCTTCATACGATCCTGACGAGCTTGGAAGCGCTTTTGAGATCAGCCGTGATCCTGGCAAAATCCCAACTTATATCGGATATTTTTTGCTTTGCCTTGGCTTTGTGGCAAATTTATTTAGTAAAAAGAGCCGATTTTTTAGGCTACTAAATTTCATAAAAGGCTCTCAAATAGCATTTTTGGCTGTTCTTTTATTAAGCGCAACTCCAAATTTTGCTAATGAAAATAATAAAAATTTAGACGCTCATGCAAGCAAATTTGCCAAAATTTTGACTCAAGCTGATAGCAGAATCGCTCCAGCTGGCTCTTACTCAAGAGCTGTGATAAGTAAAATTTCAACCAAAACCACGCTATTTGGTCTTAGTAGCGAGGAGCTAATGCTCTCTTTTGCCATCTCGCCAAAAGAGTGGATGGATAAAAGGATAGTAAAGATCACAAGCGAGCGTGTGGGCGAGCTTTTGGGAGTTAATGAGAAATTTGCTAGTTTTAACGATGTCTTTAACGAAAATGGCGAGTATAAGCTGGCTAAATTTGCAGAAGCTGCAAATGAAAAATCTGCCTCAAAAAGAGATAAATTTGACAACGACGTTATCAAATTTGACGAGAGATTAAATGTCTTGTATCTTGCACTAAAGGGAGAAATTTTAAAATTTATACCAGCTAAAAATGGCGATAAATTAACGTGGCTAGGCGTAAATGAAGCCTTTGGCTCAAGTGAAATTTCAAGCGAGCTTAAAAGCGTTTTAGGCGCTTATATAGAAAATTTAAGCCTTTGTGTAAAAAATGGCGAGTGTGCTGGGGCTGATAAGAGCTTGGAGAAAATTTCAAGCTATCAAAGAAGCACTCTAGGCTCTCTTGCGCCAAGCGAGGCAAAGGTTGAGCTTGAGGTGCTTTATAACCAAATGGAAATTTTTAAATTTCTTATATATTTTTACATGATTCTTGGACTAGTTTTGCTCGCTCTTGGCTTTTATAGGCTATTTTCTGGAAAGAAATTTAGATTTGAAAAAGCACTTAGCCTTGCATTTTATTTTGGTTTTGCGGTGCATTTGCTAAATTTAGCTCTTCGTGCTTATATCTCAGGACATGCACCTTGGAGTGATGCTTACGAGAGTTTAGTCTATATCTCGCTTGCAAGTGTACTAGCTGGAGTTTTATTTTTTAAACATCAAAGCTTTGCTCTTGGAGCTGCTTCACTTTTTGCAAGTGTGAGCTTGCTTGTGGCTCATCTAAATTTTATAAATCCACAAATAACAAATCTAGTCCCAGTTTTAAAGTCATTTTGGCTTAGTGTGCACGTAAGTGTCATCACGGCAAGCTATGGCTTTTTAGGCTTTAGCTTTGTGCTTGGACTTCTTGGACTTCTTTTAATGGCTATAAAAAATAAAAAAAATGAGCAAAAGCTCAGCGAGCAGATAAGATACCTCGCCGCAACTAATGAGCTAAGCCTCATCATAGGACTTAGCTTGCTCACTATTGGAAATTTTCTTGGTGGCGTCTGGGCAAACGAGAGCTGGGGCAGATACTGGGGCTGGGATAGCAAAGAGAGCTGGTCGTACATTACGATAATTATTTATGCTATTGCGCTTCATTTAAGATTTATTCCAAGATTAAAAAATATTTTTACTTTTTTGGTAGCTAGCGTGCTCTCTTTTGGTTCAGTTATTTTTACCTATTTTGGTGTAAATTTCTATCTAAGCGGACTTCACTCATACGCAAATGGCGATGGATTTAGTGTTTCAAATTTGCTTTATTTGCTTTTAACGCTCTTGGCTTTGCTAATTGCCTTTGCTTATAGAGGTAAGGATATAAAAGAGATTTAGGAGATATGATGAAAAAGAGTTTGGTTTTATTGTTTGCTTGTTTGGGACTATTAAATGCTGGCTATATCAAAGAGGCTTTAAGCGCAAAAGAAGATCACAACAAGCTAGCACAAATTTATGAAGATGCTTGCGATAAAGAGAAAAAGGCATCAGGCTGCTACAATCTAGCTGTGCTTTACAGCAGAGGTGATGGTAATGTCAAAAAGGACGAAGCAAAGGCGGCGATGCTTTATGAGAAAGCTTGCGATCAAAATTTTTCTATGGCTTGCAGTAATCTTGGCTACGCCTATGAAAAAGGCAAAGGTGTGGAGAAAGACCTAGAAAAAGCGGTTAAATTTTATGAAAGAGCTTGTAAGGATAATGAGGGTTGCACAGAGCTTGGCTTGCTTTATGCAAATGGCACCGGCGTGACAAAGGATCTTAAAAAGGCAAAAGAGCTTTACGAAAAGGCTTGCAAGGCAGGTGATGGCATAGGATGTAGCAATCTCGGCTATCTATATGCGCAAGGTGAAGGTGTAGAGAAAGACTATGCAAAAGCCAAAGCAAACTACGAAATGGCTTGTGCAAACGAAGCTGGCATAGGGTGTGATAATCTCGGCTTTTTATATGTATATGCACAAGGCGTTGATCAAAACCTCACAAAAGCCACAAAACTTTATGAGCAAGCCTGTATATATGGATATGAAAAGGGCTGCAATAATTACGCTATCATGCTAGCTGAAGGCAAAGGCGTAAAAGAAGATATAGAGAAAGCACGTGAAATTTTTACTAGAAGCTGCAAAAATGGCTTAAAAGAAGCGTGCGAGAATTTAGAAATTTTAGGAAAGCATTGATGCTTTGATAGAGCCAGTCCAGTGGCATTTAAAGCTTATGTAATATAAAAATGAGATAAAATACTAAAGGAGATAATATGATTTTACGTTCTATCTTGGGTTCAGCACTGCTAGCAACCATACTTTTTGGTGCCTCGGCAAATGAACAAGCTGTCAAAATGAAACCGATGTTTCAAAGCGTGGATCCTAGCAAGGCTACACTAGTAGGAAGTGGCGAGGGCAAGGAGTATTGTGCTGTTTGTGGAATGAATTTGGTTAAATTTTATAAGACTAATCACGTATATAACGGCAAGCAAGTAGCATCACTCCACTGCTTATACGAGCTAACAGAAGGCAAGATCCCAAGCGAGGCACAAGTCGTTGATACTAAAAATCTAAATTTAATCGATGTCAATAAAGCTTTTTATGTCGTTGGTAGTAGCGTCAAAGGTACAATGACTAGAAATAGCAAATATGCCTTCTCAACTGAGGCTGACGCGAAAGAATTTCAAGCAGCAAATGGCGGCGAGATAATGAACTTTGCCAAAGCTTACGAGATTGCTGGACAGGATTTCGAGGGCGATAATAAAATGATAAAAGCTAAACGTGAGGACGGCGTTTATGCACATGGTAAGGAATTTTACGAGGCAAACTGCGACAAAACTGATCCAAAAAGCTTTAAGGCTATCTCTGAGCTAAAAGCTCATCTCAAAAAAGTATGCGACGCAAAAGAGGCTAACAAAGCTCCAGAGTACGACAAGCACTTGCAAGCCGCTGCTCTTTATCTATGGGACGCTCCAGCAAATTTAGGTACTAGCAACCAAGTTTCAAAACCTAAACAAGAAATAAAAAAACCTGAGAGAATAGTCGTGCCAAAGGGCGCAAGATGTGCGGTATGTGGCATGCTTGTCAAAAATTCTCCATGGGCGACGCTCATCAAAGCAGATGGCAAGGATTATTATTTTGATGGCGTAAAAGATATGGCGCAATTTTACTTTGCGGATGGCAAAATGAAAGATGCTTATGTGAGCGATTATTACACGCTAGAAAAGCTTGATGCAAAAGATGCGTTTTATGTTCACGGCTCAAACGTTTATGGGCCAATGGGTGATGAGTTTATCCCATTTAAAGATGAAGCAAAGGCAGAGAGCTTTTTAAAAGATCATGCTGGCAAAGGTGTCATAAGATTTGACGAGATAAAGAATTTTATCGGTAAATAGTGTGAAATTTCTAGTTTTTTTGGCGTTATTTTTTGGACTTTCTTATACACTTTTAGCGGCACACTATCTTAGCTTTGATCATAAAGCAAAGCAAGATGAGCTAAGAGAAATTTCTAAGATAACAAGAGCAAATGCTGCTTTTAGTTTTAACCAAAAGGGGCAAAAAGGCTTTGTCTATGATAGGTAAAAATTTTATAAACTATGCTGTGGTTCTGCTTTTTAAAGATAGGAAGGATCACCTTTTTAGCTTTTGCCTCTTTGCACTCATTATTTTTGTGCTAAGCTCGGTACTTTTTATCTCTGGATCAATCCAACATGATCTTATAAATTTAGTAAAAGATAGATCAAGTATCGTAGTGAGCGCATTTCGTGCTGGCAAAGGCGATCTAATGCACCCTGGCTATATCTACGATATCTCGAAGATTGATGGCGTGGCTGACGTTAGGGGCGTAGTTGATGGAGAGTACTACTTCGTTCAAAAGCGCGTTTGGTTTCATCTATATGAAGATGATAGCTTAAAAGAGGATGAGATGATCGTCGGAGAAGGTGTAAAGGCGGCGATGAATGAGCTTTACTACGACGAGAGCTTTAATTTTCTAACTGAAGAGCGCATGATACCAGTAAAGATATTAAAGACCATGCCGGCACAAAGTGGTTTAATCTCAAATAACGCTATATTTTTGCATCCAAATACGCTAAGGGCTATCTTAAATTTAAAAGATGAAGAGTATACAAAGCTCTACGTTGAGGTGCCAAATACCGATGAGATCAGTGAAGTAGCTTTAAAGATAGAGAATTTATATCCAAATTCTTTCGCTCTTAGTATAGAAGATGAGGTGGCTAAGGTTAGGCACCTTTACTATTACAAGGGTGGAATTTTTATGAGCATTTACGTTAGTGTTATGCTTATATTCTTTGTCTTGCTTAAAAACCAAATTTCACTCGCCTATGGTAGCAAAAAGCGTGAAATAGCTATTTTAAGAAGCATTGGTTTTTGTATAAAAGATATTATATTTTTAAAATTTATACAAAATTTCATCGTGAGCGTTAGTGCTTTTTTACTCGGTGTTATGCTGGCTTATCTCTTTGTTTTTGTATTAAATGCTCCACTTTTAAAAGGGATATTTTTAGGTGATGAGCTTTTAAATTTTACAAATTTCACGCCTATTTTAGAGTTTGACAAGCTCTTTTTGATCTTTGTTTTTGGTGTGATACCATTTTTGGCGTTTGTACTCATACCTTCATGGAGAGTAGCAAGTAGTGACATAAATGAGGGGCTAAAATGATAAATATAAGAGGTGTTAGCCTAGTTTATAACCAAAACAAACAAAATGAGTTTTGTGCTTTAAAAAATATAAATTTAGATATTAATGACGGCGAGCTAGTGATACTAAAAGGCATTAGTGGAAGCGGTAAAAGCACCTTGCTTTCGCTTATCGCCCTACTTCAAAAGCCAACTAGTGGAGAAATTTTGATAGATGGTACTAACATCGCAAAACTGCCTGATGCCTTTTGCTCTGAGCTTAGACACAAAAGGCTTGGACTTGTCTTTCAAAATTTTAATCTCATCGAGGGACTAAGTGTCTATGAAAATTTACTAGCTCCATTTGCTCTAACAAATTTCAAGGCAAATGTGCGAGATGAGATGATAAAAAAGGCTCTAAGCCTCGCAAATATCGCACATAAAAAAGATGAGAACGTATCAAATTTAAGTGGTGGTGAGCGTCAAAGATGCGCGGTAGCTAGGGCTTTATCTATGGATGCTAACATCATCTTGGCTGATGAGCCAACGGCAAATTTAGACAGACAAAATGCACGTGCATTTTTAGGCTTGCTAGAGTCTTTTAAAGCTCTAAAAAAGAGTGTTATTGTCGCTACTCACGATAGCATTTTTGATGAGCTAAGTGCAACAGATAGGGTTATCAGCTTGCAAAACGGAGAGATAGTATGAGTGTCTTTTTATCAAACGCCGTTATTGCCTTTTTGTTAGCGGAGTTTGTACTTTTGGTTTTGATGAGCATTTCGCTTTTTTATGTCGTTAGGATCGTGAGGTCGTGGGACTACAACGCACTAACATCGCTTCAATACTCGCTTGAAAAACAAAACTATCTTGTAAATACGATCTTACTTTTTTGCGTATGTATCAAGATCGTATTGTTTATATTTTTTGCACTTTGCCTAAATGAACTCTCTGATATTGTGCCTGGTGCTATGTGTTCAGCTGGCGTGATCGGCTCAAATAAATTTGGTGGTATATTGATGCTCACTAAAATTTTGCTGATCTTTGGGCTTGGCATTTGGCTAGTTATAAATAAGCTTGACTTGCAGGCTCTAAATTTCCCTTATCTAAAGAAAAAATACGCCATTTTTATCTGCCTTTTTGTCATGATATTGCTCGAGCTTGGTATAGAAATTTCGTTTTTTTACAATATCCCACTAAAAGTGCCGGTCTTTTGCTGTTCTGTTACTTTTCAAGCCCCAAAGCTACCATTTGGCTATACAAATTTTGGCTTAGTAAGCGTCTTTTTTGTGCTATTTTTTGTTATTTTGGTGCTAAATTTCTTAAAGCAAAGCATGGCAAGCTTTGTGGCAAATTTATTGTTTTTGGTGCTTAGCTACTATGCCATTACTTACTTTTTTGGCCTTTATGTTTACGAGCAACCAAACCATAAATGTCCATACTGCATGCTAAAAAGTGACTATTTTTATATTGGCTACCTCATCTGGGGCAGTTTGTTTCTGGGCGTTTTCTACGGCCTTATGCCATATCTTGTTGAGATCATTACAAAGACAAACTACTCACACAAGCTTAAATTTTCATCGATCTGGTTAGGTGTTTGCGTGTTGATATGCTCGCTTTATGTACTAAAATATTATTTGCTAAGAGGATTTTTATTTTGATAAAGCAAATTTTTTCTTTGTGTTTGTTAGCTCTAGTTCTAGCTGTACTTGCCTATAATGCTGATATAAGCGACGATAAAATTTTAGTTTTAAATAATGGCAAATCTGAGCCGATCGAGCAACTTACGCCAAATAAATTTATATGTTATGAGAGTAGGACGCTTATCGCTGATAACAACGATACAGCCCAGGCAATCATGCCAAACGGCGACATCTACTTTTTTAACGACATCACAAATTCTTTCATCTGGTATATGGCGCAAAAGAGCAAAGATAAGATCAAGCTATATGTCTATTCAAGAGATACGAATCGCTACATCCTAGCGCAAAATGCGTGGTATTCAAGGGTTGATATCACGCCTATGGGATATGGCATAGGGGCGTACGAGTTTCACACATATGGCATAAATGACAACTATTTTAAAGAGGTCTTACTATACGCAGCACGTGGTGAGACGCTACTAAATCCATATATAAACATCTTGCTTTCAGAAAATAAGATATAAATTTATGTAGCTCTAAATTTGCTAGAACCCTGTTGGATTATTTTTAGTATTAAAGGCCTTTTTTTGTTTAACTTTTTATAAACGTCACACCCTGGTTGAAGCCCTAATTCGCAAGCCTTATAAAAATATTTTTTTGCTATGTGGTAGTTTTGTTTTGTGCCTTTGTCTTTTAGGTAAAAAGCTCCTAAATTAAAACAACCGCGATTGTATCCATTATTGTAAGCTTTTTCATATAATTCTAGGGATTTACTGTAGTCTTGCTCCTATACCTTGACCATCCTTGTATAATTCCTAAATTATGACAAGCATAGGTAACATTATCGTCGTAAGTTTTTGCCATTGTTTAGCCACTTTATCGTAGAACTTTTATCTAACTTCGATTCTAAGCTCAGAAAGATCCTTACAAAAGATGGTAGCTAGTAAAATGAAGGATAAAAGAACAGCCTTTTTCTTTTATCCATTTTTGTAAATTTGTTGTTATTTTGGTTTAGCTTGTCTTCTTTTATTAGAGGAGCAAGCCAAATTTAGTATCTAACGTTATTAACCTTTAAAAAGTCTCTTAGGTCTTCATATTCACTATTTTCGAAGTAGCGCCATTTGCCAGGCTTTAGCATATCAAGGCTAATACGCCCAAAGCTAACACGTTTTAGGTCCATCACTTCAAGGTCAAAGTAGCCAAAGAAGCGGCGAAGCTCCCTGTTTTGCCCCTCGTTGATGATGACCTTTAGTTTTGTATAGCCGCCACTTGAGCCAAAGACTTTATAGGCTAGAAATGGCTTAAATTCCATTGACTTTATAGTGGTTTTTGCGTGAGCGCCTTTGGTGGCGTCCTTGGCGAAAAGGCCATTTGTCATAGCCTCTATCACCTCTTTTGTCACTTTGCCCTTTACCTTTAGGTAGTATTCGCGCTCTAAGTCGCTATTCATCAAAGCTGTGGCGATCGCTGGGGCGTCAGTTAGTAAAAGTAGCCCTTCACTTGCATAGTCTAAGCGCCCTACGCTAACAAATTTTGCAAATTTCTTATCTAATGTGTCGTAGATCGTCTTTCGTCCGCGGTCATCTTTTTTACTAACAAGCTCACCCTTTTGTTTATGATAGACGATAACAGTAAATTCCTTTTTTAGCTTTATCAAACGACCATTTATACGTACTTTGTCATCTTCATCCACGCTTGTGGCAAGGTCGCTAACCACTCGTCCTGCTATGCTAACCTTACCAGCTTTTATCAGCTCATCTGCCTCACGGCGTGAGTAGTTTGTGTTATGTGAGATAAATTTATTTAGTCTTGTTTTTTCCATTTTTATAGTCCTAAATTTGCAAGGTCGTGGATGTGTAAAACACCAACAGGTACGCCATCTTCAACAACGACCAGAAGCTGAATTTTATATTTTTCTATCAAAGCTAACGCATCCACGGCTAACATTTCCTTGTCGTTTATCTCTTTTGGATGCAAGGTTGCAAATTTCATCGCTGGCTCGTCTAGGTCAAAGTCCTCTCGCATAAGTGCACGTCTAAGGTCGCCGTCGCTTAAAAGGGCGTCTAGCACACCATCTTTATCGACGATTAGGACCGTGCCAAGCTTGCCATGTGTCATAGTATCGATCGCTTTTTTTAGGCTCGCATTCCAGCGAACTATCGGTAAATTTTCGCTTCTCATCACATCTTTGACCTTTAAAAATAGCCTCTTGCCAAGACTACCGCCTGGATGAAAATTTGCAAAGTCCTCTTTTTTAAAGCCTCGCTTTTGCATCAAACAAACAGCTAAGGCATCGCCAAGAGCTAACGTTAGTGTAGTTGATGCTGTTGGGGCAGCGTTTAGTGGGCAGGCCTCTTTCTCTACGTCAATGCCAATAAATGCATCGCTAAATTTACCAAGTGAGCTTATTTTGCTCCTTGCCATGGCGACGATCTTTACGCCAAAGCGCTTTACGTGAGGCAAAATTTTTATAAGCTCATCGCTCTCGCCACTAAAGCTAATAGCTAACAAAACATCATCCTTTTCTATCATGCCAAGGTCACCGTGCATAGCCTCTGTTGGATGCAAGAAAAAGCTTGGCGTGCCAGTACTTGCAAGCGTGGCAGCGATCTTTGCACCTACATGACCGCTCTTGCCTACGCCTGTTACTATGACCTTGCCTTTTGCGTTATATATCAAATTTACAGCATCTTCTATCTCTAAGTTTTTAGCATGTCTTAAAAGCTCGTTTGCTTCTATCTTTAAGACTTCGGCTGCGATTTGGTTGATTGTTTGCATAAATTTCCCTTACATTAGATAAATAATTGGCACGATAGTTGGGTACTTTTTGACCTTTCTAAAGATATGCTTTCTGATCACTTGACGCACTTGTGACTCGAGCAGTCTGCCATCTTTTAAAAGCTCCTCTTTGACATTGCTTAAAAACTGCGTCAAAATTTCTTGCATCTCTTTGCTAAACTCCGCATCTTGTTTATTGCCTACAAGTCCGTAGCTAATGACACGAGGCTTGTTTATGAGCTTTGCGCCATGACGTGAAATTTGAGCGATTATCATGACTACACCTGCTTCAGCAAGATTTTGTCTGTCGATCACGACATCGTCTGATATTTGTTTATTTATTTGATTGTCTATGAAGACTTTGCCGGTTTTTACCGTTTTTACACGTTTTAAGTATTTTTGACAGATCTCCATTTGATCGCCATCGCTCATTAGATAGATGTTTCTCTCGTCTACGCCGCAGCTTATAGCTGTCTCTTTGTGCTTTGCGATGTGGTTGTATTCGCCATGTACTGGCAAGAAAAATTTTGGTTTTATAAGACGTAGCATCAGCTTTTGCTCTTCTTGTGCCGCGTGACCGCTGACGTGGATCTCGCTAAAGTCTTGATAAGCGACGCTTGCGCCTGATTTTATTAGGAAATTTAATACAGTTGAGATACTGCTTTCATTGCCAGGGATCGCCTTTGAGCTGATTATTATCTGATCGGTTGGCTTTATTTTGATGTATTTGTGTTCATCAGTAGCCATTCGGTAGAGTGCGCTCATAGTCTCACCCTGAGAGCCTGTGGTAACGATCAGCACTTCGTTATCTTTAAATTTGCCAACCTCATTTGCATCGATGAAAATTTTCTTATCAAGCTTGATGTAGCCAAGCTCCATTGCAGTATATAAATTTCTCTCCATTGATCTACCGATGACACAGACTTTGCGGTTGTATTTTAGCCCCCACTCGATCGCCTGATAAACGCGGTGGATGTTTGAGCTAAATGTGCTCATAATGACGCGACCTTTGGCCTTTGAGAATATCGCATCAAAGGTCTTGCCAACACTGCTTTCGCTTTTAGTAAATCCTTCTCGGTAGCTATTCGTACTATCGCTCATTAGGCATAATACGCCTCTTTCACCGTAGTATGCAAGTCTGCCAAGGTCAGTTGGATAGCCATCTATCGGCGTGTGGTCGATCTTGAAGTCGCCCGTGTGGATGATGGTGCCCGCCTTTGTCGTGATGGCTAGAGCGCTAGCATCGATGATAGAGTGAGTTATGTGTATCCACTCAACCTCAAAGTCGCCTATTAGATATGGCTTTCTTTTTTCGACAGAGCGGAAAAGTGAGCGCTCTTGCTTTAAGCCGTGCTCTTCGAATTTGTTATTTATCATACCAAGTGGCAAAGGCGTAGCGTAAATCGGAAATTTAAACTCTTTGTAAAAATATGGTACTGCGCCGATGTGATCCTCGTGCGCGTGAGTGATGATGACACCTTTTATTTTATCTTTTATTTTTCTAACATAGTCAAAGTCTGGGATGAGGATATCCACGCCGTGCATACTCTCGCTTGGAAAGCTCATGCCGATATCAACGATGATCGCGCTCGTATCGGTCTCAAATATCGTCATATTGCCGCCGATCTCACCAAGACCGCCAAGTGGCGTTATACGAATTTTATGCTCACTTGAGTTTAGATACTTCATCGGCTCTAGACGAAGCTCGTGAACGGCCTTGTTTGCCACCATTGCACTTGCGATATCTTGCTGCCATTGTTCATTGCCGTTTAGCTTGGCTGGTAAATTTTTCTTTGGCTTTTTAGCCTTTTTTGGCTTATCTTTTTGTTCTTGCGTTTTGGTTTTTGTTTCTTGCGATTCTTGTTTTTGCTCTTTTGGCTTATTGTTTTCGCTATTTTTGTTTTGATTTTTGTTATTTCTTGGCTTTTTTGGGCGAGGATTTTGGCTCTTTGGCTCGGTGTGCGTTTCAGCTTCAGCCTGCTCTGCTGCAAAGAAGTTATCTATCACGCTTTTACTTGCTAGCGAAGCTTGCTCGGTAGTTTCGCCCTCTTGTTTTGGTTTATTTTTTGGTCTAAATCTTCGTCTTTTGTTGTTTTTACTTTGGTTAGTTACAACTTTCTCTTCGTTTTTGTCGTTCATTATCTTCCTTTAATCTTTCAAATATTTTTAGATAAGAATCGACATCTAGCTCGTGTGGACGTAAATTTTGAGCTAAGCCTAGGTCTTCAAAAATTTCTTCTAACGTCTTTTTGTCAAAATTTGTAGATAAATTTTTCAAAAGCGTCTTTCTTGGCGAAGCAAATGCAGCTCTTAAAAATACTTTAAAAGCCTCGTATTGTTTTGCATCTTTGAAAATCCCGTCTTTGCCAAAAATCTTTTTTGTTTTTTGTAGTTTGATGACTGAAGATGTGACCTTTGGAGGTGGATTAAAAAGCTTTGCATCCACGTCAAACAAAAGCTCACACCTGCCTTGAAGTGAAGCGAGGATCGATAAAGCGCTAAATTCTTTATCTCTGCTCTTTGCACTAAATTTAAGAGCAACCTCTTTTTGTATCATCACGATAAGTCCAAGGCATTTTTCGTCATCTATCGCATTTAGTATCATCTTCGTAGCAACGTAATAGGGTAAATTTGCGACCAAAAAGTAGTTCTCACTACTTAGTCCGCCCTCTTGCTGCCACTGCTCTAAAGCATCTTTACAAAAAAGTTTTAATTGTCCATTTTGGATCTCATTTGCAAATTTGGCCTTTAAAATTTGAAACAGCTCACAATCTATCTCAAAACAGGTCGTCTTGTAAATTTGCAAAAGTCTAAATGTCAAATCACCTAAGCCAGGCCCAATCTCAACGACGTTTGCTACGTCATTGGGTATCGCTTGGATGATCTTATCTAGTGTCGCTTTGTCTTGTAAAAAATTCTGTCCAAAGTGCTTTTTTGCCTTTATCATAGCCGCGATATTAGCCAAAAATTACTTATACAATGATTACAAGTTTAGTTTAATCATATATAAAATGGACTATAATCACTAAATAATAACGAAATAGGGCATAAATTTGAGCAAAGCAAATACCTTAAAATACTTTTTATTATCACAATATTTAGAGCCAAAAACCTTAGATGAGCCAAAAAAGACAAATACCAAATTTAAAAAATCAATAGACCTTGAGATCGCAAATTTCGATGAGAAATTTCTACAAATTTTAAGAGCATTTGATAGCTCACTTTTAAAAAATGGTATAGAAATTTCAATTTATGGTGGTATTTTTGAGACTGACTTGCTTGCTCTTGCGATATCAAAGCTGGCAAAGGTGAAATTTGAAAAAGAGCAAATTTTAGATGAGCTAAGATCTGAGCAAACTAGCTTTGAAAAGGCATTTTGTTATAAATTTAAGCTTGCTGGTGATTTGGTATTTTGTAAAGATGATCAAAATTTTGCTTTAAAAGATGTAGATTTAGATGATGATTTAACTCCGTTTTTTATACCGAACTCATCTGATGATCTTTTCATCTCAACAGCTCCTTGGGCAATGGCTCGCCTAAATCATCTAAAAGAGATAAGCCAAAGTGACTTTAGCAAAGAGTGTGAGCGTATAAAAGACAAGCTATCTATCTATAAAGAAAAAATGGAATTTGGCAAATATATAAAGCTTATAAACGATGAGCTAAAAAGTGCGCTTAAAACACCATTTTGTAATGATTTTTTAAGGCTTGAGATAAAGATCATAAATCCAAATTTTAAAGAAAATGATAGCCTTTTAAATAGCTTTTTTATAGATGATATAAATTTGCTTATAAAATTTTACGAGTCAGGTAGGACGCACGAGCTAACGGATCAGTTTTTGGATGAGGGCAGTGAGAATAAATTCGAAAGACTTGATGTAAGAGATGAGCAAAATAAGAGGCTTGTTAGAGATTTTTTTAAAGCAGAAGAATATCCAAGATCGGCCTTTGCTAGCGACTTTGCTTTAAATTTCTCGCAGCAAATTGCTGTTAATAACATCATTAAAAAATTTAAAGAAAAAAGTGGTGGAATTTATAGCGTAAATGGTGCTCCAGGTACTGGCAAAACAACGCTTTTAAAAGATGTAATGGCTGAAGTCGTTACGCTTAGAGCGATAAAGCTTGCGCAAATGAGCAGACATGATATCTTTGCTCCAGTTCGAGATAGTAGCGATAAGGTGCTTTATTTCACTCTAAATAAAGAACTTCAGGGCTATGAGATGGTTGTTAGCTCTTGCAATAACGGTGCGGTTGAAATTTTGAGTAAAGAGCTTAGCCAGCTAAAAAGTATCGGTAGTTATGCAGGCGAGATTGATTATTTTAAATTTATAGCTACAAGGCTTCTCTCAGCCGATGAAAAGACGAATTTTGGAGAAAAATCTTTTATCTCAAAACCTGCATGGGGGCTTTTTTGCATACCTCTTGGCTCAAAGCAAAATAAGTCAAATTTTGTTTTTAACGCGATTAATGGCGTAAAGATCGAAAAAACGCATAGTCAGTTTGAAGACATTTCAAAAGAATTTAAAGAATTTATAGAACAAGATGGCTTTTTAATGGGGCTTGGCAAGTATTTGGCTACTGGCGAAGGAATTGATGATTACGACGAGGCAAAGGAGAAATTTAATCAAGCCCTACACGAAGTAAATCTACTTTTTAGTGAGATCAGGATCAAAGAAGAGGAGCTAAAAAGTATAAATAGCGAGCTTATAAATATCGATAAAAGACTTGATAACTATAATTCAGCAAAGCAAATAGACGAGCTTTTAAGGCCGCTAATAGATGAGCTAGATTTGAGCAAAAATGAGCTAGAGCAAAAGGTGGCTGAAGCTAACGAGCTAACAAAGCTTATTGGTCAAAATGAAATTTTACAAGAGTATCTGAGTGCGCCTATAAAGCCATCATTTTTTATTTTCCAGCAAATTTTAAGGACACAAGCTTTTGAAAAATATAACAATGAAGTACAAAAAGTTAGTGAGATAAATCTCCAAATAGCCGAGCAAAATTTGAAAGCAAGCAAACAAAATAGTGAAAATAAAGAGAAGAGTGAAGCAAAAATAAACGAACTAAAAGTTCAAATATCTCAGCTTGAAGAGAAAATTTTGGAACTTAATACCAAGATAGATCATCTCAATAAGCTTAATGATGACTTTATTAGACGTCAAAAATTAATTGGTAGAAGCGAAGAGCTTGATAGCTTTTTAAATGGTAGTTTTAATCAGAGTAATGAAGAAATACAAAAGAGTATGCCATTTATGATGGAGCTTGGACTTGATGAGAAATTTCATAAGACAAAGCTTTTTAACGCAAGAATCAAGCTTTTTAAAGAAGCGCTTAATCTGCATAAAGCCACTATCTTTGCTTGCAAAGAAGCTGTTAGAACAAATTTGCGAGCTCTTAGCGTTATATTTAATGATGAAAAAATGGCTGAGAAAAATGGGCTTGAAGCTAAAGATAGACGTAAAATAATAAAAGGATTATTTTTACTAACGCCAGTTGTTAGTTCTACTTTCGCATCTTTTAATAATACCTTTAAAGAGCTACTAAATGGCGATATAGGCTTACTCTTAATAGATGAGGCAGGGCAGGCAAATTTAACTAACGCATTAGGTGCACTGCTTCGCTCAAACATGGCTGTGGTGGTTGGTGATCCACTTCAACTTGAGCCCGTTGTAACATTGCCATCAGCTTTAAATAACGCCATTTTACGCTACTGCGATGCAAAAGATGAGTTTAATCTACTAAAATCATCGGTTCAACTTCGAGCCGATAAAGTACAAAATATTGGTACATATATAAAAGGAGAGGGTAAGTCCATTTGGGTTGGTTCGCCACTTATCGTTCATAGAAGGTGCACCAACCCTATGTTTAAAATTTCAAACGAAACAACATATGATGATATGATGATACTTGGCAGAAGTAGTGAAAGTAAACTTAGTGATCCTAATATCAAAACAGAATGGATTGATGTTAACAGTGATGAATGGATAGGTAATTATAATAAAGCCGAAGGTATGATCGTTAAAGAGCTTTTAGATGGTAAGCTAGCCAAGCTAAAAGATAGCGTTAAGATAATAACACCTTTTAAAGATGTTTGTAAAAATTTAAAAGGGGCTGGTACCATTCACACCATGCAAGGCAAAGAAGCCGATGTTGTTATCTTTGTTCTTGGTGGTGCTACAAAAGGTGCTAGAGCATGGGCTGCTAGTACGCCAAATTTACTAAATGTAGCACTAACAAGAGCAAAAGAGGTTGTTTATATAGTTGGTAACCGAGAAAATTGGTCTAATCTGCCATATTTTGAGGTAGCTGCTAGAAAAATAGATAAAGGACAGATTTGAATCATTTTGCAAAACGCATAATCCCATGCCTTGATGTAAAAGATGGCAGAGTCGTAAAGGGTGTAAATTTCGTAGGACTTGTCGATGCTGGTGACCCAGTCGAGATAGCTAAAAGATACAACGACGAAGGTGCTGACGAGCTTTGCTTTTTGGATATCACAGCCTCTCACCTTGGTCGTGATACGATAGTTGATGTCGTAAAAAAGGTCGCAAGCAAGCTTTTTATACCCCTAACCGTTGGTGGAGGTATACGCACGATAGACGATATCTCGCGCCTTTTAAATGCGGGCTGCGACAAAGTGAGCCTAAACTCATCGGCGATAAAAGATCCAAATTTGATCGATGAGGCAGCTAAGAAATTTGGCTCGCAATGTGTTGTCGTAGCAATTGATGCTAAAAAGACCAAAAATGGTTATAGTGTTTTTATAAATGGTGGCAGGATCGATACTAAAAAAGATGCCTTTTCTTGGGCTAAAGAGGTTGAGTCGCGCGGAGCAGGGGAGATATTGCTAACGTCTATGGATAACGATGGCGTCAAACAAGGTTTTAACCTTGAGCTAACAAGAATATTTAGTGCGCTTTCTATACCAACTATCGCAAGTGGCGGCGCTGGTAAGATAGAGCACTTTAAAGAGGCTTGTGAAGCCGGGGCTGATGCGTGTTTAGCTGCTTCGATATTTCACTTTGGTGAAATCGAGATAAAAAAACTAAAAGAGTATCTCAAGGCAAATGGCGTTGAAGTTAGGCTCTGATGTTAGTTATCTCTGCTGGAAAAAACGAAATTTTTGACTTTGCTTTGCCAATGGGTGTAGGGCTAGTTGATATGGCGATAAATTTGACAAAATTTTTGCAGAAACGAGCATGTATTGTGGCAGATGAAAAGGGTATAAATTTAAAAAATATCGATCCGCACTATCTTGCAAAGATTGAAGCTAAATTTGCAAACTCATCAAATCCAGAGCTACAAAATCTAAGCCAAAATTTGTCAAAAAATCCTGAACGAAATTTGTATCAGATGCCAGAAAAAATAGTTTTCGTTGGCTCGGCAGGTCTTTATAAAGATGGTGAAATTTTACAAATTTATGAAAGTTCGGTTGGGGCAAATGTTGAAATTTCCAGCATAGAAAATAGATCTTATACACCTATCGAGTGTGAAATTTCTTCTATCGTTTCACGTGGAACTATCAAAACAAATTCGTCAAATTTTATAA
>NZ_POZU01000048.1:0-15627 GCF_002914005.1 Campylobacter concisus | reverse complement strand
AAGCTCAAACGATCTATATAATATAGAGCTAGCAACAAATTTTATAAAGCAAAGTAGCTTTTATAATACAAGCCTAGATAACACAAATGCCTTTAATCCAAATAAGAAGCAATATGAGGATAGGTATATGTATGCCTTAAATGCCTATAACAATGAAGATTTTTACAAAGACAATTTAAGCGTTAAAACAAATCCTGGCATATTAGATTATACAAAATCAACCATGTATGGTCTAGGTGGATTTGCAGTAGGCGGGATAGAAGGACTTGCTGATTTAGGAAATATTATCTTACACCCAGTAGATGCTATAAATGGTTTAGATAATGCTTTTTATCATCCTATCCTAACAACCAAAAATGTAAATGCAAACATACAAGAATTCATAGCTAAAAATTTTGTAGATAGCGTCTTAGGTGATCAAAGTTCTATAAATTATAGAAGTTATCACGCACTAGGTGAAAATATAGGTTCTCTTGGAGCAGCTGGTAAAGCAGCCATAAAGGTAGGTAATAAGTTATCGAATGTAAATTTAAGTAAAAAAGGTGCAACGGCAGATAAAACAACAAATAATAATCTAAATTCTAATGGCAATGACGGAATAGTTGTTGCCGGGGGTAAGAGTGTCAAGATAGATATAAATAAACAAAACAAACATATACAAGGAACCAATGAATATAAAACAGCCAATCAAAATGGCGTAACAAGAAGTATTTTAACAGAAGATGTAGAAAATCTTTTGCCAAAATTTGGAACAGGTCAAAAAGTGAATAGTGTAGAAATCGGGTTGGCTGGTTCAAAAGAAAGAATAGATTTTGGAAAAGTAATTGGTTATTATATAGATGAAAATGGCAACAAATTGTCTACCACAAAAGGAATAGTTCATTATGGTAAAAATGGTGCCCATATTGTTCCTAGTAATCCAAATTGATAAGGGATTTGTATGAATGAAATAATTACTAAAATTTTATCATCCACAAAGAGAGCATTAAATGGCGAGACTACACAAAATATGCGTGCCGTTTATGTAACATTGGAAAACGACATAATAAAATTATTATTTATATATAATGGAGATATTACAGATGATGATTTGGATAATGTAGGATATATTTCTAGTTTAATTATTGCAGATTTTAATGAATACTTGATTGATGAAAAAACAATAAGGATTGATTATCCAAATTTATTTTCTGTGCCGCAAAATTATTTTTTGGCATATAAAGGATAACGATTAGAAAATGACTAAATTCATAAATTTATCTTAGCACTTATCATTTTTATTGTAACTGGTTGTAGAGTTTCTCCAAATTTAAATGACATAAACGGCGATAAAGGAGCAAACGCAGGATACAAAATAACCACAAGCGCAGATACTTATAATAGACAGCTTCATCAAAGAGAGATAGACTTTATAAACAATAAAAACAATATAGCAAGCTTTAAGTCAAAGCTTCAAACTACAACAAATAAAATTTATAGCGACGATGAAGCAAAATCTATCCTAGCAAAAGCAGCGGTATCTTTAACGGATAAATCATTTAATGAAACATATAGACAAAGTCTAAGCTCAAACGATCTATATAATATAGAGCTAGCAACAAATTTTATAAAGCAAAGTAGCTTTTATAATACAAGCCTAGATAACACAAATGCCTTTAATCCAAATAAGAAGCAATATGAGGATAGGTATGTCTATCTAGATAGTTTTGCTAACAATAGAGAATTTTATGATAAAAATTTAAAGGTGGATACTCATTATTTAGATAATACACTAAGCTTTTTAGGCGGCGTTGGCACAGGTGCTAAAAATTTGTTAGTAGATACTGCAACAGGACTATACCGCTTAGCAACAGATCCAGTAGAGACAGCCAAAGGCATAGCAAATACTATCTCAAATGCAGATACGCTTATTTATAACGGCTTTATGAAAAGCGAACTAGATACGGTATTGGGTGATTATGAGAGTGTAACTGCTAGGGATACTGGAGCGCTAGTACACTATTTGGTGGGGCGGTTATAGCTTCAAAGACAGGTAAGATGGCTAAAATGGTAAAAGATGTAGGTAATGAGTCTATATTGAAAACGTCATTAAAAATATCTAACGCTATAACTGTAGATACTGTTAAAATCTCTGGTAAAGAATATGCAGTAGTTGGAACTGATATGCCCACCGGAAGTCCAATAGTAAGGCGATTAAAAAATAATTCTATCGGTGGAGATCCATATATATTAGTACAAAATGATCTAATTAAAGCTAATAGTAAAGTGCTTAAAGTAGGCTGTTCAAAAATTATGACTAAAAAAGACTTTGCAAAAATATCAAGATCTAAAAAATATTTACCAGAAGAAATAGTGTCTATTGGTGAAAAGAGTTTTAGTGATTTTATAAATAGCTATGCTCCGTCTGGCTTACCTGAATTTACTTTTGCAGGTGGAATGGGTTGGATATTGAGCGATCCTAGTGAACAGATAAAAGATAGTTATTTTGTATTAAAATCTAGGATTGGAGATTTTATAAACTATATACAATCAGAACAGGATAAATAAGATGTTTAAGCGTATAGGCTGGGCTTTTATAGGATTTATGTGCTTACTTTACTGTATCTCTATGCTAGCTAACAAAAATGTAAAAGTTGGTGAGAAGTTTTTTAAATTTGACGATGCTGGTTATTTATACTTACTACCAGCACTTGGATTTTTACTGTTAAGCATTTATGGTTTTTGGATGGCTTTTAGATCATATAAAAAGGAAAAGCCAAATTTAAAATATATGTGGTGCAAAAAATGTAGAGAATTTTATTCACTGGGTAGCAAGAAATGCAGGCAATGTGGTGGAAATTTAAAAAAATACTATGTCAAGAATAAAGATAAAACTAAATACCTCAAATATGAAAAAAATAAATGGTTAAATTTTATAATGTGGATATTTGCATTTACTGTACTTTGGGGTTTGATGATGTTTGTGGGCGGAAAATAAAATATGTTTAAACGCATAGGTGGTTTTTTATAAAAAAGATGAATCTAATCAAAACAGCCAAGGCAAGAGTACAAGCTACTCTGGTCTAAAGTCAATAAACTACTCTAATCAAAGAAATCTAAGCTACACACTATCTAAAAACATGGCTACATTAGGTAGTGGCAACATAGAGATAGCAGATAAAGATAACTCTGATGATCTAACAAGACTAAATAGAGATACAACTAAACTAACAAAAGATCTAGTAAACACTAGCATAAGCTCAAATGTAGATGCTAGCATAGATTTAAGGGTGCTAACTAAGAGTGGGCAAAAGGAGATAGCTAAAGAGATAGTAGATAGTGGCACCATAATAGACGCCATAAAGCAAATATCAACTACGGATAGGGCAAATATATTCTCATTTTTTAAAGAAGTAAGCAAGCAATATAGCGTATTAAACGGTGTTAGAGAAGAGGTAGCAAATTCACCAGAACTGCAAGCATTTTTATCTAGCAGTACTACAACAGATACTCAAAGAAAAGAGGCTATGGGGCTAATAACACTTGCTGTTATGAAGAATTTAGGATATCAACCAAATGATATAAAGGCTATATATACAGATGAAACAGGATATAATGGCGAAAAGATACAAGGTTTTACAAGCCTACAAACCGGATCTAGCTATATAAATTTCAAAAATATAACCAATATTAAAGATCTAGTAAAGACCATAACCCATGAAAACCAAAGATCTATGGATATACAAGATCATAGAGATATAAATAAGAATAGAGATGATGATACCAAATACGCGTCAAATTTCTCAGACTTTGCAACTAGATATTTCTCTCATGCTCTATGGCTAAATGATAAAGGTTTTTCTAAAACACCTTTAACAACAGCTGTAACAACAAGCATGATAAATAACAATAAAGAATTTGCAAAACTGGATAAGAATTTGGGGGTGAATAGAGTTGAAGCATATTCTAGGTCGGTAGGTTTTGGTAAAAACCATATGTTTATAGTTGTTGATGGAAATAATTATAAAGAAGGAATTACTATTGCTTCTCTTGGTGCTAAAAATTTTATACTTGGTGGTGATACTGAAATCGTAGTAAAAGATATAAACCATATTAGTAAAGAAGAAGATGTGGCATACACAGATAGAGATCATTACTTGAATAATGAATGGAAAGAAAAACAGGTGATTGAAATTCCAAGAGGTATGACAGAAAGAGAATTTGATGAGCGTGTTTTAGAAAATGCAAGAAACTATAACAAAATGTTTGAAAACAATAGATATCCAAATATTGCTTCAACAATCAGCGAATCTTTTTTTGGTGGCTACAATAACAATGAGGACTCTTTATTAAGAAATTCAAATACATTTGTAGATGATGTAATAGAATTTAGTGGAGGATCTATTATGAATTTTAAAAACACACCTTTGCAAAATAGTACAGAATTAAGAAATATAACAGAGCAATTAAATAAAATAGCCCCACATACAATAGATTTTGGTGTATTTATGCAGTAGTAGGATAACAAGTGGAAGTAATATCTATTTTTTTAATATCAAATTTAGTGCTTTATCTAATACTATATATAAGTAAGCGATTTATGCTAAATTTCATATATAAATTTCTGAGATTTTTATCTATTTTATGTATTTTTATAGGTTATGCCATACTTGTTTATTTTGCTTGCCATATTGTCTATTATCACAACAATTGGTCAGAAATAAGCACTGGAATACTAATGGCCAAGATAGTTGTTTTCTTTATGAATATGATCTGGCCAGCCATTATATTGATAGATTGGCAAAATAGTCCTAAGTACTTTTCTAGCTATTATCAACTATTTTTGAATATATTTCTGATAGTTACTGTTTTTTTGATGGGAGATAACGTTGGCTATTAATAATATTGGTCTAATTTGTGGATCTATCGCAAGTTTTATATTTTTGCTTTTTTGGTTTAAAGAGTCTAAAAATAGGGGACAAAAGTTTATTGCTAGGTATTTTTTCGTTTTTCTTGGTGCTATTTTTATTATCATGACAAATTTTTTAAACATTCCTCAATTTTTAGAATACGACCTAGGTGATAGAAATTTACTATATATCGCATTTGCTTGTTTATGTATTCAGCTCATAGTTGATATTTGCTATGCTATTTATTCCTTTTTTTGTAAAGTTAAACAAGTTGATTTATGAATATAAATAATATCTAATAAATTTGGTAATGGTGTTTTATAGGATATCTTAACGGGCAGTTTCGTATGAGTGGTTTTATTAGCAGAATAATTGACATTGGTTTTATGCCAAACGCTCCGTGGCTGTATTGGCTGGTATTTGACACTGTAGGATTACTATTTTTAAAGATGCTGATAGAGGATGTTATTTCAAGTTTAAATTGTCTAAAATTTAAGACAAGAGGCAATATCCAGTCTGTTTTATATATCTTGTTTGACCTAATGATTATATTTTTGATCACTTTTTTGTTTTATAGGCTATATTTTAGCGCCACTAGAGTAGAGGGCATTTTGTCTCTTATAGCAAATTTCTCACTCTTTCTTATTGTTGCGGTTTGCATTTATGCTATTGTTGGGGCGGTTAGGTATTTGGAAAAACCACAAAACAATGTTATAGAAGCCAAGCCTAAATTCTTTAGAATGTCTCGCTCAAAAAGACGTAAGGAAAATTTGAAAAAATAATGGATAAAGTTTGGAGTGAGCTAATTTTGCAGATTATTATGAAAAACTAAATTTAAAAGTAGGAAATAACCTAAGTCTAGAAAGCACCAGAGATATAAAAGATGCTAGCTCTAAAAGCAAAGGTATAAATTTAAGTGCAAGCTACTCTGGAGCAACTAATGCTAAACACTTTGCATCAGGAGATAGCTCTCTAAGCTCTGTTGGAGCTAGCATTAGTAAGTCAAACTCTAACACAAAGATAAAACAGACAAACCTAT
The DNA here is from genome assembly GCF_002914005.1 of Campylobacter concisus. Classification (GTDB taxonomy): domain Bacteria; phylum Campylobacterota; class Campylobacteria; order Campylobacterales; family Campylobacteraceae; genus Campylobacter_A; species Campylobacter_A concisus_N. Next base: position 9,699 of record NZ_POZU01000048.1, on the reverse strand, counting down.
CATCTATAACAGCAAATGAGCTAAATGTAGAGGTAGGTAAAAACACTCATCTAAAAGGATCACTACTAGCAGCAGGAGAGTATGATAAAGATAATACCTTTATAGATAACCACAACCTAAATTTAAAAACAAATACCATAAGCTATGAGAACCTATCAAATACAAGCTACAACAAAGGATCATCTCTTAGTATAGGAGCTAATTACTCAGTAGGTAAAAAAGATAAAGCCAATAAAAATAGTCAAGACAAGAGTACAAGCTACTCTGGTCTAAAGTCAATAAACTACTCTAATCAAAGAAATCTAAGCTACACACTATCTAAAAACATGGCTACATTAGGTAGTGGCAACATAGAGATAGCAGATAAAGATAACTCTGATGATCTAACAAGACTAAATAGAGATACAACTAAACTAACAAAAGATCTAGTAAACACTAGCATAAGCTCAAATGTAGATGCTAGTATAGATGCTAGGGTGTTTAGTAAAGATGGAAGAGAGCAGATAAAGAGTGAGATAATATCAGTAGCTAATAGCCTAGATAACCTAAATAGATATATAAAAGATAGGTTGCCTAGAAATAAACTAAGTGAAGAAAAAGCCAATGAAATTTATAAAGAAATAAGTAATAATGGGCTAGGGGAAACTATAGTAAATATTTTTAAGCAGCAAGGATTGGACAATGAGCAGATAGAAAATTTAATGTCCGATAGGGATATTATTAGTCTAATAAAAAGCTACAACACCATATATAGCAAAACATTATATTCTTCAACAGACAACTTGGTAACGTTCGATAAAGATGGTATACCAACCATAAATGTTACTAATACAAAAGAGGAGAATTTCTATGACTTTGTTATAAAAGGCGCAAAGGCTGTAGATACTATATCTAAGGCGATAGGCGAAAGTAATGCGGTAGCTGGTATATTTGTAATACAGGTGGCAACACAAGGACTACTTAAAACAGCTATATCGGTAGCTAGTAATGAAGTAAAAGATAACTTTACAAAAGGGATAAAAGAGGGGCTTAGTGAATATATAGCCAAAGATTTATTAGATATAAATAATAAAGGTAATGATGAACAAAGAAAAAAAGATATAAAATTAGCCTCTGATTTATCAGCTAGCGTTAGTATAGATATGTTAATAGGTGGAGCTTACTCTATAGTAAAAGGCTCAAAAAATGTAGTTAAGGCTGATGAGAAGTTAAAAGAAAATAGTTCTTCTTTGAAATTCAAAGACTTTAAGACGAATGGTGTCAAAGAAGCAACTATAGTAAATAATAGTGCAAATAAATTAGATAAAGCTGGTTTTGTTCATCCATTGGATTTAACAGTGACACATGAGCTAACATTAAGCAAAAGTAAGTTTAAAAAGTTGAAAGAAGATATAAAAAATAATGGAATTAAAGAATCTATAAAGTATGTTCAATATAACGGCAAAAAATATGTTGTTGATGGACACCATAGACTCCAGGCATCTAAAGAACTTGGAATTAAAGATATTCCAGTAGAAAGAGTTGAACTACCATACTTGGGCTATAAAACATTTAATGATTTATTGGAATAGGAGCTAAAAATGGCGATTTGGCAATGTGATTTTTATATTTTACCGAGTAACAGCAATGAGGCGGTTTTAAATTTAGAAACATTTGATGATTCTATCTTTTGGAATAAAGTATCAGTTAATAAAGAAATTTTTAATAGTGTCGCTTCTGTTTTGCCACAAGTAAAATCATGGTCGGACAGCTTGGACATTTATGGCAGTCTAGAGGATAGCTGCCTGCAGATCTCTTTTGACAACAATGGATTGGTAGATGGGGCATTGCTGCGTATAAATTTCACTAGTGAATATAAAGATATTTTAAAATTTATAATATCGTTCTGTGTCAAAAATGATTTTGAGATACTAACTAGCGATCTTCAAAAACTACCACTTTTGTATTCACAAATAGATCAATATATTTCGGGTTCTAAACGAAAAGAAAAATTTATGAAGTTGCAGAAGCTTATTTAATTGATTTTAAGTAGCAAAGAAGGCAAGGTACTAAGAAAATGAAGCGTTTTATTTTAGATATTTTTAATAGAAATTTAAACGAAGATGAAGCCCAAGGATATTTCAAAAAAAGCTTTATGGAAATGGGTGATGAAGAGAAAAGTTATTATATAGGCAATGAAGATAAATATTTAAAATTTTTTCTAGCACTTTTTGCCATCAAAGAAAAAGCATCAATAAGAATTCATTAACTTGTGCTTAAAAATCACGAGCTTATGAGTGAGTTCTACTGGTTGTTTGAGATGACATACGGGTAAAAAATAAATTAATTAGTATTCCAACGACATCAACAATAAAGAATATATAAAAGTAGGTTATCATTAGCGATATTAATATTTTTATTGGTTTTATATCTTTCAGCTCTTCTAAATCACTTTTTTGTGCCATATAGTAAAGACCTACTAAAAAAATTATGCCTGAGAAAAATCGTGTGAGGCTTTTTAGTGATTTTTCTTTTATCTGATTTCCATCTAGACTGACAAGCAAAAGTAGCAAAACTAATGTAAAATATACAATTTTGGTTATGGCATATTTATCCGGGAAAATAAAATCAAATATTTGAATATTTTGACTTTCATTAAGTATGCTTGATGCATAGCAAGCCCCAACATATATTATAAGAAAGCAAGATATAATTTGTAATACAGATCTTATTGTGCGTGTATTATAGCTGTTATTACTTTTTGTTCTACCAATCAAGTCCTCTTTCTTAAATTCTTCATTTAATATTTTAATATTATCATACATAGAATTCTGATTAAAGCTATCTTTGTAAGTTTCCACTATATCATTAAGCGGTTGTTTATATTGCCTTTTAAAATTAGATCTTGTTATGCATCCATTTCTAACATACAAACATACAGTGTCTAACAAGTTTAAAAAATCTATTTTTTCCTTATTGGCGATTTCTAATGTAGATAGTGCTTCAGGTTTATTTATATCTTCTTCCTTGATTTTTATTACTTCATGCATGCTTTTGTAGTATTGGTCTTGTTTTTTGCTAAGTTTTTCAAAAATATCTATCTCTGCATAGGCGGTATTTAATTTTGTATCTCTCTTGATTTCCTTTAAATGCTTTATAGATATATAAATAGCATACATAGCTACCATAGGGACTATTATGCTTGCTACTTTATAGGCTATATCTAGAGCAGGGCAATTATCCATTGTTAATCTTTGGTAGTTATCATTGTTTCATTATTATTTTGCGTTACTTGCTTGATTTGTGGTTCGGTTAACATATTTGAACTGTCTGTATTTATCTGAGCATTGAGTATTTTCTGAGCCTTTTTTTCAAATTCCTTATATATATTAATATGTGGCTTTATATCTATTGATTCATTATTTATAACTAAATTATTGTAAGCGTCTGCATTTTTCATTGCTTCTCTCCTTTATAAAATATTCTATGCATCCAATACCATGTAAGAATGTTTGTTATATGTGATTATAGTTTTCTATATGTATACCATAAATTTTGTTAAAGAAAAATATCAGATAGTAAATTATCAAATCTCTTTTTTGTCGAAGTTGTTTGAAAAATAAACTTTTTATTTCTCAAACAACATAATTTTACGGTATTCTCTTATCGCCGTTTCTGTCAAATCTTTTGACAAGCAAAGCCGTGCCTTTTGCCGTTTCAAAAAGCTCGCTTTGACAAAGGTATCTAAAATCAAGGGCTATATATTTATTATTAGTTTTTCTATAGTTCTTTGCAAATGCTTTTACTTTAAAGTAATAGTTGTTATTCGTCAAGAATTTTTTTGTTTCTACTTCTGAATATAAATTAAATGATATATTCTTATTTTTCATGTGTTCTATTTGTTGGTCTAATGTAAATTTTACTTTCATTATTTTTTATCCTTTTTTTCTTAATTTTATCATCTCACTCTTTAAAAATAAGTTTTAAACTGAAAACAATTATTTTCAAAACACTTGATCAGTAGCTCCCTATTTTGTGGTATTTTATTAAAAGAAAGGATAAAAATTTAAGCTTAGAAAACTTAAAGTAATAAAAATGGCTTAAGAATTTACCTAAAAACAAGTAAATTCTTACGTTTTCTTAAAAAATAAATATAATCCAAAATCTATTTTTCTTTTTAACTTTTATTAGAAAACTACTCTAGCAAATTCCTAAATATTTTTTTCTTAAATATTCTGCTTGCTCTTTTGTAATCTCTTTGCTAAGCTGAGATATATTTATTGATGAGTAAAGCTCACTCCAATATAAGCTTAAATCCAAATTAGGATGAGTATTTGAATTCTTACAATCTAAAAACTTTTGTAAGTCTTTTTTGAGCCATGGCGACAAAGTATTTTCATCTAATATTATATTCTCTTCCATATTACCACCTATCTAAATTTTTATTTTTTCTTTATCTTTTATTGTTTGTGATAATTTCAACTGCTCTTTTGCTATCATCTCTTTCTTTTTACTTTTCAAGCGATGCTAATTGTAATTTTATCTTTTTTGATTTTCTCATATTTTAAAACTATCTCAATTATAGCCATTCACCTTTTTGCTGATAAAGATTTAATTAATAGTATAGCGAAGTTCAATGAAATTTGAAGGCAGTAATAGCTGTTTTTTTAATTGTGGCAAGTTTTATCATGTATAATTTTGGTCGTAAATAGTATTAATTGCAGGATAGCCAATCACGCCAAAAATGTAATACATTTTTTGTGATTGGCATTATCTCTGCGAGGCTCAGTAAGGTATAAAAATGAAAAATGTAATTAAGACTTTTAGAATAGAAAGCAATTTGTTAAATTTAGTTGAGGAATATTTGAAAGATAGTAAATATAATTTTAGTGATTTGGTTAATGCTGCTATTATGAATTTTATATCTACTGGCGATATTGAGGGATCTAAAAAAAATACTTTATTGTTAAAAGAAAACAACAAAGAAGTTGAGCTTAGAATATCAATATCTAAAAGTGAATATAAGTATTTGGTTGATTTGCCTAACAAACATGGTTTTAACTCAGCCACTAAAGAGGCTAAATTTTTATTATTAAATCTTTTAAATTCCGATAGCCCTATTTTTAATAATATTGAAATGGTGGAGTTAAGAAAATCTAACTATGAGCTTAATATGGTTGGCAGGAATATTAACCAAATATTGAAAGTATTATACGAGCAGGATTTGAAAAATTTTAAAGTAAATTATGAAAATTTAATATCAGTAGTAAAAGTAGTGAATGACAAAATTTCTGCTGTAAGCGATAAGATAGAAAAGTATATCAAGATTTTAAATTTAAAACTAAAGTAATATTTAGATGAGAAAAAAGAGAATACTTGATGATGAATGGTGGCGACCCAAAAGAGTTATTACTGATTTAGAAAAAAGCTAAGAGTTCTTACGCATATAATAATCAACGAGGTATTTATAAAAATAGATTTAAAAGTATTATTACATATACAAAAACTCATTCAAAAAAAATAAACGGAAGTCGTTATTAAATTTACTGGATCTAGATTTTATAAAATAGTTAAAATCTTACCCTTTTGGGAGAAAAAAAGTAAAAATCTAGTTCTTTGAAATTTTTTGATAATTTCGCTTAATACTTTAAAATCTGCAAGCTCAGTTTTTAGTTTTTGATTTTCTTTTAGTAGATTGATCGATTGTATTGTTTGGCTGCTAAATTTATCAGTGGTTATTGCCACTTTCAAGCTGCCCTCGGTCATACCGATTTTTTCCGCCAGCTGTTTATATGTTAAATTTTACTCTTTGCAAAATTCCTTTACGTCGGCTGCTGTCATTCGCTTTTTCTTTTCATATCTTCTACAAGAAGTTTTCTCATATAAGCATTTCTAGTTAGAAAAGTTTCATCACACTTTTCATCCAAATACGCTATTTCTTCTTGAGTAAGATAAATACTTACTTGAACAGTATTTCTCTTTTGTTTTTTTGTCTTTTTTGTCTTGCATCTCATAAGTTTTTACATTGCTGTTTTGCAAAGCTTCTTCAATGCTAATGCTCGCTCTCTTAGTCATACTTCAATATCCTTTTAATAGTTTTTATATCATATTAATATATTTAAAATTAAAAAATATAAATTAAGATTTGCTTTTTATAGCTTTTAAAAGTCTTCTATATTCGTTAAAAAAGCTCGAGTAGCTCCTTTTTTGATAAAGAGCTTTCATTATATAACTCAGTAAAAGATAGTCCATAGTTTGCAGCATTATTGACAATCTTTGAATTTTTGAAATAAAAGGTCGGAATACCTTTATATATTTTATCAAGCTCATTTTCCAAAAATTCTTCTTCCTTATCATCTTTGTAGTTGGTTACAAGAAGTATTATATTTGGATTTATTGAAATAATTTCATTTATCGATCCCACTGTTCTGATAAATGAATTATATGTTGGTAAACAAGGGATAATTACTACATCGCAGTTTTTATAATATCTAAAACCCCGGAAGCAGAAAATCCTCTAAAGTCATATACACAATCGTCAAGATCTTTTGCTTTGTCTAGAATTTTTGCTTTGTTTGGATAGATCTGCTCGATACAAGAATTGTAAAAAGTATCCAAAATCTTTTGCAATGCTAAAAGCAAAAGGCGTTTTGCCTACGCCGCCTTTTTGTTTATAAGAGCTATTTTAATTATATTATCCTTTTAAATTCTATAAAGATATTGTACTTTATAAAAAAATAAATATAACTATCATTGCTTTTTGTATTTATTTTTAAATTCTCTCTTAAATTACTAAAAATTGGTAAGATCAAAAATCTTATTGATTATTTTTTGATATTTTTGACAATTTTTGTTCCAGTCGATCACTTTAGTTATTGTGCAAATATTTTTTAGATTTTCCTTGAAAACCATTGCATTAGCACATTCATCTGTACTAAGCAATTCTATCTCTTTATTCCTCCTACCAATTATCATTTAATTTGTTAAGGGGTTTGTTAATTCCAACTCGTTTATAATCTCTTACCTTTTTCTAGTAATTGTAAAATTAAGCTCTGTTTTTTTGATTTTGTGGCTGAGGAATAATATTTGGCTTTACCTCTTCTTTAACCTCCTCCTCATCAAAATCAAAAAGACTTCTAGTCCCATACTTGTTTGTAGAGCTAGTATCTTTTTTTAATGTCCTAGTAGTTTTTCTTTTATCTCTTTCATCGGATATCTCGCGTCGCTCAGATTGAGATACTCCTTGTATATCGATAGTCCCCCCATTATCTTGTAAATTTCCAAATCCGTATTGCCCATCTCTCTTAACTTCTTCGCTTCGTCCTCGCAAAGAATATCCTTCTCCCAATACTCCTGTCTGTATAGGGCTATCGTTAGCTCCCCTAGCTTCTCCTCGTCCACTAGTCCTCTGGCTTGGATGTCGTCTATCATCCCCAAGTTCTCCAAAGCTGTCGTCCAGCGGTAAAGTATCGTTAGTCTGTGCATCCAGTCGCCTGATTGAATGTTCGAAGGTGCTGGATACGTCGATCTCATTATCTCTTGTTGCTCCACGTCCAGATGTTTCTCGATATAAGTTCTCATCCGAGTTATCACTTCTTCGCTCGGCTCTATCGTATCGCAAGTCATCGCTCTCCAATTTACCCAGTCGTGATTGATTGTTATTAGTATATTGACTAACTCTTTTTTGATCTGCTCTATTTGCTCTTGATTGATCTCGTTGGATTGATTGATCTTGCTCTCCATATTCTTGATTATCAGATATAGATAATTTGAGAAGTTCATCTCCTCTTGCAATGGTGTCCACTCCATTTCCATCATATCCGTTAATCTTTTCTTGGTTATTAGTGGTCTGTTGCCCTTTATCTTGTTTTGTGGGCTTGATAGGATATGGTTGTTCTTGGTATCCACGAAATCCCAGATCTTATCTATGGCCTCTTTGAAATTTTGCTCTGACAATTCATTGTATTTAGGATTTAATATGTGAAACATTGTATATGCTCCAAGTTTATTTATTGGATGCAATTTTACTATTTTTACATAAACTATTGCATAACTGGATAGTTTTTGTCTTGAGACTAGAGCTATATATTTTCAATTTATACACGCAGTTTAATATATTTATCGTATTATATAGAAACATTTTTAAGGAAATGTCTTTATAAGAAAATTCTTTAATCTTGTAGTAATGAAAAATTCGCCTAATATACTACTTGGCAAAAATAAAAATTTTTAAAATGTTTTTTAAATTTTTAATTTAGCCTTATATTTTTTCCAAAAATATTTTTTTCTGGGAAAAAAATTTCTATCATAATAAAATCTGAGTCTTTTTCTGGGAAAATTAAGTAGGCAATAAGGCTAAAAAATGTAAATTCGTGTCAAAAAATGAAAAAAAGGATAAATATGGCAAGAGAGATTATAGACCTTGAAAAATCTCGTTCTACTAGTGCCAGGCTTTACAATCGCACACAGGAGATTGTAGATAGCCGAACTGGTGAAGTAAAAACGATAGTAACGAGCTTTTTACAAAAAGAGCAGTCAAAAGACGCGTTTATAAAAGTATTTGTTGAAAACTTAGACTTTTTAGTTGAAAATCTTTCAAACAATGCTAGAACGGTTTTTTTAGTCATGATAAAAAATGTCAATTATAAAAACATCTTTAAATATGATAGTGATTTTGTCAAATACTTTGAAGAGAGAAAGATCCTAGCAAAATCAAGTGTGTATCGTGCCCTGAAAGAATTAGAAGATAAGCAAGCAATTTTTAAAATCAGTGAAAATGACAAGGATAAATTCGACATTATAGGTAAAAACTCATTTATGCTCAACCCACAAATCGTAGGCAAAGGTTCAATAAAAGACCTCAAACAGCTAAGACAAACGACTGTTAAAACATTTAATTTCGAAACACTTGAGATGACAAAAGAAATTTTAACTGATGCAGCCTATGATGGATTTGACAAGGTTTTGGCAGCCCCCGATGATTTTCAGATTGATAGCGTAAAACAGATCCAACATTCAGCAAATAAGAGTGAGACTGAAATCGTGATATCAAAAAAACATGATGAGGAGCCAGCCGAGGACAAGCCAGAAGCCATCGAGGTAAAATCTGAAATAACAAATGAAACAGCAAGCGGCGTAGAGAGCGATATTGCCGATATTATGAAATTTGTTGGAGTGTTTAAGGGTGATTTTAAAGGCGATGCTAAGTCACTTAGGGCTGCTAAATCAGATAAACTAAATCAAAGGGATGAATAATGAAAGTTTTTTTTGACCTAAATATTATTATAGATATTATTGATACTGATAGAGCAAACAACCAAAAAGCTATTGCACTAATGCAAAATTTAATGCGAAATGGCACTGATATTGTTATTAGTGAAGATAGTATTAGTACACTTTATTACAATTTGCGTCATTCAAAGCAAAAACAGCTTATATTGCTTGACTTTCTAGAAGTGATAACTCAAAAATGGCAGCTAGCAAGCTTTGGCGTTGAAACAATAAAAAAGGCCATAAAGTACTCTAAAAATTCTAATGCCGACCTGGAGGATGCATTGCAATACTTTTGCGCAGATAAAGAAGGCTGCGAAGTTATATACACGTGTGATAAAAACTTTCCAAAAATTGCTATTGCCGTAAAAAATTATGATTAATTATAATTTTTTGGGAAAAATTTTGCTGGTGTGGTTAAATTTTTCCCACACAGAAAACCATTTTTCC
>NZ_POZU01000047.1:0-5248 GCF_002914005.1 Campylobacter concisus | reverse complement strand
CTATGGCGGCGGGTTTTCACCATTACTCACTCCCCTATAATATCTATCCGTATTTACCTCAAAATGAAACTACAACACTCCGCCTTATTATCATCACAGATGGCAAAATTACTAACAATCTAGCCAGTATCCCCACTACAGTCCTATCTGGCATTGATGCGGAATATCGCATCATAGATATTGAGTTTTTATATAAAATTTATACTATAAATAACTCAAAAAACAACTTTGACGTTGAGGTTGATTTACCGGCGCTTGTAGTAGACACGCCGGCGAAAGACTACAGATCTTATTTAAGCGTAATAGATGGCAGGACAATAGTTGAAATTTATGATACATTTGGCTCTAGACTTTTAGAACAAAACGTCAGAACTTTTTTGCAATTTAGAGGCAACGTCAATAAGGGGTTGCGAAACACTATAGAATATAAGCCAGAGATGTTTTTCGCATACAATAATGGCATAACTGCAACAGCTAATGATGTTATTTTACAAGATGGCAAAATTATAAAAATATCAAATTTTCAGATTGTCAATGGAGGCCAGACCGTATCGGCCATATACGCCTCAAGTAAAAATTCAAAGCTAGACGTATCAAAAATTTATGTTCAGATGAAACTATCTGTAGTTGCTGACACCGAAAAACAAGATGAATTTGTCTCAAAAGTTAGCGAATACGCAAATACTCAAAACAAGATAAATCAATCAGATTTTTTTTCAAACAGTCCTTTCCATAAAGATTTCAAAGAATGCTCAAGAAGAAATTTGGCACCAGCTGTTGATGGAATACAAGTAAGAACTCATTGGTTTTATGAGAGGGTAAGGGGTGAATACTTAAATGAACAAGCATATTTAAGTGGCACAGATAAAAAGAAATTTCAAATAGAAAACCCCAAGTCACAACTTATAGATAAAACATTTTTAGCTAAAAGCGAAATCGCTTGGCTACAATCGCCGGATATTGTATCAAAAGGCGCACAATATAGCTTTATGGCTTTTGCAAAACATATTACTCAAATGTTAGAAAAAGATGAGCTTTGTATAACGAGCAACTATTTTAAAGAAGCAGTATCTAGAATTATAATGTTTAAACAAGTTGAAAAACTTGTTTCTTACGCCACTTGGTACAATGGTGGTTATAGGGCACAATGCGTAGCCTATACCCTATCGTACTTATCGTATTATTTAGAAAAAAATAGATTATTTTTAAATTTTTCTAAAATATGGGATGAACAAAAAATATCTAATAATTTAGAGAATATAATCTCTATAGTTGCTAGCAAAATATATACTAATATAACTAACCCGCCAGAAGGCAATGCAAATATAGGTCAATGGTGTAAAAAGAAGTTGTGCTGGGATAGTATAAAAGATATTGAAATAAGTTTGGAATTTGATGATGAGATATTAAGTAGCGCAGAAGAAGAAAAGTATATAAAAAAAGAAGCAAGAAAAGACAAGAAACTTGATGACAATATAGAAGTTCAATCGTTCGTCGTTAAATTTAAAGATTGGGACAAGATTTTAAAATATTATGAAAAAGATGAAATAAGACACCAAATATCTATGAAGCAAATGGATATATTGGCAAAAATTGCAAATGGAAGTATAGGACTTCCTTCTATAAAGCAAGCTATTATTTTATATGATCTTTATGAGAATGCTATAAAAGAAGGCTTTTTGATATAGTGGCTATTTATTTTACACCAGTCAATAAGAAAATATACCCAGCAATTGTATGTATAGTGTTAAAACTATTTTGGAAACTATGTTTCCTTGATTATAGATAAAAATTAATTTTAACTGAATATTAAAAATGCATAAAATAAAATATCATAAAACCAAATAGAAGAGAGCTTTTAGTATTCTTTTTTAAAAGTGTCACGCTTTAAGATATCAAGTTTATGGTATGTTGAATTTAGGATCTTAACGTTAGAATGTGCCGAAGGCTTATAATCATAGATCTATTGTCTTAGATTTTGAAAGCCTCTATTCGCACATTAGCTTATTTGATTTATAAAATTATACCAATAGCTCTGCTTGGTAGTTACTCTGCACGTACTCCAGAATTTTATCGGTGTAATAAACTTATTATGATTATAATGAAATCATTTGTAGCTTATGGTAGATAATGTCTTAAAAAAATAAGGCTCATCTTAAGATATTATGCTAAGCCTATCAATGCCGATACACTAAAGACTAAAGTAGAGATGGTATCGTACGAAAATGAGTAAGTATAAATTGCAAGGTATAAGCTTTAAGACTATTCTTATATCTTATTTAGTATTATTTTAGGTATTAAATAAAGGATAAAAATGCAAACCATACAAGCAAATTTCACAGCTAGCATAAGCGAGCTAAAAAAGTCCCCAGCTCAAATTTTAAAACAAGCTGGAGATAATGTCGTAGCTATACTAAACCACAATGTCCCTAGTGCCTATCTAGTACCTAGCTCTGTCTACGAGAAGATGACAGAGATAATAGAAGAGTATCATCTAAGCAAAGCAGTAGATGCCACTCTAGCAAGTGGTGAAAAACCAGTAAAAGTAAGCTTAGATGAGCTATGAGTTAGAATTTTTGCCAAGCGCTTTAAAAGAGTGGCAAAAGCTTGACAATAGCATAAAAGTGCAGTTTAAAAAGAAGCTAAGTGAGCGTCTAGAAAACCCAAAGGTTACCAAAGACAAGCTACGAGGTTATGAAGATGTCTATAAGATCAAGCTAAGAGATGTCGGCTACCGCTTGGCCTATCAAGTAAAAGATGATGAGATTGTAGTGTTAGTGCTAGTTGTCGGCAAAAGAGAGAACAACGAAGCATACGAGATGCTAAAGGATAAATTTAACTAAGCATAAAAGCTAGACCCTTAGTCGTCTGTGATTTGCTAGTAACTAATTTCATGTTACTAGTTTGTCCTATCTAAAATGCTCTTTTATGATGAGCATAACCCCTATATTTTTTATTATTTTATTTTTTTAATTTCATACTAGACTAAATTTCCAAGAGAAGATCCAGAGGCTACAAAAATTATATTATATATTTCATAGTATTTTTAAAAAACACGCATTTTAGCCGCCTAAAGCCTACCGAATTCCTTGTTTTAGGCTGTGAAATTTTATAAAATAACCTTAAAAGATATTTAAAGAGCAAGTCTGCCAAAAATTTTATGACATAGGATTTTTGAGTGGCTTTTCTTAGATTAGGAGTAAATTTACGTGAGTTCTGAAAAGACAAAAAACGCAAGGTAACCAAAGTCATAACTAAAAGACTTAGGCTAAGTAACACAGAATGGTCGGCAATTAATGATAAATTACAAGAAAGTGGCCTAACTTTCTCAAAATTTGCCCTAAGAGCTATGTTATCTAAGCAGATTCATGCACCAATCAAGAGGGAGCTTTTAACTGAACTATCTAGACATGGACAAAACATAAACCAAATAGCCACCAAATTAAATAGTGGACAAAGCCTAGATAGAGTTGGTATTGAGATCATAGCAGACGATAATGATATCTTACATAAAGTTTATGAAGCATTGAGTAAATAATATGTTGCTTGATTTGCCTTATACCAATACAAATAAAGGCGCTAGTGATGCTAGTTAAATTTCTTCGTACTTATACTGGTGGTGGCTTTGGGAGCATAAATTACCTTTTAAATGAGAGAAAGGCTGCTGGAACAGCAAGAGTTATAAAAGGTGATGAAAATTTAACTAGAGCCATTATAAAAGGCATCACCTATAAACAAAAGACCTGTTTTGGTGTTTTATCATTTGAAGAGAAGCACGACTTTCTGACTGAAGAGCAGAAATTAAAAATTATCAAAGATTTTGAATATACTCTTTTGGGTGAGTATATGCTTGAACGCACAAATGTATTATGGGTAGAACACTCAGACAAGGATGGTCGGCTTGAGTTAAATTTCCTGGTTCCAAAGATCGATCTTAAAACAGGAAAATCGTTTAATCCATATTTTGCCAAATATGATCAAACTAGAATAGATCTAATTAAAAAGATCATTAACGATGAGTATGGACTATCAAGTCCAGATGATCCAGCAAAAGAGCAAACTATATTATCTAGCAAGAAAAACATCAATCATTATAAAAATTTGGAAGAGCTAGATCAAAAGTTGCACGATCTAGTTAAGCAAGGTTCTATTAAAAATAGAGATCATGTAGTTGAGCTTCTTACACAAAGTGGTATCGAAATAACTAGAATCAACAAAAAAGGCATGACGATCATACTGCCTAATAAAAAAACAAAAAATCGTCTCAAAGGAGGAATATACGATGCAAATTTCACAAGCACTCAAAGACTTGGAGAACTCAGCCAAAGCTCAAGCAGAAGAATTAGAGAATTCCATGATAAAAATACACAAACAGAGTGTAGAGAAAATAGGCGAAAACTTGAGGAGCTTATTGCTAAAAGAGATAGATTTAATCAAAAAAGATATGTCGAAAGAACTTCAAAAAGCAATATCTCTACACCACAAGGACAGATTGGTGATAATCTTGCTGTCAGTGGTTATCTCAATAATTTTGGAAGCAGTAGCTGGCTGGATGATAAAAGAGAAGAAGTTAGAGGACGAAATGGTTTGGGCGATACCAAAACAGTGGAGATACAGCCAACCTGCTGCAGACAAGACCCAGAGGGAATATTACATATCGATTCCAAAAGACGAAGAGATAATAGAGAACGAGAGTAGAAAATTCATATTAATGAAAACGGAGTAGAGAATGACAACATTAGAGAAGGCATTACTAGAAGAGAACGAGCACTTGACGAAGATGATCGAAGACGAAAGGAGCAAGCACGAATTAGAAACAATGAATTTGCAACAAGACTGCGAGAAGGAGCTCTCGATATTACGGGCAAAGATGACAGAGCTAACAAAGAAAGTCGAGAGTTTGAGCAAAGATTGCAACGATGCCTTAACGGAGTCTTTGCAGCAACAAAAAGATATGTACGAGAGTTCAATATCTCGTTTGGAAGAAAAATTAGAAAATTCAGAAGAAGAATTCCAAAATTTGAGAGAAAAATACAAGAACTTACAGATGGAGTACAAGAGGCTACAAGAATATGTAGAGAATTTATAAAGGAGCGTGAATACGCCCAAAAAGCCAGCATACATCACCATACGGATGATGCATGCAAGGAAAAGACCCAAAGCTTAGATATGTTTTAAACGTAGAGACTCTACTAAGTTTATTACATAATCATCTCATTTATTACTTCCAAAGCCATATTTATTATGC
>NZ_POZU01000046.1:0-2499 GCF_002914005.1 Campylobacter concisus | reverse complement strand
AAATTTTGGTGCCTGATCACTTCCAAGTTCTTTCGCAAGCTCGATCGCTTCGTTTATGATGACAGCCTTATCAGTTTGGCTAAATTTCATCTCATAAAGCCCAAGTCTAAGAATGGCAAGCTCAGTCCCGCCAACTTTGCTAAAATCGCCGTCTTTTAGATATTGCTTTAAAATTTCATCTATTTTTAAAGCACTTTTATTAGTTGCTATGTCTATCTCATCTTTGCTAAAAGCCTCAATTATCTCATCGTGATACGAAATAATCGCTCCACTAACTGAGATTATCAAAAGTGGCAAAGCAAATATAAGAGCTAAAATTAAGTGAAATTTCCGCCAAATTTTAAACATTTTAAAACTTTAGATTAAAACCAAGCTCGATCTTTTGTCCATCGACTATTAAGATATCGTATCTGCCTGATCTTGTCGTAAAAAACTCGTTAAAGAGATTATAAACGCTTAAGTTTAGGCTGAAATTTTTAGTTACATTGTAATTTATGCCAAGATCTGCGATCACATAAGCTCTCATATCATCAGCATAGCTAAATGAGTTTTTAGTTCTACCATAATAATTTATCTGTGACCAGAAATTTAGCCATCTATTTAGCTCGTAGTTCGCTCCAAATTTAAATGTATGAAGCGGATAGTTGTTTAAGCTTTTGCCAACTTCTGATCCATCTTTTTGTTTTGATTTTGTATAAACATAGCTTTGATTTAGTCTAAGAGCATTTGTCACCTGCCACTCATTTGTTAGCTCAACTCCATAAATTTCAGCCTTGCCGATATTTATACTCTCCCAAATACCATTTGGATAAATTTTACCTTTATGTATACAAACGCTGCCTCTTGAGCAGATAGGGCTATAGCTTAACATATCTTTAAAACTTGTGTAAAAGCCAGTTAAAGACGTTTCAAAACCTTCATTATTATTATAAACGCCACCAAATTCATAGCTTACGCTTGTCTCTGGCTTAAGGCTGCTTCTACCAAGCTGTGCTCCACGTCCTCCAGCAAATGGCAATGCAAGATCTTGTGTTCGCTGCTTGATATCGGGAGTCGCATAACCTGTGCTAACTCCACCCTTTAAGGCAAAAAAGTCGTTTAAGCTATAGATGCCATAAATTCTTGGTGAAACGTGCGAGCCATAGTTCTCATCGTAGTTATAGCGAATACCAGTACTTAAGATAAAATCTTTTGTAAGATGATAATCATCTTCGCCGTAAAGTGAAACATCATATCTTTTTACATTTGCCGCATCTGCCGTGGTGGCCTTTTCATCAAGCTTTTCTTTTTTAGCATTTAGTCCTAATGTAAAAGCATTATTATCGGTAAAATATGAGCCTTTTGTATCAAAGTTTAGAGTCTTTAGCGTCAAATTTTGTTGTGCTATCTCTTTTATCTTGCCGTAAGATAAATAGCTTTGAAGCAAGATATTATCAAGCCTTGCTTCGTGGCTTAAATTTATCACATCGCCCTTTATTCTCTCGCTAGCAACTGAGTTGGTACCAGTTGATAGTGTTTTGCCTTTAGTTCTTTTATATTTTACATCGCTTCTTGCAAGCTCAAGTATAAGATCATTATTTTCATTTGGTCTAAAAAAGAGCTTTGCGCCAAAATTTCTATCTTTTTGCTCTCTATTTGCATAAGAAATTTTATCTTCTGATTTATTTAAATTTTTACCATAAACAGAAACACTTAAAACATTGTCAATTAGTCCAGAGTGCAAATAAAGGCTATTGTAAAACTCGCCGCTTATATTTTTATTTCTAGCAAATTTATAGCTTGAGCCAAGATTTGCACCAAATTCATTACTAAACTCATCTGTAATGATATTTATAACTCCACCTAACGCGTCACTTCCATAAAGCGAGCTCATAGGTCCACGTATCACTTCGATACGACTTATCGCACTTGCTGGCGGAATGAAACTATATGAGCCTCCAACGCTTCTAAGCCCTTTATAGGCGTTATCGCCTGGTACTGGCATGCCATTTACTAAAATTTTAGTAAATCTTGGAGAGAATCCACGTATAGAAATTCCTCGTCTATTTGCCGCTTCGGGAGTCGTTCCAAAAAGACTTGGGATATCCTTTGTCATGCTCTCGATATCTTTATGGTTTTTCTTTTCTAATGCCTCTTTAGTTATAACGCTAAGCGTCGCTGGTGCATCTTTGATATTTTGCTCAAATCCTGTAGCACTCACTACTTTAACTTCTGGTAGAACCTTATCTTCATTTGCAAAAAGCGGTAAATTTATAAAAATTGCCGCACAAATAGAAATTTTTAATGCACTTTTCACAAAAACTCCTTATAAAAATTTAATGCACATTTTACTAAAATTAAATAATCGTTATCAATATCATACGTAACGTTAAAGGGATTAAATTTAACGCTTGAGGGATAAAATGATAAATTTAGACAAAAAATATGGAACGAGAAAGATATCTCAAAAGGAAAAACAAATAAGCGTAGAGTTTTTTAAGCAAAGCAGCGGTATTAGCT
>NZ_POZU01000045.1:0-47730 GCF_002914005.1 Campylobacter concisus | reverse complement strand
TATATCCTTAAAGATAAATTATATTTATAAATTTTTGCAACTTTATAGTTAAAATACCCAGTTAAGTGCTATTTTGTTAAAATCACGAAAAACTAATTAAAGGTAAAGCTATGAAAAAAGATGAAAACGCACATAAAAAGATGTGGGAGGGAAGATTTAGCGAGGCTAGCTCGAAGTTACTTGAGGAATTTAATGCTTCTATAAATTTTGATAAAAATCTTTTTGAAGAAGATATCGCTGGAAGTAAGGCTCACGCAAAGATGCTTGGAATTTGTGGAATTTTGAAAAAAGATGAGTCAGAGGCGATCATAAAGGGGCTTGATGAGGTTTTATCTGAGATAAGAGCAGGTAAATTTATTTTTAAAATAGAGGATGAAGATATACATATGGCAGTTGAGAAGCGCCTTAGCCAGATCATCGGAGCTGAGCTTGGTGGTAGACTGCACACAGCTAGAAGTAGAAATGACCAAGTTGCGCTTGATTTTAAATTTTATGTTTTGAAGAAAAATTTAGAAATTTCATCTCTCATAAAAGAGCTCATCGCCACGCTTACAAATTTAGCCAAAAACCACAAAGATACGCTAATGCCAGGCTACACGCACCTTCAGCACGCCCAGCCAGTAAGCCTTAGCTACCATTTGCTAGCGTATGCTTTTATGTTTAAGAGGGATTTTGAGCGTTTTGTTAGCTCATATGAGCGAAACAACCTAAGTCCGCTTGGTTCAGCAGCCCTTGCAGGCACTCCTCATAAGATAGATAGAACTATCGTTGCAAGTGAGCTTGGCTTTGTAGGTTGCACGCAAAATGCGATGGATAGCGTGAGCGACCGCGACTTTGCGCTGGAGATTTTATTTAACATTAGCGTTTTCATGACGCACGCTTCTAGGCTTTGCGAGGAACTTATACTTTGGAGCTCTCAAGAATTTGGCTTTGTAAGCATTAGCGATGCTTATAGCACAGGCAGCTCAATCATGCCACAGAAGAAAAATCCAGACGTCGCTGAACTCATACGCGGTAAAACTGGGCGTGTAAATGGAAATTTAGTAGCGCTACTAACTACGATGAAGGGCTTGCCACTTGCTTACAATAAAGATATGCAAGAAGATAAAGAGGGTGTGTTTGACAGCGTCTCAACCATTTTAAGCTCGGCTACCATCCTAAATGAGATGATAAAAACGGCTAAATTTAATGAAAAAAATATGTTAAAAGCAACAAAAACTGGGCATCTAAGTGCCACTGATCTAGCGGACTACCTAGTGCGTGAGAAAAATATCCCATTTAGAACGGCGCATTTTATCACCGGTAAAGCTGTCGCAAAGGCTGAAAATTTGGGACTTGATTTGAGTGAATTAAACGAAGAGCAGCTAAAAAGTGTCGATGATAATTTAGATAAAAATGCCATTAAATTTCTAGATCTGCACGCTTCAAAAGAGGCCCGCACTTCAAAAGGTGGCACGGCAAATAAAAGCGTTGATGAGCAGATAGAAATTTTAGATGCTTGGTTCGAAAATCGAGGAGAAATCAAATGATTGTCGGAATTTTATTAAAGAATTATAAAATATATGGTGGAGTTAAATATATCCCAGTTACTGTTAATCATAATTTTATAGCTTACATTGGTGATAATGGTGTGGGGAAAAGTTCAATTTTGGAGGCACTTGATACTTATTTTAATGACAGGGAATGGAATTTGACAAAAGGGGCAAGTACCACTGATGCAAATGTTCCTTATATAACAATCGCTCATTTAATAGATAAAAATATAGCTAAAAATATAATTGGTAACAATAATAAATTACTGGAAAAAGTAGAAAAAATTAGCGAGTGCATGTGGGACTTTGATACTGTAGAGAGTCAATTAGGAAGCAAGAGCATTGAAGCGAAGAATATGATGCTTAATTTGAGAAGGCTTGATGAGTTGTATAAGACTACTCACTATCTAGTATTGTCTGGCAGGGGATACTGGAGTACAACGCATGCTCATTTTGGCTCTTTTGATGGCATCATAGCTAATTTGTTTGCCATACAAGAATTTGATAGCCAAAAAGAAGAGAGTAATGAAAAATTGAGAAAAGGACTTGCTGATATTAATGGTTTTATCAGAGAGTATTATTCTTATATTTATATGCCTGTAGAAGCCGGAATAGAAGAGTTTACGAAACTCGAAACAAACAATATGCAAAAACTAATTGGTACCGACATTAATGAGAAAATTAGAGAAATAATAGCCGATAAAACCTTAGATAATATAAATATAAAATTGAATGCTTTTATTGGCGAGTTGGAAAGTAAACTTAAATTTTATACATATAAGCATTCTAAAAGAACAAATATTAGCATGAACGAATTGACTCAAAAAGTTATTGAGCTATTCTTTTCTATTAGAACTCTACATAAAATTAAAGATAATAAGAAAATATCTGCTGATCAGTTGAGTTCTGGTGAAAAACGACAAGCATTTATAGAAGTGTCTGTAGGGCTACTTAGTAGTCAAGATATAAGAAATAAAGAAATTATATTTGCAGTAGATGAACCAGAGGCTTCATTGAGTGTCTCAAATAATTTTAGTCAGTTTGAAAAGATAATAAATTTGCAAAAAAATAATATGCAAATCTTGATTACAACCCATTGGTATGGTTTTTTACCTGTAACACTGAGCGGAAATGCTCATTTTTTATCAAAAGAAGTTGATGGAGATAAGATAAGATTTAATTTCAATACGTTTAACTTATATAACTATAGAGAAAGATTAAGACAAATAGTAAAAAATAGAAAAGATGAAGACGTAGAAATGCCAAATGATATACAACTAAAGAGTATACATGATTTAGTGCAATCCATTATTTCATCAGTAAGATTAAATAAACCATACAACTGGTTAATTTGTGAAGGTAGTTCTGATAAGATTTATTTTGATTTTTATTTCAAGGACTTAGTGGAAGATAATAATTTAAGAATACTACCAGTTGGAGGAGCTTCCGAAGTTATAAAAATTTATGAGTATTTAAAACTACCAATGTCAGAAAAAGATAACATAAATGGTAAAATATATTGTTTAATAGATAGTGACGGTAAGAGGGAGCAACTTATTTGTGATAGCAAATGCAAAGACCATATGGTAGCGAAAAGAATTTTAAATAAAAGTAATGATCAAAAAACGTCTTTGGTTGATGTAAGTAGCAATGATTATGAAATGAAAACGGAAATAGAGGACTGTTTGGATGGTGTCGTTTTTATTGAAACATTAAAAACATATACCGAAGACCAAAATATCGTCGCCATACTTGAAGATGAAAAGAATTTTAAAGACAAGTCTCTAAATTCGTATTTTTGTTTTAACTTAAAACCAAGTGAGATAGAAGTATTAAAAAAATTCTTTGATCAAGATTGTGGACATAGAAAAATAGAATTTGCTGAAAGATATGTTGAAATATCTAAAAATAATAATTCAAAATCCAAAAATCCAGATTGGATTGATGAAATTAAAAAGTGGTTTAAAGAGAAAAAAATATAAAACAAAATTTAAAATTTACAAGTATCTAGTAAAAATTTAAATATAATTACGCAAAATCTACAAATTTTAAAGGATGAAAAATGTTTTTTGATGGCAAAAATAAAGAGCTTTCTAGTAAAAATGAAGCTTTAGAGAGAGAAAATGAAGCTTTAAAGGCTGAAATTTTAGCACTTAAAAATGAGCTAAAAAACGTTAAAACTTGCGAGCCAAAAGAGCAAGCTAAGGATAAGCAAGAGGCTGTAAATTTATTGCTTTCAAGTTATCAAGATGGTATAAATTTCTTGCAATTAACAATGGAAGAAAACCTAAAAATGCTTGAAAGTATAAACGGATTAAATGAAAAAACTTTCAAAGAGACAGGCGAACTCAAGTCGCAAACGGCTGAAATTTTAAACTCGATCGAGCAAGTAAGCCAGATGAGCAATGACCTTTCAAATGACGCTTCTTCGCTTAATGGAAGCGTAAATTCGATTGCTGAGATTATAAATTTAATTAAAGACATCTCAGATCAGACAAATTTGCTAGCTCTAAATGCTGCTATTGAGGCGGCCCGTGCTGGTGAGCATGGACGAGGTTTTGCAGTCGTGGCAGATGAGGTTAGAAAGCTAGCTGAACGCACTCAAAAAGCGACACTTGAAGTAGAAGTAAATATAAATGGCCTTAAGCAAAGTGCGAATACTATGATCGAAATGAGTGAGAATTTCTCAAAAATTTCTGCAAATGCTATGAAAATTTTAGGTGGATTTGAAGGAAACATCTCAAGCGTAAACTCAAATACGCAAAATATCCTAAATCAGGCTCTAAATGTTACAAATGAAGTCTATGTAAGTAATGGAAAAATAGATCATATAAATATGAAGCTAAATGGATATAGAGGTGTGCTTTTAAATGAATTTAATAAAATTCAAGATGTTCATGAGTGTAGATTTGGCAAATGGTATGAAAAAGATGTGAAAAATACTCTTGTAAAAGATGCCAAAATTCTCTCAAGTATCGCAGCTCATCATGAAAATGTTCATCATGGACTAGAAAAAGCGATGGTTATTTTTGCTGATAAAGACAAAGGAAATCTACCTGGCGTTGAAATATTAAAAGATGTCGAAAACTCAAGTAAAGTAGGTTTTGAAGAGTTGCTTGAAGCTATTAAGTCTGCAAGAAAATAAAATTTTAGACTCAGGCTTTGAGTCTAAAATTTATAAGTTATTAAAATGTGCTTTGTGGATCAGCTACGCCTTCGCTCCAGCCAAGCTTCGCTCCACCAAGCAGGTGAAAATGTAGATGCATAACCTCTTGACCGCCGTTTTCACCGCAGTTTGTTATAAGGCGGTATCCGCTCTTATCAACGCCCATTAAGGTCGCCACTTCTTGAATAAATTTAGTCATCTCTCCCATTAAAATCGGATCCATCTCTTGGAAATTTTTATAGTGTTTTTTTGGGATGATTAGGATGTGGATTGGTGCTTTTGGGTTTATGTCATTAAAAGCTAGAAATTTCTCGCTTTCAAGTACCTTGTTGCAAGGGATTTCACCAGCTACGATCTTTTCAAATATGGTCATTTTAGCTCCTTTGAAATTTTGCAAAATTATATCAAAGTGTGCTTAAATTTCGTGCTCTTTATCTTGATTTTAACTCTTTTTCTATAAAATCGACTCAAAAATTTATAAAGGCAAAAAATTGCAAGATTTCGTTAATAAAATCAAAAATGAAATTTCAACGCTTGACGATCTTGAGAAGGTCAGGGTAGAAATTTTTGGCAAAAAGGGCATCTTGGCGCAAGGTTTTGCAAAGCTAAAAGAGCTTGGCGAAGATGAGAAAAAGGAATTTGCAACAAATTTAAACAAGCAAAGAGATGAGCTTGGCGCGCTAATAGAAGCTAAAAAGGCCGAGCTTAGCGAGCAAGAGATAGATAACAAGATGAAAAAAGAAGCCGCTGATATCACGCTATTTAATGAGCCTGTTGCCAGCGGAGCGCTGCACCCTGTGATGGCTACAATGGATAAGATAATTGAGTATTTTTTAGCTCTAAATTTCTCACTTGAAACTGGACCACTAATAGAAGATGATTTTCACAACTTTGAGGCGCTAAATTTACCAAAATACCACCCAGCAAGGGACATGCAAGATACATTTTACCTAGATGATTTTAGGCTTTTAAGGACGCATACGAGCCCAGTTCAGGTGCGAACTATGCTAAATCAAAAGCCACCTATTCGCATGATAGCGCCAGGCACCGTCTTTAGACGCGATATGGATTTAACGCATACACCGATGTTTCACCAGGTCGAGGCCCTTGTGGTGGAGGATGCTGAGAAAGTTAGCTTTGCAAATTTAAAATCAATGCTAGAAGGCTTTTTAAAGCACATGTTTGGCGATGTTGAAGTGCGTTTTCGCCCTAGCTTTTTCCCATTTACGGAGCCTAGCGCAGAGGTTGATATTAGTTGTATATTCTGCCACGGCAAGGGCTGCAGAGTGTGCAAGCAGACTACTTGGCTTGAGGTACTTGGATGTGGTGTCGTTGATCCAAATGTATTTAAGGCAGTTGGTTATAAAAATGTAAGTGGATACGCCTTTGGCCTTGGCGTTGAGAGATTTGCGATGTTGCTTCATAGAGTGCCTGATCTAAGGTCGCTTTTTGAGGGAGATTTAAGATTGTTGGAGCAGTTTAAATGATAATTTCAAAGCATTGGTTAAACGAGTGGATCGACCTTAGCGACGTTAGCGGCGAGACACTTTCAAAGACATTAAATTCTATCGGGCTAGAGGTTGATAGCTATAAAGAGATAAATTTACCAAAGAGTATTGTGGTTGGCTACATAAAAAGTAGAGAGAAACACCCAGATGCCGATAAACTAAGCATTTGTCAAGTGGATGTTGGTGGAGAGATGCTTCAGATCGTATGTGGGGCTAAAAATGTTGAAGCTGGCCAGTTTGTGCCAGTTGCACTTATTGGCACGACTATGCCAAATGGTCTTGAGATAAAAAAAGCAAAGCTAAGAGGTATCGAGTCAAGTGGTATGATCTGCTCTTCAAGTGAGCTGGGACTTCCAAAGGTAAACGATGGAATTTTACCGCTTGATGAGAGCATCGGTAAGCTAAAACTTGGTACAAGCTTTAGCGAATTTGAGATATTTAAAGATACGATAATCGAAGTTGATGTCACAGCAAACAGAGGCGATTGCCAAAATTTACATGGCATCGCAAGAGAAATTTGTGCAGCGCTTGATCTAAATATGAAAGATAGCCACGAAGACGATGAGAGCGAAAATTTACTAGGTATTGGCAGAATAGCTTCTGTGCGAGCAGAGGATAAAGTAAATGGGTCATTTTTATATAAGGCTTTTGAGCTAAAAGAAGGACTATATGAAAATCTAATAACTCGCATGCGTCTAGCATTAATAGAGTGCCAAAAGACAAATTTAGTTGAGAGACTGCTTGAATACGCGACATTTTGCACGGGTGTTTTATTTAGGGCTTATGATCAGGCTAAACTAGTAAGTGAAGGCGAAAAGGCTGTTTTTGATATAAAAAATGGCGAAAATGGCGAATGCGTCGTTTATTGCGGGGATAAAAATTTAGGCATTGCTGGAATTTACCAAAGTGACGTAGCAAGGGTAGATGAGAAGTCAAAAGTGATCCTAGTAGAAGCTAGCTACGTAAAGCCAGATGTTGTTTCAAAAGCTATTTTTGAAAATAAAAATTTACCAAAGGGTGATCAAATTTATCGCTCAAGTCGTGGTAGCGAGCCAAATTTAGCTTATGGTGCGGATTATTTATTTAAAAGACTTGCTAGTTTTAAAGATGCTCTAAATCTCTTTGCTGGCTCACAGCAGTCGCTTTTAAATACCGAGTCTATAACACTAAGTATCTCTCTTTTTGAGCTTAAAAATATGATCGGTCAAGATATTGCTAGAAATGACGTCGTTAAAATTTTAAAGAAACTTGGCTTTGAGATCGCAGTAAATGTTGAGCAAGAAAGCTTTAACGTAAAAGTGCCGTTATTTCGCCATGATATAGTAAATTCTCACGATGTTTGCGAGGAGATCGTAAGGATAGTAGGCATAGACAATATCGCCTCAAAACCACTAAATTTCTCTGAGAAAAATAGGCTAAATAAGACATATTTTGACTATAAAAACGCCCTAAATTTAAGGCGTAGAGCAGCTGATAATGGCTTTTTTGAAAGCGTGCACTATGTCTTTGATAGTGAGGATGAGCTTAGTGAGCTAAATTTTAAGCCATGCAAAGTCAAGATACTAAATCCTATAAATAACGAGTTAAACACGCTTAGACCGACACTTGTTAGTCACCTTCTAAGCTCAAGCGAGAAAAATATCAAAAACTCGAAACGCTCAGTTAGACTTTTTGAGCTTGGAGAAATTTTTGATGAAAATGCAAATCAGGGCTTAAATTTAGGCTTTGTTGTGTCTGGACTTTTAAAAGAGCCAACACTGATAAACGGTGCAAAAGGCGAGGAGGCAAATTTCTACGCATTTGCAGCGATGGTGCAAAATGTCATAGGCAAATTTGAACTAAAACCTTGTCAGGGCATCTCATACCTTAGTCCATACGAACAAGCACACATCTATCAAAATGGCGAAAATATCGGCTATATCGGCAGAGTTGATGCAAGGGTTGAGGCAAAAAGGGATCTGCCAAAAACTTATGTTTGCGAGATTGATTTTACTAAGCTTAAATTTGAGCCAATTTTGGCAGTGCCTTATTCTAAATTTCAAAGCACTACAAGGGATCTTAGCCTCATCGTGCCTGAAAATTTTGAGGCTGGACGAATTTATGAGTGCATAAGAGGGCTAAATTTAAAAGAGCTAAAAGAATTTTTACCAGTTGATATTTATAAAGATGTGAAGCTAAATGGCTCAATTAGTCTTAGCCTCAAATTTACATTCCAAGATATGGAAAAAACGCTTGAAGATGATGATATAAACGCACTTATGGATAAAATTTTAAGCGAGCTAAAAGAGAAACTAAATATCGGAATAAGATGAGAATTTATCCATTAGAAAAAAGTCTAAATTTAACCATCGACGACATTGCAGCCGATAAGTCTATCTCGCATAGATGCGCGATCTTTTCGCTTTTAAGCGACAAACCATCTCGCGTTAGAAACTATCTAAGAGCAGGCGATACGCTAAATACCTTAAAGATAGTCGAGCTTTTAGGCGCAAAAGTTGAGGACAATGGCTCTGAAATAACGATCACACTGCCGCAAAAGATAAAAGAGCCAAATGAAATTTTAGAGTGTGGCAACTCAGGTACGGCGATGAGGCTTTTTATGGGATTACTAGCCGCACAGGATGGCTTTTTCGTGCTAAGTGGTGATAGATATTTAAACTCACGTCCAATGGCTAGAATAGCAAAACCTCTAAACGATATGGGTGCAAAGATAGATGGCGCAAATAACGCAAACAACGCTCCGCTTTGCATAAGAGGGACTAAATTTGAAAGATTTGATTTTGAGAGTAAGATCGCC
Organism: Campylobacter concisus; assembly: GCF_002914005.1. GTDB lineage: Bacteria > Campylobacterota > Campylobacteria > Campylobacterales > Campylobacteraceae > Campylobacter_A > Campylobacter_A concisus_N. Next base: position 38,727 of record NZ_POZU01000045.1, on the reverse strand, counting down.
TCAGCTCAGGTAAAAAGTGCGCTTTTATTAGCGGCTCTTTACTCAAATGGTTGCAAATTTAGTGAACCAGAGCTAAGCAGAGACCACACTGAGCGAATGCTTGCTGGCATGGGAGCTGATATAAAATGTGGCGACCTAGAGATCACTTTAGAGCCGATGAAAGCCCCACTTGCACCACTTGATATAGATGTGCCAAATGATCCAAGTTCTGCATTTTTCTTCGCGGTCGCAGCTTTAATCATCCCAAATTCGCATATCATTTTAAAAAATATCTTGCTAAATAAAACTCGCATCGAAGCTTACAGGATTTTAGAAAAAATGGGTGCTGAGATAAAATTTCACAAAACCTCAAGCAAATACGAAGATATCGGTGATATCGAGGTCAAGTACTCACCAAATTTAAAAGGTGTAGAGGTTAGCGAAAATATCTCGTGGCTCATCGACGAAGCTCCAGCTTTAGCCATCGCATTTGCCTGCGCCAAAGGTCAAAGCAAGCTAACAAATGCCAAGGAGCTTCGTGTAAAAGAGAGCGATAGGATAGCCGTCACGATAAATGCGTTAAAGCAGTGTGGTGTCGATGCTAGCGAGCTTGAAGATGGTTTTATCATAAATGGTTCAGAGGCTAAATTTGCCAAGATAGATAGCCATGGAGATCATAGGATTGCGATGAGCTTTGCTGTACTTGGACTAAAGTGCGGCATGCAGATAGAAAAGAGCGAATTTATCGCCACTTCGTTTCCAAATTTTGCTGAAATTTTAAAGAAAATGGGAGCTAGAGTTGAAGATTGAGCTTGCTAGTAGTTATGGATTTTGCTTTGGTGTAAAAAGGGCGATAAAGATTGCTGAAAATGCAGGAGATGCTGCGACCATTGGGCCACTCATACATAATAACGAAGAGATAAACAGGCTTGAGAAAAACTACAATGTAAAAACACTTGAGGGTATAGACGAGCTAAAGGATGAGAAAAAGGCGATCATCCGTACTCATGGCATCACTAAAAATGACCTTGCAGAGCTAAAAAAGACAGATATAAAAGTAATCGACGCAACTTGTCCGTTTGTGACAAAGCCACAGCAAATTTGTGAAAAAATGAGCGAAGAGGGTTATGATGTGGTGATCTATGGTGACGTACACCACCCTGAGGTAAAGGGCGTGAAGTCATACGCCAAGGGTAACGTCTATGTCGTGCTTGATGAGAGCGAGTTAGAGGGCATTAAATTTAAACAAAAGGTCGCACTTGTTAGTCAAACGACAAGAAAAGTTGAGAAATTTATGCAAATCGCAAACTACCTTATGCTTCACGTAAAAGAGGTGCGTGTTTTTAACACTATCTGCAACGCAACATTTGAAAACCAAGAGGCTGCTAAAAATTTAGCAAAGAGAGCTGATGTGATGATAATCATCGGTGGAAAAAATAGCTCAAATACAAAACAACTCTATCTAATATCTAAAAATTTCTGCGAAGATAGCTATCTGATAGAAAGCGAAGAAGAGCTTGAAAAATCATGGTTTGATGGCAAAAATTTGTGTGGCATAAGTGCGGGTGCTAGCACGCCTGACTGGATCATACAAAAAGTCGTTGACAGAATCAAAAAAGTATAAAATTTATCCTAGCTAAAGCCACAATTAACTATAATAAGCCAATTTGCCTCTACTGGCATAATAAAATTTAAAGGATCAAGATGGCTGTGAACAAAAGTGTTCAATTAGGAAAAGCAAAAGACGAAGATATTGAAGATATCGATTTTGCTGCGATGTTAGAGGAGTCTTTTAAAAAGACTGAAGAAGATAGTGACGCAAAAATCGTCAGTATCAATGGTGATGAGGTTTTAATCGACGTTGGCAAGAAGTCAGAAGGCATTTTAAATGTTTCTGAGATCACTGATGCAAACGGCAACCTGACGCATAAAGTTGGCGATACGATCAAAGTTGTAATAACTGGATCAAGAAATGGAAGACCTATGGTGTCGCACAAAAAAGCACTTAGAAAAGAGAAAGTTAAAGCTTTCATCGAAGCTTACGATCCTGAAAATTCTGGCGAAATAGATGTAAAAGTAGTTGGAAAAAATAAAGGTGGTTTTATAACTCAAGATGCAAATGGCGTGGAATTTTTCTTACCAAAAACTCACAGTGGCTTTAAAAATGCTGAAGGAGTAATTGGTAAAACATATAAAGTAAGAGTTATAAAAATTGATAAAGAAGAAAATAGCATAGTTGTCTCTAGAAAGAAAATTTTAGATGACGACCGCAAAAAGCGTAAAGAAGCTCTATCAAGCATAGTAGAAAATGATAGCGTTATAGAGGGTACAGTTAAAAAAATCACAACTTATGGTATGTTTGTTGATGTTGGTGGAGTCGATGGGCTTGTGCATTACAGTGAGATAAGTTATAAAGGCCCAGTAAACCCTAGCTCACTATATAAAGAAGGCGATAAAGTTTTAGTTAAAGTTATCAGCTATGACAACGAAAAACGCCACTTGTCTTTATCTATCAAGGCAGCTACTCCAGATCCTTGGGAAGAGATCATAAATGATGGACTAGAGGTTGGTGACACTATCAAAGTTACAGTTAGCAATATCGAGCCTTATGGCGCATTTGTTGATCTTGGAAATGATATTGAAGGATTTTTACATATATCTGAAATTTCATGGGACAAAAATATCAAAAATCCAAAAGATCACATCAATGAAGGTCAAGAGATCGATGTTGAGGTTATTGAGATAGATGCAAAAGGACACCGTCTAAGAGTGAGCCTTAAAAATTTACTTCCAAAGCCATTTGATGAGTTTAAGGCAAAACATAAAGAGGGCGACGTAGTAAAAGGCGTTGTGACAACTATCACAAATTTTGGTGCATTTGTTAGAGTGGGTTGCGTTGAAGGCTTGTTGCATAACGAAGACGCATCTTGGGATAGAAACGATAAATGCAAAGATATGTTTAAAGCTGGTGACGAGCTTGAAGTAAAAATCATCAAAATCGATAGTGCTGAACAAAAAGTTTCACTTAGCCTAAAAGACCTAAAACAAAGTCCAGTTCAAGTATTTGCTGATAAATTTAATGTAGGCGATATCGTAAAAGGAACAATTCGCGACATTAAAGACTTTGGTGTGTTTGTAGAGCTTGGCGATAACGTTGATGCACTAATCCGCAAAGAAGATCTAGGTGGTGTAGATGTTAGCACACTTAAGATCGGTGATGAGATCGAAGCAGCTATTGCATTTATTGATGAGAAGAAAAATAGAATTCGCCTAAGCATACGCCGTTTAGCAAAACAAAAAGAGCGTGAAGTGTTAAATGAGATCAATGATAATGATGATAAAGTAACACTTGGCGATATTATAAAAGAACAATTACTTTAGTTTAAATGGGCAGACGCATACTTTTATTAGTAGTTGTCCTGCTATTTGCAATATTGGGTTTGGTTGGAATTTCTCTTGTTAAATTTGCAAGTGTAAATTTCAGCCAAATACATGAAGAAAATATCACAAATGAGCAAAATTTAACCAGAAACACGACCAGTAATATTAACTGGATGAGTGAGCTAGCAACTATTAGAAAAAGAGATTATGTGCTGCCTGTAAATGAAATTTTTATAGAATACAACCGACCCAAAATAGAAAAACCAAAGATTACTGCATATGAGCTTTTGATAGATAAAAATGATATCTATTCAATGTTTTGTTTGATGCAGACTTTAAGAAAAAGTGAGGTTGATTTTACTGTTGTAAAAGATGGTACAAAAAGCCAGATATTTTTAAATACTCAAGACTCTAAGCTTCTACAAAATATCATTTTAGAACTAAGAGTTTATGATATCCACTCAAGTGTGAGAGAGGTGAAATTATGAAGACTATCATTGTTTGCGATGCGATACATCCAATAGGTTTTGAGCTTTTGAAAAAAGAGCAAGATATAAACGTAATAGATGCAGTTAATACTCCCAAAGATGAACTTTTAAAAATTTTAGGCGAGGCTGATGTTGCTATAACAAGAAGCTCAACTGAAGTAAACGAGGCCTTTTTAAACGCTGGTAAAAAACTAAAAGCTATTGTTAGAGCTGGTGTTGGTGTAGATAATGTCGATATAGAAGGATGCTCAAGGCGTGGCATAATAGCTATGAATGTTCCAACTGCAAACACTATTGCTGCAGTTGAGCTAACAATGGCTCATATGCTAGCTTCAGCTAGATCTCTTGAATACGCTCATAATGATCTAAAGCTAGATAGAATTTGGAAGCGTGAGAAATGGTATGGGGTTGAGCTTTTTAAGAAAAAGCTTGGCGTGATCGGCTTTGGAAATATTGGCTCAAGGGTAGCTATTCGTGCAAAAGCTTTTGGTATGGAGATCATCGCTTATGATCCATATATTGAGCCATCTAAAGTTATTGACATGGGTGGTACTTATACTAAAAATTTTGATGATATTTTAGCATGTGATTTTATCACGATACATACACCAAAAACTAAAGAGACAGCAAATATGATCGGCGCCAAAGAGATCGCAAAAATGAAAGATGGCGTAAGACTTATAAACTGTGCTAGAGGCGGTCTTTATAACGAAGAAGCGCTTTATGAAGGACTAAAAAGTGGCAAAATAGCATTCGCTGGTATTGATGTTTTTACAAGAGAGCCAGCAACTGATCATCCACTTCTTGATCTAAATAATGTAAGCGTCACCCCACACCTTGGAGCAAATACGCTTGAGTCACAGCGAAACATCGCAGTTGAGGCAGTTGAGCAAGCTATTTCAGCAGCACGTGGTATCAGCTATCCAAATGCTCTAAATTTACCGATCAAAACAGAAGATCTACCGCCATTTGTTGAGCCTTATATCGAGCTTACAAGCAAGATGGCTTTTCTTGCTGCACAGATAAATAAAAGCGTTATTAAAGCTATTCGTATCGAGACTCACGGTCAGATTAGCGAATATGCAAATTCAATGCTAACTTTTGCAATCGTAGGTGCTTTAAAAGAGAGTCTTGGTGATGCGATAAATTATGTAAATGCTAAATTTTTATGCGATGAAAAAGGTATAGTGACTGAAACTAGTCTTGGCGGAGATAGCATTTTTAAAAATAAAATTACCGTTCGCTTAACTACTGAAAATGGCATTGTAACCGTAGGTGGAACGGTATTTGGTGAAAATCAGCAACGTATCGTAACAATAAATGGATTTAAGACCGATTTTAAGCCAAAAGGTAAGATGATTATCTTTAAAAACCATGATGTGCCAGGCGTTATTGCTCAGATCAGTAAAATTTTAGCTGACGAGAAGATAAACATCGCAGACTTCCGTCTTGGCAGAGATGAGCATGGTATGGCACTTGCTGTCATATTAGTTGATGAACATATAAAAACAGAAACGCTAGAGAGACTAAACGCACTTGAAGCTTGCGTTTGGGCTCAATACGCAGTTATATAAATTTTGAAAGGATAAAAAAATGGCTTCATATTCAATGGGCGATCTAAAAAAGGGATTAAAGATAGAAATAGACGGTGTTCCTTATAAAATCGTAGAATATCAACACGTAAAACCGGGCAAAGGTGCAGCTTTTGTTCGTGCAAAAATCAAATCTTTTATCGACGGAAAAGTGCTTGAAAAGACTTTTCACGCAGGCGATAAATGTGAGCAGCCACATCTTGAAGAAAAAGAAATGCAGTATCTTTATGACGATGGTGAGTATTGCCAGTTTATGGATACGGTTACTTATGAGCAAGTTGCTATCAGCGACGAAGATGTGGGTGATGTTAAAAAATGGATGATCGATGGCATGATGGTTGAAATTTTATTTCACAATGGCAATGCGATCGGCGTTGAAGTGCCACAAGTAGTTGAGCTAAAGATAGTTGAGACTCCACCAAATTTCAAGGGTGATACGCAAGGTGGTAAAAAGCCAGCTACTCTTGAGAGTGGTGCGGTAGTTCAGATACCATTTCACGTACTTGAGGGTGAGGTTATCCGTGTGGATACTGTTCGCGGCGAGTATATCGAGCGTGCAAATAAATAAAGCAGTTTAATCTTTCTTACTAAATTTACGTTTAGTAAGCCTAATGCTTAGCTAAAGTCACTATTTAAAAAGTATTGACTTTAGCAAAAACTTCATTTCATACATTGTAAAATTTCAAGTAGCACTAGCATAGAATGCATAAAATTTTTATGCTCGAAAAAAAATAAACATGATCAAACATCAGCTCATAAATTCTTTAAAAATCAAAAAAATATATAAAAAAATGAAAATTCTTAGCGAAATAGGCTAATGCTTTAACTATAAAATTTTTATATCAAGATAGTAGAAAAACATGTAAAAAGAAGGGAAAAACGAGACGGTTTCCCGTCTCGGTAGCTAGCATTAAGCCGACTTTTCTTTAAGATATTTGTTTATAAGAGTTGTGATCTCTTCACCGTGAGGAAATCTCGCTTCATCATTTCCGATGCGATCTTTCTTAGAAAATATAACATCTCCATCAACCTCGACGATGAAATTTCCACCATCACCTACAACCTTTTCGACTCTTGCATCACTAAAGTTCGCTTTTATTTCATCTTCTACACGAGAAGCTACCGGACGATAGTTTCAAGAGTTGCAGTAAATAATTTTTACTTGCATGCTCTGTCCTTTCTTGTGAAATAAGCCAATATTATATAAAATTTTACTTAACAAATAAAACATATTACTTGAAAGGATAAATTTATGAAAAAAGTTGCTGTGATTTTAGCTGAAGGATTTGAGGAGATAGAAGCACTAACTTCTGTTGATGTTTTACGTAGAGCTGGAGCGATAGCTTCTATTGTTGGGCTAAATGACGTAAACATCAAAGGATGTCACAATATATGCGTAAAGGCTGATGTGACACTTCGCGAGATGAAAGAGCTAGACTATGATGCGATCGTCCTTCCTGGTGGACTTCCAGGAGCTAGCAATCTAGCAAACGATACAAGGCTCAAAGCAATTTTGCAAAATTTTGATAAAAGCAATAAACTTATTTGTGCCATTTGTGCTGCTCCTATGGTGCTTGAGAGTGCTAGTGTGCTAAAAGATCATTTTGTTTGTTATCCAGAATTTGAAGAAAATGTAAGAAATGATAAAAGGGGCTATGATAACGGTAAGAGTGTATTGAGGGATCAAAATATTATTACAGCAAAAGGTCCTGCTTTTTCAATGGAATTTGCACTTTTTATAGTTAAAAATTTACTTGGTGATGAAGCATATCTTAAAGTAAAGAATGATTTACTTTATAAATAGCTTATAAAGATAAAATAATTTTTTATTTAATTATTCTTTTTAAACTTAAAATTAGATTTTATTTAGTGATAGTTATAGAAGCTCTATATATACGAGTTTGTATCTTTTAAGAATATTTTTCAAAAAAATATAATAAATTTTTGATTTTTTACATCTTTTTGACGAAAATTAGCTATTATCACACTAACCGAATAAATCGGTAATTTTTTTAAGGAACACTCCTGTGAATATTTATGTAGGAAATTTGTCGTATAGAACGACAGAGGCAGAATTGAAGGAAGCCTTTGCGCAATTTGGTGAAGTAAGGCGAGCAAAAATAGTAAAAGATAGAGAAACTGATCGCTCAAAAGGCTTTGGCTTTGTTGAAATGGACGATGCAAATGAGGGACAAAAAGCTATAGACGCACTAAATGAAAAAGAACTAGGCGGACGTACTTTAAGGGTAAATGAGGCTAGACCAAGGGATTAATGACTATTTGCCACCAAATGGTGGCATAGCATCCCGCATAGCTCCTACGCCTAGTGGGTTTTTGCATGCTGGCAATGCTTATAACTTCATCTTAACTTATCTCTTGACACGTTCGGCAAATGGCGTTTTGTACTTACGTATCGATGATTATGATCTTAGTAGATACCGGCAAGAATTTGTTCAAAATATCTTTGATGTTTTAGAATTTTTGGAAATCGATTACGATAAAGGTCCAATTAATGTAAGTGACTTTGAGTGTAATTTTAGCTTTAAAACGAGGTCTCAAAGATATGAAAATGTGCTAAAAAAGCTTAATGAAATTTATATCTGTGAATGTTCAAGGACTACAAAAAATGCCTACATAAACGGCATTTACACTAAAATTTGTAAAAATAAAAATCTAAAATTTATAAAAGACAAGACCGCTATTAGACTAAGCGTGGATGAGGGTGATCCTCTTGGTAAGCTTGTGGCAGAGCAAATGGGCAATTTTGTGATTTACAAAAAAGATTTTACTCCGGCTTACAACTTTGCAAGTGTGATAGATGACGAGGATATGGGTATAAATTTGGTTGTTAGAGGCGAGGATCTAAAGGCTTGCACGCTAGCTCAAAGATACCTTGCAAAAAGGCTAAATTTTAGCTTTTATAATGCTAATTTTATTCATCATAAGCTACTTTTAAAAGATGGCAAAAAGCTCTCAAAAAGCTCAAAATCACCACCAATTAATCTAAAAGATAGCCCGCAAATTTATTACAAAATTTTAGCAAATGATCTTGGTTTAGATATAAGATCAGCAGATAAAATCCAAAATATACTTTATGAGTTTAAGCTAAAAAATATAGCCAAAAAATTTTTGCAAAGCATGAGCTAAATTTATACTACTATATGCAGTTTATCCCTGTCTTGATCTTTTGGTTTGATTATTTGAGCTTTGTCTCAAAAAATGCGCCAAAAAGCGAGTTTATGCCTTGCTTTGTAAATTTCTCCATTATCTTTTCGAGCTGCGGTTTTTCTTGCCAGACGGGCTCATCTACGAGGCTTATTTTTGCTAGCTCATCTTGAGCGTCTATGTAGCTGCCAAGGCTGTCAATTAGCCCCATTTTTAGGGCATTGTGCGCCAAAAAGACCCTTGCATTTGCCCACTCGTCTTTTTTCTTGATATCTAAATTTCTAGCCTCCGCCACGTCGCTTACAAAGAGCATGTAAGCGTCATTTACTAGCCCTTGCAAGCTCTCACGCTCCTGCTTGCTCCAGCTCCTCATAAAGGTGCCAGCCTCTTTAAACTCGCCAGCCTTCACTACCTGCTCGCTCACGCCTAAATTTTTGGCTAAATTTTCGATGTTTGCCCCTTGCATGATGACGCCGATCGAGCCTATGAAAGCGCCAGGGTTTGCGATGATGGCGTCGGCATTTACTCCAGCGTAGTAACTACCACTTGCCATGTTGCCAGCGGCGTATGCGAGCACTTTTTTGCTCTCTTTTAGTCGCTTGACCGCCATGGCTAGCTCCACGCTCGGGCTTAGCGCGCCACCTGGGCTGTCAATGTAGAGCAGCACGCCTTTGATGTTGCTATCAAGCCTTGCTTTTTCGAGCTCTTCTAAAATTTCGCTAGTATCTACTATCGTGCCGGTGATGTCTATGCGGGCTAAATTTGGCTCTTTCATCTTGCTATTTGGTGCAAATATGAAAAATAAGATCAGTAAAAATATAAGCGCCTTAAAGTAGCTATTTATAAATTTAAAAATCCCCAAAATCCCTCTAAAAATAAGCCTTAAAATTTGCAAATTTTGCCTCCGATATATAGTTTTTTAGCCTCGTTTGTATGAAGTATGAGCTGAAGTATTAGCTCGCTATCATCGCACTCTATGTCGTTATAGACTGCAAGGTCAGCCGCGCGCCCTGCCTTTATCTCGCCGTTATTTGTCCTAAGCGCCTTTGCGCCCCCATGCGTTGCAGCGACAAAAAGCCTAGTGGCAAGCTCGTTTAGATCAAGGCTGGCGTGGGTAAAAAGGGCGGCTCTTAACTCATGCCAGAAATTTAGGCTGATATTTGAGCTAAGTCCGTCTGTGCCGATGTTTAGACTAACGTTGTTTTTAAAAATTTCTTTTAGATTTAGCGCCTTTTTGCCAAGCAGTCTGTTTGAAACGGCGCAGTGCGTCACACTGTGGTGAGGCTGAAATTTAGCAAAATCGCTCACATAAACGCAGTGTGTAAAGAGTGTGTTTATCTCGCGAAACATCGCAAAATAGCCCTGCGTGTCATACATCGGCCTTGGATCTGGGCTAAATCTTAAAAGGTGCTTTTTAAAGCCACCGCTGCCACGTTCTAGCCACTGCTTTTCAGCCTTGCTCTCTAAAAAGTGCGTGCTAACTAGCAAGTCATCTTTTTTGGCTATCTCAAGGGCGGCTTTAGCTAGCTTTGGGTGCACAGAGTAGGGCGAGTGCAGCGAGATGGCTGGGGTGAAATTTTGGCTTTTATAGCCCTTTGTTTTTTCAAATTTAGCTAAGAAATTTTGCAAATTTTGTTCGCACATCTGCTCGCTTGAGCCTAAAATTTCACTAAAAAGCACTACTTTTAGCGGACTAGCGGCTAAAATTTCAAGCTCCGAGCCAAAGCTAGATATCTCACCAATGGCACAAACTCCGCTTTTTAACATCGAATTTATAGCTTCACTCATCGCCTTTTTAGCGTCCATTTTAGCTAGCTCGCCGCCTTTATCGACGATAGAGCCAAGCCATTTTATAAAGTCGCCATATTTTAGTGTGCTAACGTTTGAGCTAAACTCTAAATGAACGTGTGTATTTACGAAGGCTGGGGCGATCACGCTCTCACCAAAGTCGCAAATTTTCGCATCTTTAAATTTCTTTTGCGCCTCTTTTTCGCTTGTAATTTCTAAAATTTTATCATTTTCAATAACAAGACAAGAATTTCTTAAAATTTTTGGATTTTCTCCGCCAGTGATGATCTTTTTTGCTTTTAAAATTTCCATTTCTAGCCTTAAATTTTTGTTATTGTAGCGAAAATTTAGGAACGAAAATGTATAATTTGGGCTATTTAATCAAAAAGGAGTGACATGGATAAGAAGCTAAAAATAATGGTTATCCAAGGCCCAAATATCAATATGCTTGGCGCTAGAGAGCCAGGAATTTACGGCGTTATGAAGATGGAGGATATCCACTCTCAAATGAAGATCGTCGCCGATCAAAATGACGTTGAGATCGAGTTTTTTCAAAGCAACCTTGAGGGCGAGCTAGTCGATAAGATCCAAGAGTGCTTGGGCGATGCTGACGGCATCATCATAAATCCAGCAGCTTACACTCACACCTCTATCGCTATCCGTGATGCGCTAAGTGCGGTTGCGCTGCCAGTTATCGAGGTGCATATCAGCAACGTTTATAGAAGAGAAGAGTTCCGCCATAAAAGCCTTATCGCACCAGTTGCAGCAGGCCAGATCGTGGGTTTTGGACCAGTTGGCTATCATTTAGCGATGATAGGCATGCTTCAAATTTTTGAGCAAATAAAAGCAGTAAGAGCAAATCAAAACGCACAATGAATTTCATCTTAAAGGACGAAAACGCTGTATTTTACGAGTGCGGTTATAGCTGCGACAATGAATTTTTGCTATTTCTTGACGGCGTGAAATACTTTTTCACGGACGCGAGGTATTATTTTGAGGCAAAAAGCTGCGTAAATGCTGGCGTGGTCGTTCTTTTAGCGCAGAGAAATTTAATAAGCGAGGTGCGGGCATTTTTAAGAAAGATGAAGCCAAGTAGCCTTGTTTTTAACCCTGACGAGCTAAGTATCAGCGAGTTTAACGCACTTAGTAAGGGTTTTAAGATAAATTTCAAGCCAAAGGCAAATTTCTCTAGACTAAAGAGAATTTGCAAAATCGAGGATGAGATAAAAATTTTAAAAAAGGCTAGCGAATTTGGAGCAAAATGCTTTGATGAATTTGCTAAATTTGTGCGTGAAAATGGTGAGGGTATGAGCGAAAAAGAGCTTCATTTTAACGCCTCGCTCATTTTTAGGCAAAAAAACGAGCTAGGCCTTAGCTTTGATCCGATCGTGGCGATAAATGAAAATGCAGCAAAGGCGCATGCGTTGCCTGGGGATAAAATTTTAAAAAGGGGCGATTTGCTACTACTTGATGCTGGGGTTAAATTTAATCGCTACTGCTCTGATCGCACCAGAACTGCTTGCTTTGATGAAAATTTTAACTTCTCAAAGGAGCAAAAATTTAAAAACGCCAAAATGCAAGAAATTTACGAGATCGTAAAAGAGGCTCAGGCTGCTGCGATAAAGGTCGCAAGAGCTGGCGTTATGGCGTGCGAGATAGACCTTGCAGCAAGGAACGTGATAGCAAAGGCTGGATATGAAAAAGCCTTTTTTCACTCGACAGGGCACGGCGTAGGTGTCGATATACACGAGCTTCCAGTCATCTCAGCAAGGAGCGAAACGCTCATAAAAGAGGGCATGGTCTTTAGTATAGAGCCTGGAATTTATCTAGAAAATGAATTTGGCGTGCGCATCGAAGACGTTGTGGTCGCAAGAGAAGGTGGGTGCGAGATTTTATGAGGCTAGCTGGAGCAAGAAAGATCGTAAAAAGCCGTTTTTGCCCTAGTTTTTTTCATAAAAGAGATGAGTTTAAGTATGAGGTGCTAGTTGGCATGGGTGGCAACATCGGCGATAGCGCAAAGAGGTTTGATAAATTTATAAGAGCGATTAATGAAGATAGGCGTTTTCACGTAGTTGAAGTATCGCCAATACTTATAAATGCGGCGTTTGGCTACGAAGCGCAGGATGATTTTAGTAACGCTGTTATAAATTTACAAACATCTATGAGCCCTCGGGATTTGCTAAAAATTTTGAGGCACTATGAGAGTAAATTTAAGCGTGTGAGGACATTTAAAAATGCACCACGTACGCTTGATCTGGATATTTTGTATTTTAGTAAAAAAGTCTATAAGACGCCACGCCTTATCGTCCCGCACCCAGGAGCCGATAAGAGGTTTAGCGTGATCGTGCCACTAGGGCTTATGAGAGGTTAAAAGGATATAAATGGCTACAAAATTTCATACTTTTACAGGTGAGAGCACCATCGAGGCTTTGAAAAAGGCTCAAGAAACGTGCGGCGAAAAGGCCATACTAGTTACTACAAAACAAATTCAAGCCAAAACGATAAATAAAAAACCGCTTTATGAAATTTTAGTAAGCGTCGAAGAGGACGACGTGAAGCAACCCACAAAACCAAATACAAAAGCCATAAATTATGAAAATGCCTACTCTAAATTTAATAAAAACTATGAGCCTGCTAAGCCAAAATTTGAGATAAAAGAAGAGCCAGCTAAATTTGAGGCAAAGACAGCATCACCCGAGCCTTACGATCCAAATGAGAGCGTGCTTTTAAATATCTCAGCTGCTGCAAAAGAGATAAGCACGATCGCAAATGTAAATATCGATGATGTCAAAGATAAAGAGTCGAGCATACCAAATGGTATGAATAAAAAAATAGACGACGTGGCAAAGCAAGTAAGCGTGCTAAGCGATAAAATAGGGCTGATAACTGACATGATCTGGGACGAAAAAGCTCCAAATCGCAACAATCTCTCGATCCCACCAGAGTTTGCTAGCATCTATAAACTCGCAAAACAAAGTGGCATGAAAGATGAGCATTTAGAGGCTATCATGCAAACGACGCTTGAAAATTTACCAGTGTCAATGAAGAGTAATCCAACTGCTGTAAAGAGATATTTTTATTCGCTTTTGCGAAATATGCTACCTTGCAGAAAAGAGCCAAGCGATAAAAAACAACGTATCATGATGCTAGTTGGCCCAACCGGAGTTGGTAAGACTACGACTCTTGCAAAGCTAGCTGCTCGTTTTGCATACGGCAATGAAAAACGCTATAAAACAGGTATCATCACGCTTGATACATATCGTATCGGAGCGGTTGAGCAGTTATTTCAATACGCTAAAATGATGAAGCTTCCTATTCTCGATGTTATCGAGATAGATGACTTTCAAAATGCTATCAAACAGCTTAATTATTGTGATGTGATACTTATTGATACGACTGGAAATTCACAGTATGACAAAGAAAAGCTTGAAAGGCTTGATAAATTTTTAAAGCATAGTGGCGCAAAGATTGATGTAAATTTGGTCCTTTCGGCTGGCTCAAAGGTTGAGGATCTGATAGAAATTTATAATGGATTTTCATTTTTAGAGATCGATACACTTATAATCACAAAATTTGATGAGACAAAAATTTTTGGTAATGTCTTTTCGCTGATATATGAGACAAACACGCCGGTTAGCTACTTTAGCGTGGGTCAAGAGGTACCTGATGATCTTGTGGAGGCAAAGAGCGAATTTTTAGTAGAGTGCGTGTTTGACGGCTTTACAAAGCAAAAGGCTAGCGATGAATAATCAAGCGCAAAAATTACAAAATTTAGTCCAGTCTCAAAGCAAGAGCAAAAATACGCATTTTATTGCGATAACTAGCGGCAAAGGCGGTGTTGGTAAGAGTACGATAAGTGCAAATTTAGCAAATGTTTTATCAAAAAATGGCTACAAAGTAGGACTATTTGACGCTGATATCGGCCTTGCAAACCTTGATGTCATCCTAAATGTAAAAATGGGCAAAAATTTACTTCACGTGCTAAAAGGCGAGTGCAGCCTAAAAGATATCTTGATACCTATAAATAAAAATTTGATCCTCATTCCTGGTGAAAGCGGTGATGAAATTTTAAAATTTAACAATCAATTTTTATTTGAGAGGTTTTTAGACGAGGCGAGCGAGCTTGATGAGCTTGATTTTTTGATCATCGATACTGGAGCTGGCATAGGCGGTAGCACGCAGCTATTTTTAGAGGCAGCTGATGAGGTCGTGGTGGTAACTGTACCTGATCCTGCAGCGATAACTGATGCATACGCTGTCATAAAGATCGTCTCAAGGTTTAAAAATAGTGAGCTTTTGCTTTTAAATATGGTAAAAAATGAAGCAGAAGCGACTAGAATTTATGAAAATATCAAACGTGTTGCTAATGCAAATATCGGGCCTAGCTTAAATTTAGAGCTTATAGGATTTGTGGCTTCTGATAAGAATGTTTCAAGAAGTATAAAACAACGAACGCTTTTTACAGACGACGCTGCTTATGCTGAGCCTAGTGCTCAGATAAAACAGATAGCTTCGAATTTACTTTATAGGTTGGAACGAAAAGTGCTTAACGATGAGCAAAGCAGGAGCTTTGGGGGCTTCTTTAAGCGTTTGATAGAACAATTTTAATGGAGATTGAGCTTTGCGTGCAGAAAATTTTATAGCATTTTTTACGGTTTGTGGTTTTTTTGTAGGTATAGTTTTTACCTTGCTAAAGGTGAGTGAGCCTATCGAAATGCTAGTTTATACACTAGTTATTACTTTGTTTTTTTATCTTATAATTCACATTGTTATCATGAACTACATCGATGTAAAAAGGGCTTTAACTAAAATTTTTGATAAACAAAAACACGAAGAGATCGCAGACTATCTCATCTCTGAGCTAAATACTAGGGAAAAACGTATGGAAAATATAATGGTAAAAATGACTGCTGAAAATTTTGATTCTGGTAAGCGAAATGCACGAGTTAAAGCAAAAGCAGCTTAACGCTTATAAAAATACGATAAAAAAAGAACAAGACGAAATCGTCTTAAAATATATGCCAGCACTGCGTGCAATGGCGTTTAGACTTAAAGAGAGGTTGCCATCAAGCATAGATACAAATGACCTAATAAGCATTGGCGTTGAAGAGATGATAAAACTTAGCAGGAAGTATGACAAGGAGCAAAATGACTCTTTTTGGGGTTATGGCAAAAAGAGAATTTATGGCTCTATGCTTGATTATCTAAGGACTCTTGATGTTGTTAGCAGAAGCGATAGAAAACTCGTAAAGAGCATAAATAGCGAGATAGATAACTACTTTAATGAATTTGAAGAAGAGCCAAGTGATGAGTATTTGGCCGAAAAGCTTAACGAAGATATCGAAAAGATAAGAGAGGCAAGAGGCGTTAGCGGTATCATTACTATCTTACCAATAGACGAGCAAATGGAGCTAATTGGTCAAAATGATGTCGAGAAAAGCATTGAGAGAGAGGATCTCATTTTAAAAATAGAGGAAGCTTTAAAAGATTTTGACGAAAGAGATCAGATGTTGGTTCAGCTTTATTATTATGAAGAGCTAAATTTAAAAGAGATAAGCCAGATCATGAATATCAGCGAGAGTAGAATTTCACAAATTCATAAACGTTTGCTTGATCGTATCAGGCGTAGCTTGGGGGTTTAATGGCTGATATTTTAAGTCAAGAAGAGATAGACGCGCTACTTGAAGTTGTTGATGAAGACGGCGATACGAGTAATATCGAGGTCGAAGAGAGATCGCAAGGCGAACAAAAGCAGATTATTATTTATGATTTTAAGCGTCCAAACCGCGTTAGTAAAGAGCAGCTTCGCGCGATAAAAGGCATCCATGATAAGCTTGCTAGAAATTTGGCTAGTCAAATTTCTAGTGTGATGAGAAGTATTGTCGAGATCAGACTTCACAGTGTTGATCAGATGACTTATGGCGAATTTTTGATGAGCTTACCAAGTCCAACGAGCTTTAACGTCTTTTCTATAAAGCCGCTTGATGGAAACTGTGTTTTGGAGATAAATCCAAGCATTGCTTTTCCGATGATAGATCGTTTGCTTGGCGGAACTGGTGAAAATTTTGAGGCAAATAGAGAACTAACCGACATTGAAGTAAATTTGCTTGATGCGGTACTTAGAATGATCATGCAGCGTCTTAAAGAGAGCTGGTCGATGATAACTGATATGTACCCAAATGTGGAAGCCAAAGAGAGTAGCCCAAATGTCGTGCAGATCGTCTCTCAAAATGAGATCGTCATCATGGTCGTTATGGAGATCATAGTTGGTGGCTCAAGCGGTATGATAAATTTATGCTATCCAGTCATCTACCTTGAACCGATACTCTCACGCCTTGCAAACAGGGACATTATGCTTGGCGAAACAAGTGCAAAAAAAAGTAGAAACAAAGAGCTAAAAACACTTATCGGACGAGCAGAAATTTTATATGAAGCCATACTTGGCAAGTCGATCATTAGCGTAAATGAGTTTTTAAATTTAAAAGAAGGCGATATTTTAAGGCTTGATAGAGGAGCTGATGATAAGGCGATCGTTTGTATCGATAAAAAAGAAGTTTTCTTAGCTGAGGTTGGGCTTCATAGATTTAGAAAATCTATAAGGATTGAGCAGTTAATACGCTCTGATAAAGATGAGATCAAAAATATCTTAGAAAAATACGAAGAAGAGCGAAAAGCAAAGCTGATGGCGTATGAAGCTAATGAGCGCAAAATGGAAGAAGAAGAGGACGACGAAGATGATGAATGATTTTTTTAATATATTTTCTAATGAATTAAAAGCTACTATCGAAGGACTTACGGGCAGAGCTCCAGAGGTTGGTGAAAGAAATGAATTTGATGCACCAACGCAAAATGGCATAAAACCGCCGGTAGTGATGGCTAATATCTCTTTAAGTGGCGACATCAATGCTAAAACAGAGATAGTATGTACTCCAGTTTTAATAAGTGCCATTAGCGAATGGATGATGGGCGAAGAGGAAATTTCAAAGAATGAAAATTTAGGCAGTGATGAGCTTGACGCTGCAAAAGAGATATTTTCAAACCTTTTTAGTGCCTTTAGTACATCTTTAGGTGCTCAAAAGGGCATGCCAAAGATAAATTTTGAAGTAATAAATGTAAATTTTTTAGATGAAAATTCTTCGCTTGATTTTAGTGTTTATGAAAAGTTATTTTTATTTAATGTCAAAATCGAAGATTTAAGCGAGCATATCGGTTTTGCTTGCGATCATTCGTTGATGAAATTTTTTGAGCCAACAAAGACCGAAGCACCAGCTGCACCAGCGAGCACTCCTCATGTAGCTAAGGGCGATTTTAGCGCTGAAGAGATGAGAAATATCGGGCTTATAATGGATGTTAGGCTACCTATTCGTGTTCGTATCGGCTCAAAAAGAATGCTTTTAAAAGATGTGCTTACCATGGATATTGGCTCAGTTATCGAGTTAAATCAATTAGCAAACGATCCGCTTGAAATTTTGATCGGCGATAAGGTAATAGCTCTTGGTGAAGTTGTAATAATCGATGGAAACTTTGGCATCCAGATCACTCAGATAGGCTCAAAACGCGAGAGGCTTCAACAGTTAAAATAATGAATAATGAATTAGTTAGTGATCTTTTAAATTTTCCAAACGTCTTAAAATATAAAAATAAAAATGTTACCTTCTTTGGCTCGGCTAGATTTGATGAAGAAAATTTCTACTGCAAAAAGGCTTATGAACTAGCTTATAAGCTAAACGAGCTGGGATATGCCATCTTAACTGGTGGCGGAGACGGCATAATGAGAGCCGCAAACAAGGGCGCGTTTGATAGTGCAAAATCGCCAAGCATAGCCCTAAATGTGAGACTTCCGTTTGAACAAAATACAAACCCTTACGTCACAGCAAAATATCTCTTTTCAAATTTAAGCCCAAGAAAATTTGCACTTACCGATCGTTCAGTCGCATTTGTCGTCTTTCCAGGTGGCTTTGGCACTCTTGATGAACTTTTTGAAATTTTAGTACTTGCTCAAGTTGGTAGTAAAAAAGTAAAAATTTTTCTTTTTGGGAGTGAGTTTTGGCAGGGGCTTGATGAATTTATAAAAAATACGCTAGTTAGCCAAAAAACAATAAAAAAAGAAGATATAAATTTATACAAAATCACCGATGATTTAGAGCTTATTGTAGATGAAATTTTGGCTATTTAAAAATAAGATATAAAATATCTCCTTTTAAATTTCAAAGAGGTAAAAAATATGAAAATAATGGTCGCAATGAGCGGTGGCGTAGATAGCACTATGACGGCTAAATTTCTGCAAGAAGCTGGTCATGAAGTGCAAGGTTGCTATATGATGCTACATCAAAAGCCAGGATATCACGAAGAAAATATCAGAAAAGTGAAAAAAGTAGGCGAATATCTTGGCATAAAGGTACATATTTTGGATCTTCAAGATAAATTTAACGAGTTTGTCTATGATCCTTTTGTGAAGCTCTATAAAGAGGGCAAGACGCCAAATCCTTGTGCTTTGTGCAATAAATTTATAAAGCTTGGCGCTCTACTTGATTTTGCAAAGGCAAATGGCTGTGAGAAGCTTGCTACTGGGCATTATGTGCAAGTTATTGATGGATTTATCACATGCGCAAAAGATCCTAGCAAGGATCAAAGCTACTTTTTAGCCCAAGTGCCAAAAGAGATATTAAAAGATGTTATTTTTCCGCTTGGGGATAAATTTAAAAAAGATATAAAAGAGCTTGCAAGAAGTGTAAAAGTGCTTGAAGAATTTGCTACGCAGGCAGAAAGTAGTGAAATTTGCTTTGTGGAAGATACTTATATCGAAGTTTTAAATAAGCATTACAATACAAATTTACCAGGAAACGTAGTTGATAAAGACGGCAAAATAATCGGCCGCCACCAAGGCTATATGCACTATACTATCGGTAAGCGCCGTGGTTTTGAGGTTTTTGGCGCCCATGAGCCACATTTTGTTATAAAGATAAATGCCGATAAAAACGAGATCGTTGTAGGAACAAAAGATGATTTGGCTCAAAAAGTAGTCGAGCTTGAAAACGTAAATTTGTTTATAGATAAAGATAAATTTGAGTGCGAAACTAAGATAAGATATAGAAGCC
Source organism: Campylobacter concisus (assembly GCF_002914005.1). Classification (GTDB taxonomy): domain Bacteria; phylum Campylobacterota; class Campylobacteria; order Campylobacterales; family Campylobacteraceae; genus Campylobacter_A; species Campylobacter_A concisus_N. The sequence continues at coordinate 19,236 of NZ_POZU01000045.1, read as the reverse complement.
CTAAACTTGATGCTTTTGTTGAGGTTGATAAAGAGAATAAAACAGCAAAACTAACGCTAAATCAAAATGCACTTGGTGTGGCACAAGGCCAGCTTTGTGTTATGTATGATGGCGATAAGGTTATTGCAAGTGGATTTATAAAAGGCTAGTTTTAGCCTTTTATAAAAATTTATCGGACCCTGTACGATTTTTTATAAATTAAGCTAAAATTTATTGACAAAACATATCTTTTCGTCTATAATACGAGCTCTTTTCAAGTGTTCCGGATTAGCTCAGCGGTAGAGTAGGTGACTGTTAATCACTTGGTCGCTGGTTCGAACCCAGCATCCGGAGCCATTTATATTCAAAAATCCTTTTAAAACCCCGATTTTTACAATGTTTCAAGAGCTTTAAGTTTTCTTAGTTTTATAAAATTTGTTCCCTATTTGTTCCCGAAATTTTTTAATATTCCAATTTCTCGCCATGTTTTCTAAGTCAATCTAAGATGCTTTATTTTTGTTTTTAAAAACAAGAAAACATTTTTTATCCTAAATTACTCTAAAATACCCTAAGGAATCATAGGGTATTAAAAATTTTTCAAAAACTATCCAAAAACTACTCAAAATAGCAAGAGTAAATGAAAAGTACATATAATTAGTTATATAAGAATAAGCATAAGGAGAAAATGGGATGCTTAACGAACTATATAACGATGTAGAGTACAAAACGCTTCTTGAGCACATATCTAGCCAATATAAAGGAAAGGTAGTTCTAGACAGAAAGCAAACCGCAGGGGTTCTTGGCATCGGCGTATCTACTCTTGATCTTCGTATATCGCAGGGCAGAGATATTCCGCGTTATATAAAGATGGGAGATGCAAAGAATTCTCGCATAGCGTTTGCGATAACGGACATCGCGACTTATATTTTTCAAAAAAGGGTTAAAACATGCTCTTAATTTCTATAGTAGATAATAAAGAAAAGGACTAAAAATGAGTGATGCTCTTCAAATAGGCGGACACAGCCTAGTTCTTTGTGTAAGAAGCGAATTCTTGACGCTCAAAAAGGCTATTATAAGGTATGAGCACAATGTTAGAGAGGTTAAGCATGCCTCTAAGATCGGATATCTTAGAGGCAACAGCCGTAATAATAGATACATAGTGCTTAGCGAATATAACGATAACGGCAATATGCGATAGATGCCTAATAGCGATAGGGAATTTAGCGATAGAAAGTATATAAAAGCACTCTTGAAAAAATACCACGAAAAAATGAAGGTCGACTACGAAGCCCAAACTAAAATCTATAAAAACGGCAAGGTGGTAAAGAATCGTTGGCGAGAAAATATGGTCGGGTTTTCCGAAATAGTCATAAGTTTCGGCACCGATCGGAATAAAGAATCCAAAGAAGGGCTAAATAAAACCGAAGTAAATTTTATCAACGCTCAGGTCTCGCTCGACAGAGTTAGAAGATTTGCAAACGATTATTGCGCTAAATACAAAGTAAAATGTCTATTAATTAGCGAACACAATGATGAAAAGACTAAACACTATCAACTTATATTTACAAACTACCAATTTGAAAACCATAAAAACCTTAGGTTTAACGGCAAAGGCGAGACGTTAAAATTTGGCAGAAGTATGCAAGAAATGGGCGGAGCGGCATTTGAGGGCATAGCAATGCGTGGCGAAATCGGCACTAAGGCAAGACATAAGAATTTAAAACAAATGCACAAAGATGAAAAAGAGTTTAATAATGAGCAAGAGTTTAAAAACAAAATTAGACAATCGATAGTCGATAGAGCAAGGAGGTATATAAAAAAGAAAGAGTCTATGTTTGGCAAAGATTATTTTAGACTGGAAATCGGAGACGATAAGGCTTTTATAACAAGTCTTACGAATTTGGTTTTAGATCAAATGAAGGACAATATAAACATAGTTACTGATAGCGAATTAAAACAAACGGTCGAGGAACTAACCAATCAGCTTTTAAACAAAGGTGAAGTAATAGCAAAAAATAATCAACTAGAACAATCTAACGAAGAGTTAATCCAAGAAAACGAAAAATTAAAAGAAGCAAACGCAAATCTAAATAATCAAGATGAAATTATAAAAGATAGAAATTTGCAAATAAGCAACCTCTCGGCCGAGCTAATCCAAAAAGAAGATGAAAACAATAAATTAAAAAGCCGATTAGAAAATATTGAAGCTGATATAGCGCAAATAGATAAACTAAAACAAAAAGCCGACCAAAGCGATGCCCTACAAAGCAAGCTCGAAGAAGCTAATACAGATCTAGAAAGCAAAGAAAAAACAAATCAGTCTTTGAAACAAAGAAACGAAGAGCTGGAGGCGTCGTTAAGTAACGAGAATGCCTTAAAGGAAGACAATGAAAGCAAGCTACTACAAATCGTTAAACTACAAACTTCTATAAATGGCAAAGTTCAAAGAATATCTGAGCTAGAAGAAGAAGTAAAAGTTAAAGACGAAACGATAGAAAATTTACAGGATAAGTTATCTCTATTAGAAAACTTTAAAATGAAGGTTATTGGTTTTATCTCAAAAATAAGCAATCTAATACCGAATTTTAGCAGGTTGTTGGATGACGAACCAAATGAGGTAAAAAATGAGATAAAAGGCAAGATGTATAGTAGGGATGGGATGGAGATATAAGCAAGTTATCGGCAGCGAGAAATCTTTAATAGATTATTATAAAGTAGTACCGGTAGGACAAATTTTATCAAAATGACCAATATGTGATTTTGCTTTCAAAATACGATTTTAAAGACAAATTTAGCCAAAAGAGTAATATGCTAAATTTGCATATTACTTAAATAATTCTTAAAAAAATATACTAATTTTAAAACTAAATTTACATTTGCAGTTGTATAATAATCTCATAATTTTCAGTAATACCAGAAAGGATCAAAAATGGAAGAGATCGTAAAGACCACCTGTCCATATTGCGGTACGGGCTGCGGCATCGATCTTATCGTGCGAAACGGTAGAATCGTAGACGCCAAACCTAGCAAAGACCACCACGTAAACGACGGCGAGCTTTGCTTAAAAGGAATGTTCGGATGGGAGTTCGTAAACTCTCCTAAACGCTTAAGCAGACCGATGATGAGAAAGCTAAACGGCGTCTACGACAAGCACGGCGAGCTTGAAGAAGTGAGTTTTGAGGAGGTTTATGATTTCCTTGCGGATAAATTTAAATCCACCGTCGAAAAATACGGCCCAAGCTCGATCATGGGCTTTAGCTCTGCGCGCTCAAATAACGAAGACAACTACGTCTTCCAGAAATTTTTCCGCGCCCAGGGTAGCAACAACGTCGATCACTGCGCCCGTCTTTGACACGCTCCTACAGTGGCAGGTCTTGCCAGCACGCTAGGAAACGGAACGATGACTAATGATTTGGTAGAATTTGCGACCGATACGGACGTATTTTTACTGATCGGCACAAACACGAGCGAGTGCCACCCGATCATCGCTATGCAGATGCAGCGCGGCCTTCAACGCGGTGCCAAGATGATCGTCGTAGATCCAAAGCGCACCGATATGGCTAAAAAAGCCGATATTTTCTTGCAAATCCCGATCGGAGCGAATATCAAAACGCTAAATACGATGATGCACGTAATAATCGCCGAAAATTTGCAAGATAGCGAATTTATCGAGAAGTACTCCGAGGGATTTGAATATCTAAAAGAAGCGGTTAAGGACTTTACGCCTGAGCGTTTCGAGCGCGAAACCGGTATAAAGAAAGAGCTCATCATAGAAGCAGCTAGGATGTATGCTAAAGCAGGCGCGGCGGCGATTTGCTACACGATGGGTATCACGCAGTTTAGCGACGGCACGTCAAACGTCTTTTCGCTATCAAATTTAGCCGTTTTAACTGGAAATTTAGGCAAAAAGGGCGCGGGCGTAAATCCTCTGCGCGGTCAAAACAACGTCCAGGGCGCATGCGACATGGGCGCGCTACCTAACGTCATCCCCGCAGGCGCGGTAAATAGCCCTTACGCACAGGAGCAAGCGCGCAAAGTATGGCACTTTGAGCTAAATCCGGTTCCGGGCTTTAAGCTAACACAAGCGCCGGATAAAATGGATAGCGGCGAGCTAAAAGTCCTCTACGTCTACGGCGAGAACCCCGTAATGAGCGACCCTTGGACCGAGCACTTCGTCCACGCCGTCCATCATCTAGACTGCTTTATAGTGCAGGATTTGTTTTTCACAGAGAGTGCGCACAAGGCCGACGTGGTGCTACCTGCAGCTGGCTGGGGAGAAAAGGACGGAACGTTTATCAACACCTCTCGACGCGTCCAGCGAACGCGCAAGGCTAGCGAACCGGTTAGCGGTGTGGAACCCGACTGGAAAGTCGTGTGCAACATCGCAAACCGCATGGGGCTAGAGGGATTTGACTTTGCGAGCCCTGAGCAAATTTGGAACGAGCTAAGGGAGCTCATGCCTAAATTTTTCGGCGGCATAAGCTATTATAGACTAGGCAAGCTAGGCGGTATCAGCTGGCCGTGCCCCGACGAGGAGCATCCGGGTACGCCGGTGCTTTACGCAGATCACAAGTCTATGCTACCGGGCGGCAAATTCCGCTTCGCGCCGGTGCTTTACGTAGAGGATAAAAATGAACGCGCAAAGGCCGAGGCCGAATTTAGAGCCAAGATGAATATTCCTGACGGCTATCCGGTCGGTAGCGGCGCGCTTAGCGAAGTACCAGACGAGGTCTATCCGTGCCTATTTACGACCGGACGCAAGGTCTATCACTACCACACAGGCACGATGACGAGAGAGTGCCCTGCCCTAGAGTACGGTGCGGGCATCGAGGGCGCGCTCATCGAGGTGAGTCCCGATATCGCTCGCGAGAGGGAGCTGGAGGAGGGCTGCTACGCGCTCGTACAAAACAAACGCGGCCAGATCGCGGCCAAACTACGCGTAAATCCGGATCTAAAAGAAGGCACGATATTTACGACCTTCCACTATAGCGAGGCCGACGGTAACGAGCTAGCAAACGCCGGCGATCCCGATCCGCTCTCAGGCATCACGCCGCTAAAGATGACGATAGCAAATATCAGGCGTCTAAGCGAAGATGAGTTTATCAAATTTAGAGAGCAAAACGAGATGTCGATGCACTCGGCAAATCCGTATTTGTCGCCTGTTAGAGCGTAAATTTAGGGCGGGAGACCGCCCTTTTTCTACTTAATTTTATCCACTTTTATTCCAAATTTGCCTGCATTCAAATTTGACAAACTAACGATGTAAAATTTAATGAAATCAAAGAAGCGTGAGTCAAATTTGACGCAGACAAACCGCGTCAAATTTGATGAGATTACTCGCCCCCGCAATCTCGGCAAGAGCGAGCTAAATTTTAAGATTTTATTTTAAGCCTATCGCCAGCATAGTAGGCGAGCTTCCAGGTTGGAGTTTGTTTTAGGTCTTTAAAGCCGTAGCCGCGAGCCTTGACTCTATCGCCGTAGATTTTTTCTATCATAGCCGATTCGCCTACTAGTAGCGCCTTTGTCGAGCACATCGCCGCACAAACCGGCACCTTTCCTTCGGAAATTCTATCCTGACCGTACTCTTCGCGCTCGGCTTCGCTATTCGTCGGTAGCGGACCGCCTGCGCACATCGTGCACTTATCCATCGAACCTTTGGCGCCAAACACTCCCTCGCGCGGGAACTGAGGCGCGCCGAACGGACACGCGTATAGACAGTATCCGCAGCCGATGCAGATATCTTTATCGTGTAGCACGATACCATCGCTCCTGATATAAAAGCAATCAACCGGACAAACCAGCGAGCATGGAGCGTCCTCGCAGTGCATGCAAGCTATCGAGGTTGAAATTTCCTTACCTGGTACGCCTTCGTTTAGCGTGATGACGCGGCGGCGGCGGATACCTAGAGGCAGCTCGTGAGCCTCGTCGCAAGCCACCGCACAGCCGTTACAGTCGATACATCTATCGTCGTCGCAGTAAAATTTAAGTCTATTGTTATCGTTAAATTCGCTCATTTTACGCCTTTTCTATGCGGCATAGACCGCTTTTGGTTTCAGGAATCTGAGTGTTTATATCATATCCGTAGTTAGTGATGGTATTTGCGCTCTCGCCTACCGCATAAGGCTTGGTGCCTTCCGGGAAATTACCCGTCATATCAACGCCTTGCATATAACCCGCATAATGAAACGGCATAAAGATAGTGTCGGGTTTAACGGACGGTACCACTCTGGCGCGCACCTTAACCTTAGTACCTTCAGGCGAATGAACCCAGATGAAATCCCAGTTTTTAATGCCGTGTTTAGCCGCAAGTTCAGGGTGGATATCCGCAAACATCTCAGGCGTCAAGCGGCTTAGATACATACTAGCTCTCGTCTCCATGCCCGCGCCGCTAAAATTTACGAGGCGAGCCGTCGTGAGGATAATAGGAAATTCTTTTGAGTAGTCCTTCGCTAGCTGGACGGATTTAAATTTTGTATCGACGCGGTTTTGAAGTTTCTTATCCTCAAAGCTCGGATACTTCTGTGCTAGATCGAATCTAGGCGTATGAAGCGGCTCTCTGTGAAGAGGAATTTGATCCGCAAAAGTCCAAACGATCGTCCTAGCTCGCGCGTTGCCGTACGGAGCGATGTTTTTCTCCATGCATTTTTTAGCGATGATATTACTATCGTCATGTATCCAGCTGCCACCTATTTTAGCCTTTTCATCCTCGGTTAGCGTGATGCCTAGCACCTTTTCGATGTTATCTTTTTTGATTTCCGGATATCCGCCCTTGACAAACGAATCTACTGGCGCGCTACCGTCTGCGGCTAATTGGCTAACTCCGTTATGCTCTAAGCCGAAGCGGTTTCTAAAACCCATACCGCCTTGCCTAACGGATTTGTTTATATCGTAAAGTATCGGGCTACCCGGATGATCCTCCGTCCAGCACGGCCACGGCAAGCCGTAGTATTCGCCTTCGACTACGGTACCAGGTTTTCCTAGACTTGTTTTTTCGTCAAATTTATCCCAGTTTTCTTGGTGCTTTTTGAGCCTTTCCGGAGTCCAACCCGTCATGCCGATAGTTTTAATTATATTTGCGATCTCGCGCGTAGCGACTTCAGGCCACTCGATCTTGCCTTCGGCGTCTCTGATCGTACGCGTTAGCTCGTCATAGTATCCTAGCCTTTTGGCAAGCTCGAATAAAATTTCGTGATCGGGCATGCTCTCAAACAAAGGCTCTACAACCTGGCTTCTCCACTGGCCGCTGCGGTTTGTCGCTACAACCGTACCGCTGGTTTCAAACTGCGTCGCCGCAGGCAGTATGTAGACGTCGTCTTTTTTGTCAGTTATCACGCCGGCATCGTTTACGAAAGGATCTACCAGCACTAAAAGCTCAAGCGCATCTAGGCCTTCTTTTACTTTTACTTGTTGCGCGGTTGATGTGATACCGTTGCCGATTACCACTAAGGCTTTTATACTGTCGCCGGCATTATCTACGGCTTCGTTGCCGTTTTTACCGTCAAGCACACCCGCCCACCATTTTGATAGCGTAAATCCGGGTTTAAACATCATTTCAGGCTTAACGAAATTCTTTTGGAGCCATTCAAAATCTACTTTCCACATCTTAGCGAAGTATTTCCAGTTGGCTTCGTTTTTTGGATAGTACCCGGGTAGCTCGGTCGGCAAATTCGCCATATCTGTCGCGCCTTGAACGTTGTCGTGACCGCGCAGGATATTACAGCCGCCGCCTGATACGCCCATATTTCCTAGCACTAGTTGCAGGATCGGAGCGATACGAGTGTTTGAACTGCCTATGGTGTGCTGAGTTAGACCCATCGCCCAAACGACCGATCCCGGGCGATTTTTGGCATAAACTTCGGTTATCTCAAGAAGAGTCTCTTTTTTGATCCCGCAAACATCGGCTACGACTTCGGGCGTCCATTTGGCAGCCTCTTCGCGGATCAGATCCATACCGTAGACGCGGTCGTTTATAAATTCCTTATCTTCCCAGCCGTTTTGAAAGATGATATTCATCATGCCGTACATAAAAGGTATATCCGTGCCGGTGCGAATTTGAGCAAAATAATCAGCCTTAGCCGCAGTTCTCGTGTATCTTGGATCGACCACGATTAGCTTTGCGCCGTTATTTTCCTTCGCTTTTAGAAAATGTCTAAAGCCGACCGGATGATTTACCGCCGGATTTGCGCCTACTATAAAGATAGACTTCGCGTTTTGGATATCTCCAAGATGATTGGTCATAGCTCCGTAACCCCAAGTATTCGCCACACCGGCGACTGTAGAGCTGTGTCAAAGACGGGCTTGGTGATCTAGGTTATTAGTCCCGAACATCGCTACGAATTTGCTTATATAATAGCTTTGTTCGTTGCAATCTTTTGCAGAGCCTAGAAACATTACTTGCTCTGGATTTTTTTCGCGATACGCTTTTAGTTTGGCGCCTATTTCATCAAGAGCCTCTTTGTAGCTGATGCGTTTCCATTTGCCGCCTACTTTTTTCATCGGGTATTTTACGCGGCAGTGAGAGCGCACCATATCGATGACGTCGCTACCCTTACAGCAGTGGCCGCCAGCGCTTACCGGGTGATCTTGGGCTACTTCTTGGCGTACCCAAACGCCGTTTTCTACCTCGGCGCGCACTCCGCATCCAACGGAGCAAACCGTACAAACGGTTTTTACGATTTTAGAGTTTGGAAACGGATTTGCCATTTCTTCTTTTGTGGCGCTTCTAGTTACGCCGCTAGCGGCCAGCCCGCTCATGCCGCCCGCTACGCCTGCTAGCGCGGCCATTTTTAAAAACGATCTTCGCCCGACTGCGTTTGAGTGGGGCATAAGACGTAAATTTGCCTCAGACATATTTATCCTTTCTTAAATTTTTATTATTTCGCTTGTTCGTAGTATAGATCCCAGTTTTTGCTTCTTTTATAAAGCACTTCGGTCTTTTTGCTTTTACCGTATTTTAGGTTTGACGCCGCTGCCGTCGCTACTCCGGCCGTAGCCGCTACCGCGCCGACTAGCCCCGCCTTTTTTAAAAATTCTCGCCTATTTTTTTGCATTTTCTTCCTCCATAGCTTTTAGCTTTCTCACTCGGTTTTTTTGTCTTCTTATGGCCTCAGATCTTGAAACTCCGTCCAAAGTCTTTTTGTTTTCGCCTTGATTTATAGGGCGCGGCGCACTTAAAACTACGCGCTCAAACTCTATAAATCCTTGCAAAAGCACTGCGACGTCTTTATAAATTTCGCTGCTTTCGTGGTTAAAAAGATCATTTATAAACTCGTCGATGTTTGGGTTTATGATCTCTTTAAAAAGCTGCTCCTCAAGCTCGCCGTATAGCTCCAGCTCGCTCTCTCGCGCGATAAATTCGCTCATTAGCGCAAACACGAAACCCACGTTGTCTTCGTTTTCTTTAAATTTAGCCTCATCGCGCCTAATGTCTGTGCGGGCTAAAATTTTACGCACTTTTGCGCAGGCGTGTCCGACCTCGTAGCCCTCGTCGTAGTAGGACAGCGAGTTTCTAAGCGGACTTGGCAGAGCGTGGAAAATTTCATCGAATTCATCCGCTAAATTTTGCGAATTTTTCTCGTCGAATTTTGCCTGTATGCGCATTATCGCGGCGGCCGATTCCTCGTTTAGAGCGTGCGCCGAGGCAAGGCCTAGCATCGCGTTTACGCCGCTAAATCTATCGGCTTCTTGGCTAAAAACGAAAAAACGCGAAAATAGCGAGTAGTAAAGCCCACGTCCCGCCGCAAATTCGCCCTTGCTAGTCATCGCCTTCCTTTATCATTTTTGTCTATTTTTTGAGATTTTTCTCGATTGTGAAACTATACTACTTTTTGGCTTATTTCTTATACTTAAAAAAAAATAAATCAAAAAAATTAATATATGCTTAAATATGCCTTAGTTGCATATTGCTTACGGCGAATTTTAGGAGGTAAAATAAATATGAAATTTCAGCATATATATTGCATTTACGCTTCATTTTGATGTTTACTTTTAACTAGGCTCTTTTAACGGGCGTTAAACGAGTCTAAATTTAAAATTTGAAGCGAAATTTGCAAAATTTCAGGGCTCACTCAAGCCCCAAAAACGCTTCCTCGTCAAATTTAAAATAAATATTTTCGCCGACTCTAAAATTTTGCGAATTCGTCGCCAGCGTTTTAATCAAAAAGTCGCCGACTTTGATTTTCACCAAAAGCTCTTTGCCAAGATAGAGCGAAACCGAGTGCAAGATGCCGCCCAAATACCCATCTATCGGCGTTTTGCTTAGCGTTATTTTGCTTGGATTTACGGCGATCTTTACGGCGTTACGTAAATTTTGCGGCAAATTTACGCTCGCATTTTCGTCAAATTTTAAAACCCCGTCCCGCGAGTCAAATACATTTTTGTATTCAAATTCGCACACGCGGCCCTTGTGTAAAAAGACGTTTTCTTCGGCGACCGCGCTTAGCCATTTGTCGTCGTGGCTAGCGATCACAAAGCCGCAGCCGTATCTTTGCCGCATGTAAAGCACCGCCTTGCCAAAAAGCTTTGAAGTGCCCACGTCCACGCTATTTGTCGGCTCGTCGAGTAGATATAGACGCGATCTAAGCGCCAAATTTAACGCAAAGCTAATGCGCTGCGTCTGTCCCGAGCTAAGCTCAAAGTGGCGCTTGCTTAAAAAGCTCTCGTCAAGCCCGACCAAATTTAACGCCTCGCTAGCCCTTTGCTCAAATTCAGCTAGCACTCCGCGGCTTTTTAAAACGGCTCTAAAATTTTCCCTCACGGAGCGTTTTAAAAGCGCGGGTTCGGGCAACAAAACGCTAACTTCGCGCAGTAAATTTAGACTCGGCGCGCTGCTCCCCCACAGCCGCACTTCGCCGCTAGTGGGCTTTTGCAAAAACGACATCACTCGCATCAGCGTGCTTTTGCCGCTGCCGTTGCCGCCAGTTAGCGCGGTGATTTTGCTAACGTCGATATCAAGGCGCGGGATGTTTAAAATCTCGCTCGTACCGTAGTTTAGGCGTAAATTTCTAACGTTTATCACTTTGCGCCTTTCTCGTTAAATTTACGAAAAGACTCAAGTTTGACGCGCCTAGCCCGCTTTTTGCGAGCGTAAATTTTCTAAATTTATCAAATTTCATTTATCCAGCCTTTTTAGCGCGTGTATCGTCAAATTTACGGCAAATGCGATAAAGATAAGTACCAACGCAAGCGCGATACCCATCGCAAACTCGCCCTTGTTCGTCTCCAGCGACACCGCAGTCGTGATCGTGCGGGTAAAATACTTGATGTTGCCACCTATCATCATCGCAATGCCCACTTCAGCCACGATTCTGCCGTAGGCTGTGGCGATAACTACCATGAGAGCGTAGCGCAACTCATAAAGCACGCAAAAAACTAGCTTTGCTGGCGCAAGGCGTAAATTTAGGATAGTTAGATAGTGCTTTGTCTCCATATTTTCAACCACGCTTGCAGTAAGCGAGATGATGATAGGAAGGGCTAGCACAAACTGACCCAGCATGACCGCTTTTAGCGTAAAGAGTAAATTTAGGCTGCCAAGCGGGCCATTTCTCGTGATAAATGCATATAAAATAAGACCGATCGCAACCGTTGGCATGGCAAGAGCTGTGTCACTTAGAAGGCGTAAAATTTTGCGGCCCTTAAAGTCATAAAATCCAAGCGAAAAACCAAGTGGAAAGCCTATAAGAACGGCAAAAAGTATCGACACACTTGATGTGTAAAGGGTAGCCTTGATGGCTGAATATGTTTCAAGATTGCCGTTTAAAAGTAGATTAAAGGCTTCTGCAAAGCCGTGAAGTAAAAAATCCAATTATTCTTTCCTAGCATATTTCTTAAGATTATTTTAAATGTGCTATAATATCACAATTTTTTTAAAGGAGAAAAATGAAAAAGATTATTTTAGGCTCACTAGCAGCCGCAGTTTTGGTGTTTGGCGCTGATAATGAACTAATCATGGCGACTACAACAAGTACAGATAACACTGGCTTGCTTGACGCGATCTATCCAGTTTATAAGGCAAAAACAGGCGTTGATATAAAATGGACAGCTGTTGGCACAGGCGCTGCACTAAAGCTTGGCGAAGACTGCAACGCTGACATACTTTTCGTTCACTCACCAAAAGTTGAGAAAGAATTTGTAGAAAAAGGTTTTGGCTTAAAAAGAAATGCCGTAATGTATAATGACTTCGTCGTTATCGCTGATAAATCAATCGCTGATAAATTTAAAGGTAAAGATATAAAAGAGAGCTTTGAGCTTATCAAAAAAGATGGTATCAAATTCTTCTCACGTGGCGATAAATCAGGCACAGACAATAAAGAAAAAGGCATCTGGAAAAAGATCGCTGGTGAAGTCCCTGAAAAAGACGGCTGGTATATGCAAACAGGCCAAGGTATGCTAGCTACGATAAATGCTGCTGCTGAGCAAAAAGGCGTTACATTTACTGATCGTGGTACTTACATTAAATATGAAGCAAACCAAAAAGGTCATCCTGAGATGGTCATCATCAACGAGGGCGACAACGATCTTAAAAACTTCTACTCTCTAATCGCAGTAAATCCAAAACACTGCCCTAAAACTGACATCGAAAATGCAGAGAAATTTATAAAATGGGCTACAAGCGAAGAGGGTCAGAAATTTATAGGTGACTTTAAGCTGCTAGATAAGCCGCTTTTCACGCCTGACGCAAACAGTCGCAAAAACTAATTTTATTTACGCGCAAATTTGAGTCGAATTTATGGCTTAAATTTGCGTGATTCGGGTGCACTTTACGCCCTTTTTATAAATCAAATTTAAACTCTCCGACGTTATTTTTAAACGTCTCAAAACATTTATTACTAACAACTTCGTCTTTAGTGTATGCTTGATATAATTTTAGTAATTCTAAAGTCGTTATTATTAATATACCTTCACTTTTTGCATAGCTTATTTGATTGGCATGTATCGGCTCCCTTTTGCCAGGCTCTATGTCACGTTGAGGGTTAACTATTAGCAAGCCTTTTACATTGCCAGGAGACTTGGTGTCGTCTTCGGCTATTAAATCAGTTACATGTTTCTTGCACTGTGCTATATTGCTATTTTTGACGTTTGTATTTATTCCCTTTATCTCTACCATAAAGTTAACATCTTCAAATTCGAATCTAAAATCTTCTTTTTTCACATCTATAAAATGACTGTCTGTTAGTTTGAAAATATCTACTAAAATTTCCTTCACTACACCAACTAGCTCATCTCCCGTTGAATATAGGATTGATTTGAATTTATTGTTTTTATTAATTTGCCTGTCTATATTTTCAATCTGCTGATACATATCCAATAATTCACCACGTTTATTTTTTAACGCAGCATCATCAAAGTATTCCAAACTGTTAAACCAATCAGGAACATCGGATTTTTTAAATCTAGGAAGAATAAATGATATTAAAATTCCTAAATCGTTGGCTGTATTTTTTATGAGAAGGGTAGTAGAATATAGTCTTTCATTATGTTTTATTATTGTGCTTTTACCACCATTAGACCGCTTGATAGTTTCGTAATCTACATCGTCAAATACAAAATCCGAATAAAAATCCTGTTCGTCTATGGTTGTTGTACTTATTTCATATCTTAGCCGCGCATAAGACAAGGTTAATTCGCATAGTTCATAATTAATTTGCTTGATAATATCTTTAATTAAAATAGTTTGAGCAGTTAAGCCTCCAGAACGAAGCAATGATACTTTTGTGTTCGCAGGCATTAATATGATAGACATGCTTTTTTTAGAGTTCTCCATAATTTCTTTTAATGTTTTAAGGTGATATACAGCCTCAGTGCACTTTTGGTATTCTGGGCTGAAACTCCATAAGTTAGGACTATTTAAATCTATAACATTTATATCAAATTCATCAAAACTCTTAGGATGTTCAAAAGTGCTAATAGTGCAAGACATGTGCGGATCATTTATTTTAAATATTGTGGAGTAAGATATTATTTGAATTTTCATTTGTAGCGCCTCTTTAAATTTGTTGACTTTGTTTCTAGTTAACCACTATTGTAAAGCTAAATCTTCCCGCCGAACATCTCATACATCGCCTTTTCCTCGCCCCAAAACTCGCGGTGCTTTTTGATGCAGGATTTTATCGCACCAACTAGATATAGCACGTCTTGCTCGGTGTGCGTGTAGTGCAGGCTCACGCGCACGAAGCCGGGCTTGGCTTCTGGCATGCGCCCCTCCTTGATACCCAGCAGATCGTGAGCGTACGGGCCTGCGCACATCACGCCCGCGCGCGTCTGGATACCAAAGTCGTTGCTAAGGCTCGCGGCAAAATCATACGCCGAGACGCCGCGCACGTTAAATGAAAAAATCGGCAGCCGCGGCGCGCCCTTTGGAGCGTAGTTTATGATCTCATCAATGCCCGCTAGCTCGCTCTCAAAAAGCCGCGCTAGCTCGTCCTCGGCACTTTTTATTTGCTCGAAGCCCACCTCGTTTCGCAACGCATAGGCCAAATTTGCCCGCATAAGCCCGATAATAGGTGGCGTACCGCCTTCTTCTAGCTGCTCGGGATTTTTCAAAAACACGTGGCCCTCGCGGTTAGCGTAGGTGACCGTCCCGCCCGCGGCAAAGGTCGGTACGTCGCTGTTAAACAGCTCCTTTTTGATCGCCAAAAGCCCGCAGCTAGCAGGTCCGCCGAGCAATTTATGCGGCGAGAGGAAAATCGCGTCGAAGTAGTCGCAATCTAAATTTGCGTGCGAGCCGAGCGCCGCGCAGTCAAAGGCCACGATACCGCCTGCGGCTCTGATTAGCTCGCTGATTTTTTTGTAGTCGCTAACAACGCCCGTGACGTTTGAGGCGGCGCTAAACGAGCCGATGATGCGGCGTCCCGCATTTAGCTTTAGGATGCGCTCGAGTGCGAGCAGATCGATCTCGCCCGTCTCGCTAAGAGGTACGCGCAGGTAGTCGCAAAGCCCCTCGCGAAAGCTAAGCTCGTTTGAGTGGTGTTCGTAGGGCGAAACGAGCACGAGCGGAAGCTGCGCGGCGCGCAAATTTGCCTCGCCGATCGCGCCTCTGGTTGCAGGCGGCAGATAGATGCCAAGCAGCTCCTGAAATTTCTTGATCGCGGCCGTCGCACCCTGCCCGCAGGCGATGAGATAAAACCGCTCGTCAAGCCCAAGTAGCTTTTTTAGGCTCTCTCTCGCGCCCTCGTAGCGACGCTGCGTGATGATGGCGCTTGAGCTACTATCGGAGTGGGTGTTGGCGTAGGTTTTGAGGACGTCCGCTATCTCGCGCTCTACGGGCTCATAAGCAAGCCCCGAAGCCGCGAAATCAAAATAATGCACGTCACGCTTTAGTATGATATTTTTTCGAATTTCGTCTAAATTTAGCATTTTTTACTCTTTAAATTTGATACGATAATTATAGTAAATTTTCGCAAATTTGGGGCTTTTGCGGTGGAAATGATTTAGTAAATTTGGAGATTAAATTGAGGCAAGCTAAATTTAACCGCAAGGCGGCAAATTTAACTTGATAAAGCACAGAAGCGCGAGCCACAGAGGCTCACGACCATTTTATTATTTGTTTATAAAATTTTTCTCTAGCCACTCGATAGCTTTTGCTTCGGTTTCGAAGCGTCCGCTTTTAGCGACTTGATTTTGCCCCTCGTAGAAGCGGATCCTGATACCGTCTTGGACGCTATCTACCTTTATTCTGGTGATCTTATCTTTGTTTAGATAGACCCTATCGTTTAGTTTTACGTACATTTTTTCTCCCTTAAATTTGATGTGGTTTTATTTCTTTTTATCGTTTGTCTCGTCTTTTTTCTCGCCGTCTTTTTTCAAAAATAGCTCCTTAAAGCGCTTATCCGCAAAATCCTCGATGTCGTTTTGAAGCTGCCTATAGGCGTTTATGAGCTCATGCGCGCGCTCGTTTAGCGTCGTGCCTGCGTTTTCTCCGCCACCTTGTTTGGTGGTAAAGAGCTCCTCTTTTAGATTTTTTTGCAAAATTTGCAGATGATTCCAGCATTTTTTATAGTTCATTCCTAGGATTTCGGCGGCCTTTGAGATCGAGCCGACCTCGGCGATGACGTCCAGGACTTCGGTTTTGCCCTTACCGAATATCAGCTCGCCCTCGTCGTTTTCTATCCAAGTTTTGGTTTTTACTCTCATCTTTTTTCCTTTTTTCTCCTTAAAACACCCCAACTGGCAGTATTTTACGTCGATTTTATAGTCTTTTAGCGTCGAGCGGATCGTCTTTAGCCCCACGCCCGCAGCCGCGTCTCTAGCGTCTTTGCACAGTATCCTGTCCTTTTCGTCGGTCATCTGTTTTAGCTGCGTCATCACGGTGTATTTGCCCCGTCCGTTTTCCAGCCCGCCAAACTGCCCCAGCTCGCAGTTGTCGATCTTTACGCCCATTTTTTCGGCCTCGTCGCTAACCAGACCGACCTCTACGCCTAGTTTTGCGGCGATCCTAAACGCCGCACCGCAGTCTAGCCTGCCCTTTGGATTTAGCAGTTTGGTTATCAGTTCGCGGATTTGCTCACTCATAGATTCTCTCCGCGCCGCTATATACATTTATATTTTCGCCACGCGCAAAGCCGCACAGCGTGAGGTTAAATTTACGCGCTATCACGACACCAAGGCTGGTCGGAGCCGTGCGCGATACGAGCACGGGGATGCCGTGCATGACGGCCTTTGCAACCATTTCTGAGCTTAGCCTGCCGCTCACCATCAAAAACGAATTTTGTAGCTGCGAGCCTGCTAGTACCGCTTTGCCGACGGCTTTATCTATGGTGTTATGCTGAGCGATATCCTCGCCGATAAAAAACTGCTCGCCGCTAACAAAAAGCTTGGCCGTGTGCACGCAGCCAGTCATCTCGTAAAGCTCGCACTGCGTGTAAAACTGCCCCATCTGGCGCAAAATTTCGTCTTTGTTAAATTTGACGTCGGCCTTTATAGCACGCGTCGCCATAGCCTCAGGGTCGATGTTTGCCGTCGAGCTACGCCCGCAGCCGCTGATTATCACTTTTTCCTCGTCAAACTGCTCGAGGCGTTTTTCGTTGATTTTGGCCTTTACCCGTACGCTTAAAGCATCGTCTGAAAGCTCTATACTCTCGATATCCTCAGGGCTTGCGATCAAATTTTCGCTGATGAGATAGCCAGCAGCTAGCGCCTCCTGATCGGTCGGAGTCGCCATGAGCGCGCCGAAACGCTTGCCGTTTATGTAGATCTCAAGCTTGATCTCGCGCACCAAAATATCATCAACGGCGCTTTTTTGCGCGCCTTTAAATTTGGTGATTTGGGTCGTAAAAATAGGTTGCATGATTTTCCTTAATTTTTGCGAAATGATAGCTTGAAAATCTAAATTTAGGATTTGATTGTAGTGAAATCTTGCTTAAATCAAGCAAAAACTTAAACGTATTTTAGCGCGTTTTTATCGGTATCCGATGATGATTTATATATGCGAATCTAGCATATATCTTAAAATATTTTTTGACTAAGATTTTATCATTATCTATTATTTGCATAAGAAATAAAAGAATAGTAAAAATAGTATAAAGCTAGAATTGGATCGCACATAACTTGCCGCATATGTAGATTAAATCTTGAAAAATCATAAATATAATTTTCAGCCTGACGTAAGACCGAGAAGGAAATTTATATTATAGAGTCGAGTCAAAAAACTAATTTTATCAAGCCGTATTTTACTGTTATATGGCCCGTGCATGACTCAAACACGCCGACCGTATATAAAAAGCCCTTAATTATATTCATTAAGGGCTTTTTATATGAAAACTTAGACATTTTGCCGATGAAAAATCATTTTCGAGCGATAAAGTTTCGTCTAAGTTTTTATATTTTTCTTTTGCCTAGACAAAGAAAAATATCGGCCGTCTGCCAAGACCTTACAGCAAACTCATTTGAGTTTGCTAAGTAAGTATTTATTAACATATTATCCTATGTAGAGGTTATTTATTCTTGATGTTTTGATAAATGATATTAAGTTCTAAAACTGTACGATGGAATTAGAAACTGTTATTTTTTATTAAGTTAAAGTAAATTTTGGTTTATATGGAAATTTACTTTTATTTTTTTATTTGGTATTTTAGCGCAAATTTTAAAAATTGAGATTTTGTTGGTTTTTATATAGCATAAATAAAGATTAAAGTAGAGATTGTTTTTTGAGCAAGAAATAAAAATCAAAAAGAAGAGTATTTTTGTGCGGGATTAAGATTATTTAATAAAACAAGCGTCGCTATAATATAGCCGTATTAGTTTTCGCAGTCGTATTAACCCCTCGATTTAGTTGCGTTTTGAATATGCCCATGTTATAAGAGCCTTATTTTTCCAAATCCTAACTATCGTATCCGCAAGAATCCCGTCTTGAGAATCGACAAAGCTTAATACTTTTCTCCTTTGTCGGCTTGAGTATTTATTAGATAATTAATCTCACTCAAACTATCGCCACTCTTTTACCGCAAGCTTTTATGTAGTTAAAAAATATTTTATACTTGATGTTGTACGCTCCGCTTTCTATTCTGGCTACGGCTGATTGGGTTATGCCCATCCTTTTAGCTACTTCGCTTTGAGTTAGTCCGGCTTTGTTTCTAACGTCTATTAAGCTACCGGCTTAAAGTCGTGCAGTCTAAAGAGGAGTGTGTAAGGTTGCAAAGAGGCTATCTTGAGATCTTTGTAAAAGATAAAAGCGACCTAAAGCGAAAAGAAAATTTGGTTTATGAGTGGTACTATGAAAAGGCAATGTTATATTTTTTTAATATCTTGCAAGAATTTAACAAGATAACAAAACAAGATATCAAAAGTGTAAAAATAAGGCAGATGAAAACAAGATGGGGGAGTTGCAACCCCTATAAATCATATATAAATTTAAATATAGAGCTTATCAAAAAGCCAAAATTATGTATCGAGTACGTCGTATTTCACGAGCTTGCTCACCTGCTCTATCCAAATCACTCAAAGAAATTCTATGACTATCTAACGCTTTATATGCCTGATTGGCAAAAACGCAAGGAAATTTTAGAGAGAGTTTAGAAAATTTGGCTTAAATTTTGGACTATTAAACATTTTTTGTATTTTAAAAATATTTTAAAACCTAAGAGAAAGTGATGAAAAATTTTTGATTTTTTAATGTTGATAAAGTAGGTGGTGGGTTCACCAGGACTCGAACCTGGGACCATCCGGTTATGAGCCGGATGCTCTAACCAACTGAGCTATGAACCCACAGTTGAAAGAAAATCGTATTATACAAGAAAAAGCTTATCTAAATATAAAAATAAC
>NZ_POZU01000044.1:0-20901 GCF_002914005.1 Campylobacter concisus | reverse complement strand
TGTTTATTTTGTTTATGGGTTATTTAATTCTTTTAAGTGAAATTATCTAAAAAAGAAAATTCTCCCACACAATAAATTTAAGTGGGAGAATTCGTGCCTTACTCGGCTGCGGTACCAGCAGAGGCATCCTCAGTACTCTCAGGCGAGCCAGACTCGACCTCATCGCTAAAGTCAGCCAAGCTTAGGCGTTTTAGCTGGCGGTAGCGCCTTTGCGCATCGGCCTTATTTTTAGCTAGCAACTCGTCTGCGTGCTGCGGATTCGTCTTTTTAAGCGAGTTGTAGCGAACCTCGTTTAGCAAAAACTCCTCGTAAAGCGACCAATCAGGCTCTTTTGAGGTCATTTTGAGCGGATTTTTGCCCTCTTTGATTAGGCGCGGATCGTAGACGTAGGTCGGCCAGTAGCCACACTTGGTCGCTAACTCGCCTTGATCGCCGGAGTAGGCCATGCCGCCTTTTATACCGTGCGCGATACACGGCGAATACGCGATCACGAGGCTCGGACCGTCGTAGGCCTCGGCTGCGGCGATCGCTTTTATCGTGTTTGCCTGGCTCGCGTTTGAGTTGATTTGAGCTACGAAGATATTTCCGTAAGTCATCGCGATGTAGCCAAGATCTTTTTTCTGCATTGGCTTACCGCTAGCAGTAAACTGCGCTATGGAGCCTGCGCGGCTTGATTTTGAGCTTTGACCGCCGGTGTTTGAGTAGACCTCGGTGTCAAGCACGAGCACGTTTACGTTCTCGCCGCTAGCTAGCACATGGTCAAGCCCGCCAAAGCCGATATCGTACGCCCAGCCGTCACCGCCGATGATCCACTGAGATTTTTTGATGAGATATCTTTTTAGCTCTAAAATTTCTTTTACGCCCTCTACGCTTAAATTTTGCTCCAAAATCGGCGTTAAAATTTTAGCGATTTGCGTCGTTTTCTCGCCGTCGTTTTTGTGCGCGATCCAGTCGGAGTATAGCGCGGCTAGAGCGTTTGGTGCGGCGTCTTTAGTGCGTAGCATAACATCCTCGATACGGTGGCGCAGAGTCTCTACCGCGACATTCATACCCATGCCAAACTCCGCATTATCCTCAAACAGCGAATTCGCCCACGCTACGCCTTTGCCCTCTTTGTTCGTCGTATAAGGCGTCGAAGGCGCGCTACCGCCGTAGATCGAGCTACATCCGGTGGCGTTTGCAACTATCATGCGGTCGCCGAACAGTCTTGTTACAAGCCCTATATAAGGCGTCTCGCCGCAACCCGGGCAGGCGCCGTGAAACTCAAACAGCGGCTGCGCAAAACCCACGCCCTTGACGCTATCTTTGCTCATCAGGTCGTCTTTGTACGTAACCTTTTTAAATAGATAATCGGCATTTTCCTGCTCGTGTCGCTCCATCTCCTCGGCTAGCGGTACCATGACGAGCGATTTTTCCTTGCTTGGGCAAATTTGAGCGCACAGTTCGCAGCCCGTGCAGTCTAGAGGGCTTACTTGGATTTTATATTTTAGCCCTTTTACCTCTTTGCCTTTGGCGTCTAGGACGTGATCTTGTACGGTTTGCGGCGCGGCGGCGAGCTCGTTTTCATCGATTAGAAACGGTCTGATGACCGCGTGCGGGCAGACGAAGGCGCACTGGTTGCATTGGATACAGTTGCCCTCGATCCACTTTGGCACCATTACGCCGATACCGCGTTTTTCGTATTGCGTGGTGCCTGATTTAAAGTGTCCGTCCTCAAAGCCCACAAACGCCGAAACGGGCAAGCTATCGCCCCTGGCGGCGTTGATAGGCTTGACGATTTTTTCTATAAATTCGTCGCCGACGTATTTTTCCTCCGCGCTCGCGTCATCCGTCAAATTTGCCCAGCTAGGATCAACCTCGACCTTAACCAGCCCGTCCGCGCCCATATCTATGGCCTTGTAGTTCATCTCCACGATCGCTTCGCCCTTTTTAGCATAGGCTTTGTGCGCGTACTCTTTCATGTATTTTTGCGCGTCGGCAAACGGGATGATGTCAGCCAGCTGAAAAAACGCCGACTGCATGATGGTGTTCGTGCGGTTTTTTAGCCCGATCTCGCGAGCTAGCTTAGTGGCGTTGATGATGTAGAAATTTACCTTTTTAGCGGCTAAAATTTTCTTTACTTTATTCGGCAGTTTAGCGACCGTCTGCTCGGCGTCCCAGATCGAGTTTAGCAGGAACGTCCCGCCCTCGCGGATACCGTCTATGACGTCGTAAATTTCAAGATACGCCGCGACCGAGCAGGCTACGAAGTGCGGATTTGAGACGAGATAGGTCGAGCGGATCGGGTTTTTACCAAAACGTAGGTGTGAGCGCGTGTAGCCGCCTGATTTTTTGCTGTCGTATGCAAAATACGCCTGCGCGTAAAGCTCGGTTTTATCGCCGATGATTTTGATGGAGTTTTTATTCGCCCCCACTGTACCGTCTGCGCCAAGTCCGTAAAATAAACACTCTTTCACGCTTGCGTCGCTTAGCGAAATTTTCTCGCCTACTTTTAGCGAGGTGAAAGTCACGTCGTCCTCGATACCGACGGTAAAGCCGTTTTTTGGCCCCTCTAAATTTAGGTTTTCAAATACGGCTAGCATTTGCGCAGGATCGACGTCTTTTGAGCTTAAACCGTAGCGGCCGCCCACGATCACGGGCTGATTTTTGCGTCCGTAAAACGCAGCCTTGACGTCCAGATATAGCGGCTCGCCGAGGCTTCCCGGCTCTTTCGTGCGGTCTAGCACGGCGATCTTTTCTACCGTCTCAGGCATCACGTCAAATAGGTATTTTAGGCTAAACGGACGGTATAGATGCACTTTTAGTACGCCCACCTTTTCGCCCTTTGCGCGTAGGTGATCGACGACTTCTTCGAGAGTTTGCGTAACCGAACCCATTGCGACCACGACGCGCGTAGCGTGCGGATCGCCGTAATAATTAAACGGACGATAGTCGCGTCCCGTGATTTTTGAAATTTCTTTTAGATATTCGGCCACGATATCAGGCACCGCGTCATAGTAGCGGTTAGCTAGCTCGCGCGTCTGAAAGTAGATATCGTCGTTTTGAGCCGTGCCGCGAGTTTTAGGACTTTCGGGGCTTAGGGCCTCGTCTCTAAATTTTTGCAGCGCCTCACGGTTAAGAAGCCTATCAAAGTGCGCATAGTCAAGCACCTCGATCTTTTGTATCTCGTGGCTCGTGCGAAATCCGTCGAAAAAGTGTAAAAACGGCACGCGACCCTTGATCGCCGCTAGATGCGCGACGCCCGCGATATCCATGACCTCTTGCACGGAGCCGCTTGCTAGCATAGCAAATCCCGTCTGGCGACAGGCATAAATGTCCTGATGATCGCCAAAGATAGAAAGAGCCTGAGCTGCGATAGAGCGCGCGCTCACGTGGATGACGCCGGGCAGCAACTGGCCTGCGATTTTGTACATATTCGGGATTTTTAGCAAAAGGCCTTGCGAAGCCGTGTATGTCGTAGTTAGCGCGCCTACTTGCAGCGAGCCGTGCACGGTGCCCGCAGCCCCGCCCTCGCTTTGCATTTCGACGACTTTAACCGGCATGCCGAATAGATTTTTCTTGCCCTGAGCCGCCCACATATCGGTGTAGTCAGCCATCGGCGAGCTAGGGGTGATCGGATAGATGCCCGCAACCTCGGTAAATGCGTAAGCCGCATGCGCCGCAGCCTCGTTTCCGTCCATAGTTTTCATTATTTTAGCCATTTTTCCGCCTTAAATTTTCTTATGTTTTTTAAAAATCTTTTATTATAGAGCTAGTTTCCAAAATATACTATTAATCTATGTCATTAATAAATTCTGAGAATTTTGCCTTTTAAATTACTAACTTTAAGCAAAATTCCATTACCGTAATGAAAAAAATTAAGGATAAAATTTGATAAGTGTTCATAGGGTGGCCTATTTAAGGGTTATAGCTCTTGCTTTTTGTGCTTTTATATTTAACACTACTGAGTTTGTCCCAGTGCCACTTTTAAGTGATATTGCAAAAGACTTTGATATGAGCACGGCCGATACTGGTCTTATCATCACGATTTATGCGTGGAGCGTCACTATACTCTCTTTGCCACTTATGCTTTTAACTGCAAATTTAGAACGAAAATCTCTTCTTTTAAAGGTTTTTATCGTATTTGTTTTAGCTCATACTCTTTGTGCCTTTGCTAGGAATTTTAAAATTTTAATTGTTGCTCGGTTGATGATAGCTATTGCCCATGCCATTTTTTGGGCTATTACTGCTTCACTTGCTGTTAGGCTAGCACCGATAAATAAAAGCTCGCAAGCTCTTGGATTGCTAGCTCTTGGTACATCGCTAGCGATGATACTTGGTCTGCCACTTGGAAGAATTTTAGGTGACGCACTTGGCTGGCGTGTGACCTTTGGACTGATCGGAATTTTTGCTGTTGGTATTGGAGCTTGGCTATATAAAATTTTGCCACTTCTGCCAAGTAAAAACTCAGGCTCGCTTAAAAGCTTGCCAGAGCTTGCAAGAAATGGCCTTTTAATGGTCATATTTTTACTAACGGCAATTATCATAAGCGCGCATTTTAGCACCTATAGCTACATTGAGCCATTTGCAAAAGATATCAGTGGCTTTGATGGAAAATTTATCACAATATTCCTGCTTATATTTGGCGTTGCTGGTGTAGTTGCAAGCCTGCTTTTCTCTAAATTTTATAAGCTCATTCCAAATGCATTTTCAGCAATTTCTATCATGCTTATTTTATGTTGCTTGCTTGTGTTAAATTTTATTGTTAAAAATGAAGTTTTAATGCTAGTCTTGGCCTTTGTTTGGGGGCTTGGCATAGCTGGTGTAAATATGAGTTTTCAAATAAAAGTACTAAATTTAGCCTCAAATGCTACTGACGCTGCAATGGCGATATTTTCGGCTATTTATAACATAGGCATCGGAGCAGGGGCGCTAATAGGGCATCAGACGATAGTTCATTTAGGCGAGCAAAATATCGGCAATGTTGGTAGTTTTTTTGCCGCAAGCGGACTTATAATATTTTTGTTTGCGGTATCTAAGGTTAAGAGAATTTAGATGTTTAAATATCTAAGCAAAACGTTACAAATTTCTACATATAAGTGATAATAAATATCATAACTAAGAAAAATTTTAGTTAAGCTTCCTTATAATCATTATCAGAAAATGAATAAATTTTAGGAGCTTATTATGTCAGTTTTAGTTATCGGTGCAGATGAGATAACGCCTATCAAGGCAGTTTTACATGATTTGGGAGCTGAAAAGATAGAACACTGGGATGCTAGAAATGAAAACCGCGTAAATCGCAAGCCAATCCCTCAAGATACCGAGTGTGTGGTGATGCTAACTAGCTTTTTAAACCACAACACTATGAAGACTATTAAAACTCAAGCAAAAAAGAGAAATATTCCAATTGTTTGTGCAAAAAGAAGCGTTAGTTGCGTATTTTGCGAGTACTGCAAGGTCTTTGGGCTAGATAAGGAATTTGGATGCAAAGAATAATCAATGAGATTCGGGCTTTTATCAGATATTGGCGAAATAACTCCAAATATTTTTGCAAAGCTTGATAGGCTTTCACGTGCAAAAATTTTTATTGCACTTTATAATTCTGGTGTAGAAAGTGAGCTAAAAATACCACTTTCTTATGCTAAATTTCTAAATTTAAAAGAAATTTTTGAAGCTAGGATAAATTTCCTGCTTCGTGAGAAATGTCTAAATTTTAAGCCAGCAGATCGCTTTTGTTTTTCATCAAATATCATCATAAATGCTTATTTAAAAGGCGACTTTTCAAAGATAAAATTTATAGCAAAAGAGCCAAAAATGGCGGCTGCAAAGATGATAAAAATGCTTTATGCAAGTGGAGAATTTGAGCTTTGTATCGATGCGGCACAGATGTTTTGTCAATTTGTTTATGATAAAATACGCCTCCGCCATCAAGACAAAGAGGTTGTTCTAAATGGTGGTGTCATTTCGGTCAAAAAAGATGGTAAAAATTTGCTCAGCGTCATGCCAAGCTTTAAAAAAGTAAGCTTTGATGATATGAGAAATTTAAACGACGATATAGATAGAGCCGTCGGTGTGCTTGGTCACGAGTGTGAGATGGTTTATATCGTTTTTCCTAGAAATGAGGAATTTAGGCGACACGTTGAGGTTAGGCACTGTTATGCGAGAGGCTTGATCAAGCTTGTGCCTTATACGATTATTAATAAAATTTTTTAAAAAGGATAAAAATGATAGGTATAGTTTATGGAAGCAGCATGGGAAATACCGAAGATGCAGCAAAACTTATAAGTGAGGGCCTAGGCCTTGAAAATGAGCTTTTAAACGTTGCTGATGTAGACGCAGCGAAACTAAATAGCTTTGATAAACTCATCCTTGGTACATCAACCTGGGGTAGTGGCGATCTTCAAGATGACTGGGACGCATTTGACTTTAAAGCGTTAAATCTAAGCGGAAAAACAGTCGCTGTTTTTGGCATGGGTGATAGCGAGAGCTACTCTGATGAATACTGTAACGGCATGGCAAAGCTTTACGATGAGGTCGTAAAAGCAGGTGCAAAAGTAGTTGGTGAGGTTAGCACTGATGGATATACATTTGATGGCTCTGATGCTGTAAGAAATGGAAAATTTGTAGGTCTAGCACTTGATGCTGATAACCAAAGTGATAAAACTGAGGGTAGAATTTCAGCTTGGATCGAGCAGATAAAACCTCACTTTGCTTAATGTAATTTTAGCTAGATTTTCTAGCTAAAATTTTCATATATCCATAGCTGAGATGAAGCTTTTTATTCTTTCGTTTTGGCTATTGAAAAACTCATCTACTAACCCATCAAATGCGATCACACCTTTATCTAAAAATAAAATTCTATCAGCTATCTTTCTAGCAAAATTCATATTATGAGTGACGATGATCATAGACTTTTTCTCTTTTGCAAGAGATAAGATGACTTTTAAAACTTCAGCCTCAAGCTCTGGATCAAGCGCGCTTGTAGGCTCGTCAAGTAGCAAAAAGTATGGATTTACAGCTAGGGCTCTAGCGATGGCTACACGCTGTGCTTGTCCGCCTGAGAGCCTGTTTGGATAGGTATCTTCTTTGTGGCTAAGCCCCACTTTAGCTAAAAGCTCTTTTGCCTCTTTTATCGCTTCGTTTTTATCTTTTTTTTGAACGTAGATCGGAGCTTCAGTGACATTTTGAAGCGCTGTTAGGTGCGGGAAGAGGTTGAAACTTTGAAAGACCATGCCTGTTTTTTTGCGAATTTCTAAAAGCTCTTTTGAGCTAAGCTTCTCTTTAAAATTTACAGCTCTATCATCTACCTCTAAAATGCCACTTTGTGGGATCTCAAGTAAATTTATGCATCTAAGAAGTGTTGATTTGCCACAACCTGATGAGCCAACTATCACGGTTGTTTGCCCCTCTTTGAAGCTTGTGTTTATGTTATCTAGCACCAAATGATCGCCGTAAGATTTGCTTATATTTTTAAAATTTATAGCCATTAGACATACCTTGAGACAGCTTTTTCAAGCCTTGATTGAAGATAGGTTAAGAGTGTGCAAACCACTAGATAGATGAGCGCTGCTAGGATGTAGAGGATGAGTGGCTCAAAGGTCCTTGCTGCGATCCTTTGAGCGACCATAAACATATCTACCATCGTTATAGAAGCTGCTAGTGAAGTATCTTTAACAAGGCCTATAAATGTGTTAGAAAGCGGTGGCAACGAGATCCTCACCGCTTGAGGCGCGATGATGCGCTTTAAAATTTGATAGTGCGTCATGCCAAGCGATGTGGCAGCCTCCCACTGACCTTTTGGCACAGAAAGTATGGCAGCCCTTACAGACTCAGACGCATAAGCGCCCACGTTTAGGCTAAATGCGATAGTCGCCGCACTCCAAGTATCAAGCGTAACGCCGAGGCTAGGAAGTCCGTAAAATACGATGAAAAGCTGCACAAGAAGCGGCGTGCCACGAAATATCCAAACATAGGTGGCAAATATAAATTTTAAAATTTTTATATTTGAAAGCCTTGCTACTGCTGTGATAATGGCGATGACAAGCCCTAGCGAAAACGAGAGCAAAGTAAGTGGGATCGTCACTTTTAAAAGTGCGATGATCATCGGTAGCGTCGAGCTTGAAACAAGCTCGATCACTCTATCTAAATTTTCCATTTTTGCCTTGTTGGTTTATAAATTTATTTTGAGACGTCTTTGCCAAAGTAGCTTTTTGAGATGGCTTCTAGTTTTCCCTCTTTTGAAAGTTCGTTTAGTGCATTTGAAATTTGCTCTGCAAGTTCGGCGTTGTCTCTTTTGACAGCTGCTGCTGTGTAGTCTTTCTCGTCAAGTGAGGCAGCTATCTTCACAGGTGCGTTTGGACGCTCTTTTATGAAGTCGTAAAATACGATGTTATCTCTTACAACAGCATCTACACGTCTTGATATAAGAAGCTCCATGCTTTTAGCAAAACTATCTGTTACGACGTGTTCAGCACCGTATTTTACAGCGACTTTCGCCCAGTTACTAGTCGCTGAGTCGGCATCTTTTTTACCTTTTAGATCAGCAAAACTTTTTATATCGTTATTATCTTTTCTAGTGATGATAGCGCCAAATGTCACAGTATAAGGCACTGAAAAAGCATATTTTTTCTTTCTCTCATCAGTTATGCTAACTTGATTAAACACAACGTCTGCTTTGCCAGCATCAAATGCTGCTAGCATCGCGTCCCAAGGAGCTGTTAGAAACTCAACTTTTAAATTTAGCTTTTGCGCTACGGCTCTTGCGATATCTACATCGTATCCCACTAGCTCATTTTTATCATTATAAAATGTAAAAGGCGCGTAAGTGCCTTCTGTTGCTACTGTTAGCACGCCGTCTTTTATGGTCTTTGCTTGTAAATCTAGAGCCATTGCAAGCACAGCTACTATTTTTAATAAATTTGTAAATTTCATTTTGATCCTTTATTTTGAAATATCTTTTCCAAAATATTTCATCGAAATTTCGCTTATCTTACCCTCGGCTTTTAGTTCATCAAGCGCTTTGTTTATCGCTTCTAGTAGCTCAGTGTTGCCTTTTTTAACGATTGCAGCTGTTGGCATCGGCTCGTTGCTTGTGTATGCGATTTTTAGTGGCGCATTTGGGCGTTGTTTGATGTAGTCAAAAAATGTAACGTTATCGTTTATCGTATCATCAGCTCTTTTTGAGATGATAAGCTCCACGCCTTTGCTAAAGCCATCAGCTACGACCACTGTTGCGCCATTTTTCTCGGCTATCGCTGCCCAGTTGCTAGTCGCAGAGTGCACGCTCTTTTTACCTTTTAGATCAGCAAAACTTTTGATGTCGTTATTGTCTTTATGCACGACAATTACTGGATATGGCATAGTGTAAGGCACGCTCATACCATACTTTTTCTTTCTATCTTCGTTTATACTAACTTGATTAAATACAACATCGGCCTTACCAGCATCAAAAGCCGCAAGCATCGCATCCCAAGGAGCTGTTAGAAACTCGACTTTTAAATTTAGCTTTTGCGCTACTGCTCTTGCGATATCTACGTCATATCCCACTAGCTCGCCCTTTTCATCATAAAATGAGTAAGGTGAGTAAGTGCCTTCAGTTGCAACTATAAGTTCGCCTTTTTTGATAGTTGAAGCATTTAAATTTAAAGCTAAAAAAGCACCTGCGATAAAGCCAAAAATGGGCTTAAAATTCATTGATTCTCCTTATTTAAAAATATCTTTGTCGAAGTATTTAAGCGAAATTTCGCTTAAAGCTCCTTCTTTGCTAAGCTCATTTAGGGCAAAATTTATCTTAATTAAGCTCTTTGTTACCTTTTTCTACGTTATAGCCCATTTTGTTCACTATTTGTATGGCGTTATCTTTTATGCTTGCTAGTAAAATTTTGTAAAGGCAGAATTTAGCAAACAATCGCACGAATTGCACCAAATTTAAAAAGCGCTAGAAAATTTTTATATAAAACTCTTTCTAAAAATAAAATCAATAGCAGAATTTGCAAAAAAAAAGAAAAATTTTTAAGATTTATGCAAATGTTAGTCGCAACTACGATCTGGCCAGTATTTTGGTGCATTTTATCACGAAAAAAGAGAGCGGTGCCTCACTCCGCTAAAAGTGAGACCGCTAGAGCTTTTACCCCCTTAAAATCAACCTTACCGCTTGCAAGCGTTGGTATATCATCAACGATAAATATATAGCTTGGCATCATTATAGGAGCTAGGCTGCTCTCTTTTAAAATTTGCTCGATATTTTCAGGCTCTGTGCCACTTTTTACTAAAAGTGCGATCGCTTCACCCTTTTTGCTATCTGGCACGTTTGCGCTACTAAAGACAACGTCGCCCCCAAGCACCTTTGCAAGCTCTTCTTCGACGCTTCCAAGGCTTATCATCTCGCCGCCTATCTTGGCAAATCTTGAGTATCTATCTACGATAAACACAAAGCCGTTTTCATCGATGTGGCCTTTATCGCCAGTTTTATAGTATCTTACGCCATCAATGTGCGTGATGACCTCGCTTGTTTTGGCCTCGTCGTTTAGATAGCCTTTCATCACCTGCGAGCCGCCGATGACGATGAGCCCGTCTGTGCCAGTTTCTAGCTCTTCAAGCGTCTCTGGGTCGATTATTTTTATGATAGTGCCAGGCAGAGGCATGCCAACGCTGCCAGGTCTATTAAATGTAAGCTCTTTTAGGCTCTCTTTTTCTAGGATATTTGGCATATTTACAGCAGCTACAGGCGCCGTTTCTGTCGCGCCATATCCTTCATAAATTTCTATGCCAAATTTGAGCCTAAACTCGTCTTTTATCTCAGGTTTTAGCTTTTCGGCCCCAGCTACGACCATTCTGGCACTTTGAAACATCAGCGGATGAAGCTTTTTGTTTCTGGTGTAGAGCCTAAAGAAGGTCGAGGTGCCAAAGATGATGCTAACGCTGTGTCTTGCAGCCATTTTGCCGATAGTCGCTCCGTCTGTTGGGTCAGGCACGCTTACCATTTTTATGCCCTCGCAAAGCGGCATGAGCGTGGTGACTGTTAGTCCAAATGAGTGAAATACAGGGAGTGAGTTTAAGATCACGTCATCTTTTTTGAAATTTAGAAGTTCGCTTATTTGCTTAATGTTTGCAAGTAAATTTTTATGGCTTAGCTCGATGCCTTTTGGCTCGCCCTCGCTGCCGCTGCTAAATAAAATGGTGGCTGTATCTTCTAAGCTTACACGCTTGAAATAGCAAAGCTTAATAAGCCAAACTGGAGCAAAAAAGGCAGTTAAAAGCGCTAAAAATTTCTCTTTTTTCGAGACACTGGCTGAGAGATCTTCTGCAAATTTAGCCTTGCCACTCATCGCATCTTTTAGATCAAAGCCCTTAAGTGCGAGCTTTTCAAGAAATTTGCTAGATGTGATGACTGTATTTATATTTGCCTTTCTTAAGGCGTGATTTAGCGAGGTCTCATTAAGCGTATAGTTTAAATTTACGCTCACTTTGCCCATGGCAAGAAGCGCCATATTTACTATCGCCGCGATACTTGAGCTAGGCAGCAAGATGCCTATATTTTTCTCATCTTTTAGCTCGCGTTTGAAAATTTTGATAAAGACTAAAACGGCTGTTATAAATTTCAAGTTGCTTAAATTTAGCCCAGTGCTGTCGCTCACGCACTCTTTAAATTTATTTTCTTTTGCGTTATTTAGCCACTCGCTCGTTAGTGGTTTTTGCCTTGAGATAAAGCTCTCCCACGATGAAAAGCTAAGCTCAAGCACCTTTTGCTTCATCTTCGCAGCGTTTATAAATGTGGTTATTGGCTTGCCAAAGGCGACGATGATGTCGCGTCTGCCGTTTTTAGAAGTGAGGTCTTTATAAAATTTACTAGCTCTTGAAAAGCTCGAACCCCAAAGGCCACGAAGGTAAAATGGCACGATGCAAATTTCTTCTAGATCTCTGATGATAAGCTCAAAGCCTTTTTGAAACTCGTTTATCTGGCCGTTATAGCTGATGTGGCCCTCTGGAAAAAGTGCGACCACTTCGCCATTTTTTAGGCACTCTCTAACTAACTCGATCGACTCTTTGCTAGCCCCTGCGCCTATTGGGATCACTTTAAAAAATTTAAAAATTTGCTTTAGATACCATTTGTTATAGATCGTTCTATACATGACAAATCTTATGCCCCTTGGGCTTGCAGCTTGAAGCACGAGCCAGTCGATCCAGCTGATGTGATTGCCAAGAAGTAGTGCGCCGCCACTTTGTGGTAAATTTTGAAGCCCTTCAACGAAGAATCGGTACTTTGTCTTTAAAAATGGCAACAAAAGTAGCCTTGTAAAAAGGTGTGGAAGCTGTAAAATGGCGTAAAAACTGCCGATCAAGCAAACAAGGGCTGTAAAGACAAAGAGCCCAGTGGTTGAAATTTCAAAATATACTAAGCCTATGCCAATGGCTAGAAATAGTAGCATTGAGACGTTTTGTAAAAAGTTGTTTGCCGCCATTATCTTGCCGGTGGTCTTTTGTGGGGCGAAGTACTGGATCATCGCATTTAGCGGTACTATAAAAATTCCACCAAAAAAGCCAAACGCAAATGAGCTAAGGCTCACTACGCCGATACTTGAGCCAAATGCGAAAAATAAAAGTGAGAAAAATATGCCCATAGCGCCCATTGGCACGATACCAAGCTCGATGTGAAGCTTTGACATAGAGCCAGCCACGTATGAGCCAAATGCGATGCCTATGGCACTTGCTGCTAGAATTGCTTGCACCGCTAGCGAGCTGTCATCGCTAAAAACGGCCTTGTAATGAGCTGGGAAAGCTGCGATGATGATCTGAGAAATTCCCCAAAATATACTAAGTCCAGCGATGCTTAGCCAGATATTTTTATCTGACCTTACTTCTTTTAAATTTTCTCTTAAATAGCTAAGGCGAATATATTTTTTAATATCAAAATTTTCGCTTGTTTCATCTTTTTCATCGATGCAAGGTAACTTATAGGCAAAGTACGCTTCAAGTGCGCTAAATACGACTAAAAAGATGCCAATAGGATAGACGCTTTTTAAAATTTCTTCTGAATTTTCGCCTTGGATGTATAAATTTTCAAATATAAATGAAAATAAAAATGAGCTAACAAGTATCGCTACGATGGTGAGCGCTTGAATAATGCCATTTGCTGTGCCAAGGCGCTCAGGGCCGACTAGGGCTTTGATGATGCCGTATTTTGCTGGTGAGTAGATCGCACTTTGAGCGGCTAGTATGAGCGTTAAAGCAAAGGCTACGCCAAAAGCACCTGCAAGATAGCTAAAAAGCACCGCGACACTAATGATAAGGCCAAAAACAGCACAAATTCTTATGACCTTTATTTTTGCGAATTTATCATTTATAAAGCTTGAAGGCGAAAATAAAAAGATAAATGGTAGCAAGATCATTGCGTTTATGACGGCTGTTAAGATAAAAAGTATGTCGCCATCGTATGTTTTTAAAAGAACATTTTGTATGGTTATTTTGTGTGCTAGATCGACGCTTGCATTTAAAAATGCGATCGCAAGGTAGGGCAAAAAGCCAGCAACTTTTAATAAACTCATCATAGAAATACCTTTGTGATTTTAAAAATTTTGTAAATCTAACAGCAAAATATTTAAAATATTATTAATAAAAAACTCTACATTAAATTTGGTAATAAAAATTTCTAAGAAATTTAAATTTTATATGCTTTTGGATAAAATCAGCCCATCAAAAATAAGGAAAAATTTATCATGAACTATGAAATAATCGTCGTTGGCGGCGGACATGCAGGCATTGAGGCAAGTCTTGCGGCTGCTAGAATGGGCAAGCAAACTTTACTAATCACGATCTTAGCCGAGCAAATAGGCGCTGCAAGCTGTAATCCAGCTATCGGCGGCCTTGCGAAGGGGCATCTTGTAAAAGAGATTGATGCGCTTGGTGGTCAAATGGGGCTTACAACTGACGCTGTTGGCATCCAGTTTCGCGTGCTAAATGAGAGCAAAGGTCCAGCAGTGCGAGGTAGTCGCGCTCAGATCGATATGGATAGATACCGCGTTTATATGAGAAATTTGCTTTTAAACACGCCAAATTTAGAAATTTCTCAAGAGATCGCCACTGAAATTTTAAGCGAAAATGGCGAAGTAATAGGCGTTAAAACCCACCTAAATAACATCTATAATGCAAAAAAGGTGGTAATCACAACTGGCACATTTTTAAACGGGCTAATTCACGTTGGATTTAACAAGCTAGAAGCTGGCCGTGTGGGCGAGCTAAGTGCAAAGGATCTAAGCGGCAGTCTAAGGGATCTTGGGCTAAATTTAGGTAGGCTAAAGACCGGAACGTGTCCAAGGATCGATGCAAAAACTATAAATTTTGAAATTTTAGAAAAGCAAGATGGTGACGCAAAACCAGTTGCATTTAGCTTTAGAACTAAAAATTTTTCCCCAACGCAGCTGCCATGCTACATCGCCTATACAAACGAAACCACGCATGAGATAATCCGCTCAAATTTCGACAAAGCGCCACTTTTTACAGGACAGATTGAGGGCATTGGGCCAAGATATTGTCCAAGTATCGAGGATAAGATAAACCGCTTTGGCGACCGCGACAGACACCATCTTTTTATAGAGCCTCAAACACTTGAAGCTACAGAGTACTACATAAACGGCTTTTCAACGAGCCTGCCTTATGAGGTGCAAGTGCAGATGTTGCGCTCCGTAAAGGGTTTTGAAAATGCGAAAATCGTAAGGCATGGATACGCCATCGAGTACGATTACGTCGAGCCAACACAGCTAAAACATAGCTTAGAGACCAAAAAGGTAAAAGGTCTTTATCTAGCTGGGCAGATAAACGGTACGACCGGATACGAGGAGGCCGGCGCTCAAGGGCTAATGGCAGGCATAAATGCAGCGCTTTCACTTGATAATAAAGAGCCACTTGTCTTGCGCCGCGATGAAGCGTATATCGGCGTTTTGATAGATGATCTTGTCACAAAAGGGACAAAAGAGCCATATAGGATGTTTACGAGCAGGGCGGAGTACCGCTTGCTTTTGCGTGAGGAAAATGCCATTTTAAGGCTTGGCGGATATGGCCATGGGCTTGGGCTGCTTGATGATGAGACTTTTAATGAAATTGAAGCTATCAGGCAAAATTTAAAAGATGGACTTGCTTACCTTAACAATACTCAAATTACGCCAAGCAAGCAAAATTTAGAGCTTTTAGCTAGCCTTGATGAAGAGCCAATAAGCCAAAATGTGAGCCTTCAAAAGATTGTTGCACGCAAGAGCTTTACGGCTGAGAAACTAAGAAAGCTTGATCAGAAATTTTCAAATTTAGATGATGCGAGCGTGGATCAAATTTTAACCGAGTGTAAATATCAGCACTACATAAATGAGCAAAAAAATCAGATAGAAAAAATGAAAGATATGATGGATGTGAAAATTCCTGAAAATTTTGACTTTAGAAGTGTTAGTGGCCTTAGTAATGAAGTGGTAGAAAAGCTTGAGAAATTTGCACCGCCGACACTTTTTGCTGCGAGTGAAATTTCAGGTATCACGCCAGCTGCGATTGATATCTTACATATTTATATAAAGATGAATGAGAAAAGGCTTGACTGATTTTGATTTTAGATTTAGTTCAAAAAGCCATAAAACTTAAAAATTTTTATCTTAAAATCAAAATTTACGTTTAAGTTAAAATTAACATTATTTTTGCAGATTATATTTAGAAATTATACTTTTTTAATTTTTTGAGAGTATAATCGTTAAGAATTTATTTATAGAAAGGAATTTAATGTCAGTAAAGCAAGAAAGACGTAGCTTTATCGGCCTTGCGTTTGGTGCTGTGGCAGCTGTCGGCGGCGCTATGTCACTAGTGGCTGTTAAAAAGACTTGGGATCCACTTCCAAGCGTAAAAGCTGCTGGTTTTACAACAGTTGATCTAAGTCCGATCAAAGATGGAGAAATGAGGCAGGTTGAATGGCGTAAAAAGCCTATTTTCATCCTCAAAAAAAGTCCTGATATGGCTAAAAATGACAAAAGAGATGTTGTCGTGGGGGATGCTAGATACGTAGTTCTTATCGGACTTTGCACGCATCTTGGCTGTATACCTGAGTATAAAGCAAGCAAACAAATGTTTGTATGTGCCTGTCATGGCGGCGAATTTAACGCCGACGGAATGCAAACATACGGACCTCCTCCAAGACCACTTGATATACCACCATTTAAGATTGATGGAACCAAGCTAGTTCTAGGCGAAACAAGCCCAGAATACGAAAAATTAGTAGCAAAAGCTTAGGAGGATAGCAATGTCTTTAGCTCATAAATCAACTGGCGTTATTGACTGGCTTGATCAACGCCTAGCTTTTACAAAACTTATAAAGGTTCTAGTTAGCGAATACTGGATTCCAAAAAATATAAATTTCCTTTGGGCAATGGGCGTTATTTTAACAACGCTTTTTATGCTCTTAATTGTTACTGGTTTTTTACTTTTAATGTATTACAAACCAGATGTAAATTTGGCATTTGATAGTGTAAATTATACTATCATGCAAGAGGTCGAGTATGGCTGGCTTTGGCGTCACATTCACGCAGTTTCAGCTTCTACGATATTTCTTATTATGTATATTCACTTGCTTACTGGACTTTACTATGGTTCATACAAAAGAGGCAGAGAGGTCATTTGGATAAGTGGTATGGTGTTATTTATCTGTTTTTCAGCGGAAGCATTTAGTGGTTATATGCTCCCATGGGGACAGATGAGCTATTGGGCGGCAACTGTTATCACTCAGCTTTTTGGCGGTGTGCCAGTTATTGGTGATGCTTTAGTTGAGTGGATTAGAGGTGATTATGCAGTTGGCGACTCAACACTTACTAGATTTTTTATGCTTCATGTTTGTTTATTGCCACTTGTGACGATAGCTGTTTTGGTTATTCACTTCTACTCTTTAAGAGTTCCACACGTTAATAACCTAACAAGCGAAGATATCGACTTTGAAGTAGAGGCACAAGAGTATCTACACGGCGATAGAGCGAAATCTAAAGTTATACCATTTTGGCCAGGATTTTTGGCAAAAGACTTTATGTATGTATCATTCTTTATGATATTCGTCATCTATCTTGTTTGCTATCACTTCAACTTTGCAATGGATCCTATCAACTTTGAGCCAGCAAATCCACTAAAAACCCCACCACATATCTATCCAGAGTGGTATTTCTTGTGGCAATATGAAATTTTACGTGGCTTTTTCTTTGATATAGCCGGAATTTCTGCTTATAACATTGGTCTTATCGCGTTTGCGTTTGCGGGTGTTGCATTCATGCTTATACCTCTTCTTGATAGAAGCGACCTTGTAGCTCCAGCTCACAAAAGACCACTATTTTTTATATGGTTTTGGGTCTTAGCTATCGATCTTATCGTATTATCTATATATGGTAAGCTCCCAACAGGTGGTTATAATGACTGGATAGGATTTTATTCATCATTGCTATTCTTGTTCTTATTTATAATTGCATTGCCAGTTATCACAATACTTGAAAGAAAGAGGGGCTAATTATGAAAGAGCTTAAAATTTTTGCCATTGTTGTTATTCTTTCAGGTGTTTTATATTGGGGTATCGAGCCTTATGCTCACACAAAGCTTCACCCTCATACTGCAAATGCCGAGTATAACTTCTCAAAAGAAGATACTGACTATGCAAAGCACTTTTTAGAGCAAAAAAAGACAGCACTTGAGACTGCTAAGGCTAGTGGAAATAAGGCAAGTATAGATGCGGCTACAAAAGATGTAGAAGTAGCACAAAAAATTCTTGATGACTATACAGCATTTTGGAATGACATTAACTCTATCGACCTTACAAAAGGTGACGCCACAAAGGGTGCTGATACTTTTGTAGCAGCTGGATGTACAGGATGCCACGGTATAGAGGCAGCAGGTATGCCAGCTGGTATGGATGCTGAGACAGCTAGTCAAAGCTTTGGTGTAGCGCCACCAGATCTTAGTACCGCTGGTAAAATTTATGATGATAAATTCTTAGCTGCTCTCATTAAAAACCCAACTATGGCTTTAAAACTAACTCATAAATTTAACGACGAGCATCCATTTCCGATGACCGCATTTATGGGTGCTGGTAGTGATATAAATGCTGAGACTGCCGATATAGTAGCTTATTTGAAAAAGGTATCTGCTGATTATGAAAAGGCAAATAATAAGATCACTGAAGAAAAGGTTTTCGCTGATGCATGTCAAAGATGTCATGATATAAAATATGACAAAAAATATGCATTTAGCAACAAAGTAAGCCTTGCTGCTTATATGGGCTCAAACCCACCTGATCTATCTATGATGATTCGTTCAAAAGGTGCTGACTACTTGCATAAATTTATAAACGATACTCAAAAGATGCTTCCAGGCACTGCGATGCCTAGAGTTGGTTTAAATAAAGCCGCTGAAGACGACGTGGTAGCTTATATCCAAAAAGTAGGTGACAAGAAAAAGGCTGAGCGCGAGAGCACAGGGCTTTATGTCATGATCTACTTCTTTATATTAGGAATTTTTGCTTGGCTTTGGAAACGCAAAGTTTGGAGCGAACTACACTAAAATTTAAGAGCCTATTTGGCTCTTAAATCCTCTCTGGTAAATTTACATATATAAATAGGTATTCTTTAAATTTATTCTTTTACAAAATTTAATCAAGCAGTCTTGCAAATTTTAAAATCTTATTCACTCGCCTTAGCAGACTACTAAACTTAGGCTGCACTACGTTTAGCACTGAATTTAGAGCCGTTTAAAATTTATCTGACACTTGTTTGATGTAAAATGCATGCGGCGCAAAGCGCTATCGCATGCTCTCTAACGTACGAGGGGTTTTTACTTCGACTTCGTCTCGTAACTGCAAGCAGACAGGGGATTAAAAAAAAGGGGATAAGGGTACGGCTTCGTAATTCAAGTCCCCTCCCTTTCTAATAAAGTTTTTAAATTTAAAGTCTATATTTTTAAAAATAGAAATTTACTATTTTGCAAATTTTAAAACTTTCATTTACTCGCAAGAATTTGACTACCGATTTTGAGCCTCGCAAGGCTTGCCACTAAAATCAAAGCCAAAATTACTCGTTTATGAAATTTTAAAAATTTGCCTAAAACCTAAAGCAGTAGTATGCCTATGCTACCATGTGAGCTATGAATACACAAGCATTTTGGTAGAAAATAGAAATATATCTGAGTTTTAACGGTCGCTATTTAAATAAATCTATTTTTAAGCAAATCACTTACCAAAACCCACTAATTTTCACAAAAATAGTAAAATTTAGCTCCGCATCAAGCCTATTTAAAATTAAATTTCCTTGGCGATCTTGCTCATTTTATTGAGTAGTTTTTCACATTCATTTGGCTTTAGGTTACCGTATTGAAGCTTTGTTATCATCTGCATGAAGTCAAATTGTTTAAACATTTGCGCATCGTTTTTTAGCTCTTTTTCTAGCTTTTTATAAATTTTTTCAGTCTCTTTATTTGTTTTTTCTAAATTTTGTAAAAAGCTTCCAGTTGCGCTCATATCAAGGTCGTTTTTTGCAGCTTTATCGATGGCATTTTTTAGATTTGCTAAATTTTCAGAAATTTTCATCAGCATTTCCTTTTGGATTTTAAAATTTAGAGCAAATTTTATTCCTAAATTTTCTCCCACCACTTTTTCCTAGGCGGATTTTGGGTAGTGAAAACTTCTCCGATCATCGGCGTTGCGTAGTTTAGCTCAAGTTTTGTCGCTGCCTTTTCAAAACGCTTGATTGGCTCATCCCAAGCATGATAAGATAGATCAAACTTGCCCCAGTGTACCGGTACACCAAGCTTTGCACCAAGATTTTTTAGTGCTTGCGCTGACTCCTCTGGCTTCATATGCACGTAAGGCCAGCCATCGCCGTAAGCACCATTTTCGATAAAAACTAGATCAAAGGCGCCAAATTTCTCATTTATCATCTTAAAATGCTTGCCGTATCCGCCATCTCCGCTAAAATAAAAGCTAAAGCCAGCCTTTTGGGCCGCCCAGCCACCCCAAAGCGTCGTATTTCTTTTAAATGTGCGCCCGCTAAAGTGCCTTGAAGGACAAAACGTGAAGTTTAAATTTCCTATTTTTTGCTCACCAAACCAGTCAAACTCATAAATTTTGTCTTCATCAACGCCCCATTTTACAAGGTGAGCTTTTACGCCAAGTGGCACTAGAAACTTGCAAATTCTATCCTTTAGCTCAAGGATCGTTTTGTGATCAAGATGATCGTAGTGATCGTGCGAGATGAGGGCGATGTCGATCACTTCTGGGTAGTCACTAGCAGTGATAGCATGCTCGTAGGTAAAGGGCTTACCGCCAATTGGCAGTGGAAATGCTCGGTGCAAAACTGGGTCTGTGACGATGGTTTTGTCATCAAGCTTACAGATGAGGCTAACATGCCCTAGCTAGATAAATTCGCCGTTTTTGAGGGCCTTTGCGTCAAATTTTAAATTTGGCAAAGGTCGCTTTGGTAGCTTGCCCTTTGGTGGAAAGAGCGCTTGCAGGACGAATTTTGGCATAGATGCTTGCGGACTTTTCTTTACCATATCAATTGTCGGCTCTAAATTTATAAAAACTTTGCCGTTAAAATTTGGTGAAGCCTCTATGAGTTTTTGACTCTTAGCATCTGGTGTGCCACCAAAAACAGTGGCAAATTTCATAAAAAGAAACACTGCAACAATAAACAAAACTATGACTACAAAAATTTCCATAAAAAGCCTTTAAATTTAAAGGTCGGATTATATTTTAGATTTTTAAATTTCAGTTTTATTTAATTAACCAGAGCTTAAATAATTAACTTATAAATTTAAAGTTAATTAGGATATTTTTACTCTTTATAGGAAAATTTTATTAATAAATATTATCCTTTAGCAAATAAACATACCTAAAAATCGATATTATGTAGATAATCTTAAAGA
>NZ_POZU01000043.1:0-27527 GCF_002914005.1 Campylobacter concisus | reverse complement strand
CAAAAATACTTAATGATGAGTGCCCTGAAGCCATAGATCTTTACGAAAAATATAAAGAGATAAAAGATAAAAAAGTAGGCACAAGCTACACAAAAGAAAATTTTAAATTTATAACATTTCACCAAAGCTACGGATATGAGGAATTTGTTGAGGGTATAAAGCCAGTATTTGATGGCGAAAACGAAGATGGCGATATAACTTATGAGATATCAAAAGGAATTTTCTATCAGTGCTGCGAAAATGCCTTACTTCTTAGTGATTACAAAGGCAAACTTAGGGACTTTTGCGATTTGCCAAAAGATGAGCGACAAAAGTTTTTTAATGAAAACACACCAAAATATGCCATCTTTATCGACGAGATCAACCGCGGAAATATCTCTAAAATTTTTGGTGAGCTCATAACTCTTATAGAGCCGTCAAAAAGGCTCGGAGCAGATGATGAGATAATGGTCGAGCTGCCATACTCAAAAGAGAAATTTGGAGTGCCGTCAAATTTATACATAATAGGCACGATGAATACAGCAGATCGAAGCATAGCCCTTATGGATACGGCTCTTAGAAGAAGGTTTGAGTTTGTGGAGATGATGCCAGAATACGACACGCTAAATGAAACAATCATTGAAGGCATCAATGTAGGTGAAATGCTAAAAACGATAAACGAGCGCATAGAGTATCTTTATGACAGAGATCACACGATAGGGCATGCTTATTTTATAAATGTGTCAGACATGGAAACGCTTGCAAATGTCTTTAAAAATAAAATTTTACCGCTACTACAAGAGTATTTTTACGACGACTGGGAGAAAATAAGGCTCGTACTAGGAGATAATCAGAAAAACGAAGATCTTCAGTTTGTTAAAATTAAGAAAAATATGGCTGCAAAAGAATTATTTGGATCAAAAATCGACGATATAGACGATAAAGTCTTATACGAGATAAACAACCAAAAAACTTTCAACAACCCTCAAAGTTATATAAAAATTTACGAACAAAATAAAACGCAAGACAATGACCAAATACTTAATAGAGTTTGAAAAATTTCGCCCGGAAGACGACCAAAACCTATTTAAAGCCGTAGATGCATTTACTAGAGAAAATTTTGCCACAGTGGAGTTTTTAAAGCCCGGCAGAGACAAAAAGGGCGATTTTTTACAAGCTCAAAACTACGTCGGTATCATCCAGACAAAAAGTGGCGATAGCCTTGAGATACTTCCCAAAATCCACGACAACGATAATAGCAACAACGAGGAAGCAGTAGAAAATTCTAAAAGAATTTTACTGAGAATGTTAAAAACCTTAAAAAACCATCCATTTAAAAATATAAACATTGCGAATTTAAAAAGCTTGAATCTACCACTTCTTGAAATTTTTATATCGATGTTCTTAGATGAAGTATCAAAACTCATAAAAATAGGCATAAAAAGCGACTATGTGGAGCTAGAAGATAACCTAAAATTTTTAAAAGGAAAGCTGAAAATCTCTGAGCAAATACGTAAAAATATCGTCCATAAAGAGAGATTTTACGTTTGCTATCAGGAATTTTCCATAGATAGAGCCGAAAATCGTCTCATAAAAAGTGCACTCGAGTTTTTATACAAGCGCTCAAAATCAAGCAAAAATCAACAACTTATTAGGGAATATTTATTTATCTTTGACGAAATTTCATCTAGCTCCGATATAAACGCGGACTTTAGCCGCTTAAAACTAAATCGCCAAACAAAACACTATGAACAAGCGCTTTTATGGAGCAAGATATTTTTACAAAACAAGTCGTTTAGTCCGTATGGAGGTAGCGAAATAGCCTTTGCTTTGCTTTTTGATATGAATAGACTTTTTGAGAGTTACGTCGGAAATTTTACAAAGAAAAAGCTTCCGGATGCTATATTGCAGCATCAAGGAAAATATCTTATTGAAGAGCCAAAAAGAGACTTTTGGTTAAAGCCAGATATATTCTTAAAAGATAAATTTATAGCTGACACAAAATGGAAAATCGTAAAGTCAAGAGATGATATCTCACAAGCCGACCTATATCAACTCTACGCTTATGGTAAGAAATACGAGTGCGGCAGGCTTTATCTTGTCTACCCAAGAATAAGTGGCGTTGACCAAAAAGCTATGAAATTTAAATATGAAAACAATATGTGGCTTAATGTTTTATACTTTGATTTAGAAAAAGACGAGATTGCTAGAAATTTACTAGCCTAATTTATAAAAGCCAAATTTAAAGCTTCGCTTTTAGAGCCATTATCCTCTTATAAGAAGCGTCGATTCGCTCTTTGCTGATCTTTTTCTCATTTACTGCATCGATTATAATCTGAGCGACTAGATCGGCTGTTCTTTGGTTATTTATCTTAAACTCGCTAAAAAGTAAGATATCGCCACCAGCGTTTATAAATTTCACCACTTTTTGCGCCAAAGCTTCGTCGCCAACGCCTTTCATCAGCATATCATCGCTGATAACTACACCATTAAATTTAAGCTCATTTCGCAAGAGATCGGTTATTATTTTTTTAGAAAGTGTGGCTGGATTGTCCTCGTCGATGCCTTTTACAAAAAGGTGTCCGACCATGATGATCTGCGCTCTACCAGTGCTTATGGCGTCTTTATATGGTAGCAGCGCATCCTTGCTTAGTGTGACCTCGCTCTTATTTTTATGCGAGTCCTCTTTTGAGCTGCCATGCCCTGGAAAGTGCTTAAGTGTCGTTAGGATGCCCTGCTCTTTAAATGCGTCCATAAAGGCATCAGCGTAGATCACTACCTTGCTTGCATACTCGCTAAACGCCCTTTGCTTTGCAGCAATTATCGGCGAGTTTTCATCGTGTAGATCGACCACTGGAGCGAAATTTAAATTTATGCCACACTCCTTTAAATTTATAGCCATTTTTGAGTAGAGATCGTATGCGCTTTTGATATCAAGCGTGCTTGCGACCTCGTATGCGCTAGGATATGGGCCATCAAAGCTCTTATCCTTCATGCGGCTCACGTTACCACCCTCTTCGTCGATAGCGACGAAAATTTTAGGACTTTTTTCTTTGATCGCCTTTATGCTAGCTTTTAGCTGGGCTTTACTAGTAACGTTTCTGCCAAGTAGCATCACACCGCCAAACCTCTCATATCCAGCGTCGCTTAGCATCGCACGAAACGCAGCGTCCTTTGTGCTAGCTCCATTAAAGCCAACCATTATCATCTGCGAGACCTTAGCTCTTAGGCTCACTTCTGCGCCGCTTAGTTCCAGAGCAAAAATGGCTACAAAAAATATAAATTTTAAAGCTTTCATCTTCTTCCCAAAAGTGATTTTACGCTCTCAAAAACATCTTTGCCATTTAGCATATTTTCAACCTCGCTTGCGATTGGCACATATATGCTCTTTTCTTTAGCAATCTTGCTAATAGCCCTTGCAGTATCGACGCCCTCTGCCACTTCGCCAAGCTCATTTAAAATTTTTTCTAATCTCTCGTGTCTTGCGATGCCAAGACCTACGCGGTAGTTGCGCGAGAGTATCGATGAAGCGGTTAAGAAAAGATCGCCTGCACCGCTTAGCCCCATAAATGTCTCATCTTTTGCGCCAAAAAATTTGCCAAATCTAGCCATCTCGACAAGCCCCCTCGAAATGAGGCTAGCCCTTGCGTTGTTTCCAAGACCAAGTCCGTCGCAGATGCCACCAGCTATGGCGATCACGTTTTTATATGCCCCACACACTTCAGCGCCGATCACGTCATCTGAGGTGTATGCTTTCATATAGCTTGGAAAAAATGAGGCAAATTTTGAAGCTAAATTTTGATTTTTAGAATTTACCACCAAAGCGCAAGGCAGCTTTTGCATGATCTCTTTTGCAAAGGTTGGCCCTGAAAGAAAGGCCAAATTTTCACTATCAACAAAATTCTCGTAAATTTCATTTAAAAATTTAAGATTTGCCGTATCTATGCCCTTGCTGGCGACTAAGATCTTTTGACCTTTGTTTTTGTAGTTTTGCTTTAGCCATAAATTTGTGGCTTGAGTTGGGATCGTGCAGACTAGATATTCGCATTCCAAAGCTTCATCCAAGCTTACAAAATTTGAAATCTCTCTTGGCGTTCTTGAGCTGATGACACACTCGTTATTTTCACTAAATGCGTGAAATAGTGCACTGCCCCACTTGCCAGCTCCGATGACTGCTATGCTCATTTTAGCCCTTTTTTAGCCTATTTTGGCCTTTAAAAGCTCATTGACCTTGCCT
The DNA here is from genome assembly GCF_002914005.1 of Campylobacter concisus. Classification (GTDB taxonomy): domain Bacteria; phylum Campylobacterota; class Campylobacteria; order Campylobacterales; family Campylobacteraceae; genus Campylobacter_A; species Campylobacter_A concisus_N. The sequence goes on along the minus strand of NZ_POZU01000043.1, from coordinate 23,311 downwards.
GGGTTAAAGGCACCCTTGCCCTCTTTCATCACCTGACCAACAAAGAAGCCAAACATCTTATCTTTGCCGTTTTTATACTCTTCTACTTTGTCGGCGTTTGCAGCTAAAATTTGATCTATGATCGCGATGATAGCTGAGTCATCGCTCACTTGTTTTAAGCCAAGTTTTTCTATGACACTATCAACGTCCGCGTCGTTTTCCATTATGTAGTCTAGCACCTCTTTTGCGGCCTTGCCGCTTATCGTGCCATCTTCTATACGTTTTAGTAAATTTATCATTTTAGCACTATTAACGGGGCTTGTCTCGATCGTTACGCCATTATTTAAACGGCCAAGAAGCTCGACTATCAGCCACGTAGTAGCAAGCTTTGGTTGAATTCCAGCAGCGATCAGCTCTTCAAAATATCTAGCCATCTCAACGCTTTGGGTTAAATTTAGCGCATCACTCTCTTTAACACCTAACTCGCTAACATATCTTGCCACCTTTTGCTCGGCAAGCTCTGGAATTTTTATCGCTTCGTTATACATCTGCTCTGACACTTCAACAGGCAGCAAGTCAGGGTCAGGAAAATACCTATACTCCGCGCTATCCTCTTTGCCACGCATCGATCTTGTCACTAAATTTGTCGTGTCAAACAGCCTTGTCTCTTGATAGACTTCTTGGTCGTATTTGCCATCTTCCCAAGCTACACTTTGGCGCTCCACCTCGTAATCGATCGCTTTTTGGATAAATTTAAATGAGTTTAGATTTTTTATCTCAACCCTTGTGTAAAGCTTGGTATCGCCTTTTGGACGGATAGAGACGTTTGCGTCGCAGCGAAAGCTGCCCTCTTGCATATTTGCATCACTTATATTTAAAAAGCGAAGGATCGAGTGCAATTTTTTAAGATAAGCCACCGCCTCATCACTGCTTCTAAGATCTGGCTCACTAACTATCTCAAGAAGTGGCGTGCCGGCTCTGTTTAGATCAACCAAACTCTCGGTTTCTTCATGGATGTTCTTTCCAGCGTCCTCTTCAAGGTGTGCTCTTGTTACACCGATACGTTTTTTAGTACCATTTACGTCGATTATTAGCTCGCCACCTTCTACGATAGGGATCTCAAACTGGGAAATTTGATATGCCTTTGGAAGGTCTGGATAGAAGTAGTTTTTTCTATTAAAGACTGATTTTTTATTTATCTTAGCGTTTATCGCTGTGCCAAAGCTGATCGCCTTTTTAACGGACTCTTTGTTTAGCACAGGTAGCGCTCCAGGTAGAGCTAGGCAGGTCGGACAAACGTGAGTGTTTGCCTCGTCGCCAAAGCTAGTCGAGCAAGAGCAGAAAATTTTAGTTTTTGTATTAAGCTGAGTGTGAACTTCTAAACCGATAACGACTTCAAACATATTTTTACCTTTAAATTTATACAAATTTTTAAGGCGTATTTTAGCGATACTTTCTTTTAAAATATCTAAAAATGAGCGTTTTGACTGGAAAATAAAGAAGGTGATTTAAAAATTTAAATAGTTTTAAAAAGGAAAAAGCCATATAAAAATATGGCTTTAAATTTTAATGCTCGTGCTCGCTAATAGCAACGGCACCAGCTAGATAAACGTAAGTTAGCATCATGAAAATAAATGTTTGCAAAACAGCCATAAGTGTTAGAAGTGCGAAAGCTGGAAGTGGAGCAAACCAAGGTGCAAGTGTAAGCATCGCTAGTAAGAATAGATCATCGCCCTTGATATTACCAAAAAGACGAAATGATAGCGAAACTACGCGTGAAAGATGTGAGATGACTTCAACTGGAAACATAATAGGAGCTAGGAATTTATTCGGTCCCATAAAGTGTCCAAAATATTTAAAAAAGCCATTTTCTCTAATGCCCTCAAAGTTGTAATAAACAAATACAACTAAAGCCAAAACTAGAGTTAAATTTAGACTTGATGTTGGTGACTCAAATCCAGGAATAATACCTACAACATTTGAAAAAAATACGATAAAACCGATAGTTGCAACAAGTGGAAGATATTTCCTTGCTAGTTTTTCACTACCTAAAGTATCTCTTCCCATCGATATAACGCCCTCTAAATAAGCTTCAACTATATTTTGAAGACCTCTTGGTACAAGCTGCATCTTACTCCTTGCTATATAAGCAACTATGATAACAATCAAAGCTACAAGTAGAAAGTGAAACGCATAGATAAAGGCGTGGGAGCTATCTAGGAAATTTGAAAATAGAAACAAATCTTTCATTAATTTACCTTGGATTTAGAATTTTGCGTGATTGTAACAAAATTATTGTTAAAACATTTTTAATTTTAAACTCTGAAATAATCGAAAACCAATTTACAAATAGTCACTGCAACTACCACTAGAAACATTGTTCTAATAAATTTGACCTCTTTTTTAATGACAAGATTTGATCCAAAATATGCGCCTAAAATTTGACCAACTGCCATCAAAAGTCCAACAGCCCAAAGCATCTGTCCGCCAGCTATAAAAATGCCAAGAGCAACGATATTGCTAGTAAAATTTAAGAGTTTCGTATGAGCGACAGCCTTTTTTAAATTTAGCCCAATTAATGCCACTATAGCAAATGTCCAAAAAGAGCCTGTTCCTGGACCAAAAAAACCATCATAAAAGCCAAGTATTAGCCCAAAAACTACATAAAATAGCTTTTCATTCATCTTTGCAGCTCTATCATTTTCACCGACTTTTGGCATAAAAAGCGTGTAGATAAAAATAGCAATCATCAAAAATGGGATAATTATCTTTAAAAAATTTGTATTTAAAAATAGGATAACCACCGCTCCGATGATAGCTCCAATAAAAGTAAAAACGATACCTACAAAGCACTCTTTATAATTAATTAATCCCCGTTTTGTGAAATTTAGAGTCGCTGTAAAGCTACCAAAGACACCTTGAAGCTTATTTGTACCAAGTGCAAGGTGTGGTGGCACGCCCATCGCCATAATAGCTGGAAGCGTTATAAGGCCACCTCCACCAGCGATAGAATCGATAAAACCGCCTAAAAATGCAGCTACAAAAAAAACGACATAGCTAAGTAGATCAAATTCCATCTTTTGCTCTTTTGATAATTGAAATAAAAGCAGATTGTAATTTATTTGTACTTATCTTTTTGTAAAATTTTTATATTTGAAATGAGAGATTTTTAAAATTTAACGAGCCTTTGGATCTAGCTCAAAGACTCGTTTATTAAAGTGGCTACTTAATAACGCCACAAAGCATTCTAGCACCGCCACCGCCAAGTGCTTTTGGGTTGTCGCTGTGATTATCGCCACCAACATGAACCATTAATGAGTGACCTCTTAGCTCGTCAAGACTTTTTATCTTTGGGGCTAGTACTGGATAGTTCGCATTACCCTCAGCATCTACGTAAAGTGCCGGTAAATCGCCTTTGTGACCCTTATCATCCCATGCAAAAGAGTGCATTTTTGTACCGGCTGGATCCCAGTGGCCGCCTGCTTTCATACCAAGGCCTTTTTCAGTCGCACCACAGTCAGCATTTTCATGGATGTGAAAGCCGTGTAGCCCTGCAGTAAGTCCTTTTAAATTTGGAAAAAATGCAACGCCGTAGTTTGTCTTAACAGCTACTACTTCGCCGACACTCTTATCGCCCTTCTCGCTTAGCTCATTAACAGGTATAACTAGATGTTCACCAGATTTTGCATCAAAGTGATGACCTTCGTGAGCAAAAAGCAAAGTTCCTAAAACTGCACTTAGTAAAACGATTTTTTTCATACAAGCTCCTTGTGGATAAAATTGTATGGCAAGTCTACCCTAAATTTAAAAATTTAGCAATAATTTTTATTGATTAAGATTTTTTATGATAGTTTCTAACTCTTTACTCTGCCCTATTCTATAAAGCGCGAAGTCATATTTTATCGGGTCTAGCTCGTCAAATTCTCTAAGCTTTTTTGTAAGATCCATAACTGCTTTGAAATCGTAGCTTTTTCTATTTATAAGTCCTAAATTTAAAGAAACTCTATGCGTATGAACATCAAGCGGCATCAAAAGCTTATCTTTTGGTAAATTCTTAAATAGTCCAAGGTCAATGTCGCTATCCCTTACCATCCAGCGAAGATACATGTTATAGCGTTTATATGGGCTTTGTGGCTCTTTGTCAAAACTCTTACCAAAGAAAAACTCATATCCGTCCGAGCGGTAAGAATTTAGCTTATATATAAATTTGATAAGCTCATTTACGCCCTCTATCATCTCGCCATTTTTTGCAAGACCTTGGCGTAAAATTTCCTCTATGTCGCCCTCTTTTTTAAGGCGTGAGAGAGTGATAAAAATTTCTCTCACATCATTTTCATTTTGAAAGCGATATTTAAAATTTGATAAATTTTTCTTGATATTTTGCTCACTCTCATCAAGCAAACCAAAATCAAGCGAATTTAGAAATTTTACTATCATTTTTGCATTACCATAAGCAAATAACGCACAAATGAGCGCTATGTTTGGCTCTTTAAATTTAGTGGCTACTTGAAGTGGATCTGGGGCTTCAAACAGCCCCAAATTTGTATTTTTACTAAGTACGTGCGAGTCTAAAAGGCTCTTTAGCTCGCTCATTGTTTTAGTGAAAGAAGCGTGTCAAGCATCTGATCAACGGTCGTGATGATCTTTGCAGCTGCGCCGTAACTAGCTTGAAAGCGGATCAAATTTGTAAGCTCTTCATTGGTATCTACGCCACTTGTTGATTGAAATTCCTCTTCAGCTGTCTTTTGCAAAGACGTATTTGTATCGTGGATCGTATTATTTGCCTCTGTATCACTCGCCATATCAGTCGTAAGATAGCGGTAATATCCCTCAACCGTCTCATCTCTATCAAGCGCTATGCCACTTGAGTAAAAGGTCTGCTTTTGATACTGAAGCTGGATCATTTTATTTGCAACTTCATTATTTCCGATAACTGGCTTTGAGTAGGCACGAAGCTTTGTGTGGTCTTGGGTAAAATTTTGATTTATGCCGATACTATTTGAGTCAGTACCTGAAAAAAATCTATTTATGCCAACAGCACCTGGAAAATTTGTACCGTGATCGACTATCGATATGCTATAAAGCCCTTGAGCTTGTTTTGGAATGAGAGAAAATGTACCTTTTTGAGTATTTTTATCATAAAAATATGACGCCTCAAAAAAGTCATCAACGTCATTTAGCATATTATTGTCTTTATTGTCATCTGAGTTTGAGTTAAAGTCTTTGACAATAGAGTTGCCATATCTTGTATCATTCATCGTCGTCGTACCATTTACATTTATAGTTTTTCTGGCCACGACATTACCTTTGTTATCATAAACAATAGCTTCAAAACTTCCGTTTCTTATACTATTATCATGATTCATCAACGTCTTATCGCCTTCTAAATAACTTATCGGATCTGAGTTAGAAATTTCAACTGCGGATTCGGCATAGATATTATTTGTACTTGTTATCAAGGTTTTACTAAATGTATTTAAATTATCAATATATTTTTGGATCGTTCCATCGCTAAATTTATCATTATCTGGCTCATAGTTTCGGCCCCTAAGATCAAGTGCAGCTCCGATTTTACCACCTGTGATCTTTTCTTCCATTGGGATTCTTCTACCGTCTTCTCTTTCATAATAAATTTTTGTATATCGTCCACTTTCAGTTGAACTCATAGAAATTTCATGAAAATTTACACCATCAACGATACTTACACCGCCAATATTTAGATTGTAGTATTTTCCTTGATCTGTTATTCCTGTATCTACCCTAGAATTGCTCTTTAGATCACTTTTATAAACTGCTGTATTTACCAGCTTTGACATCGCAAGCTCAAGCTCATCACGTTTATCACGAAGATCATTTGCATTTATTTTTATACCAGCGTCCGCGCCTGATTCTATTCTTTGGATTTGCTTATTAATATTTGCTATTTGTCTGCCTAGCGAATTTATCTCATTTATATTTATTTTTATTGTTTCATCGATCTTTTCATGCATATCATAAAGCATCTTTGATGAGCGGTTGATACTTGCGGTCAATACACTTGCTTTATTTATCAAATTTACTTTCTGAGCACCAGCATTAGGGTTTGAAGCAAAGTTATTCCACGCGGAAAAATACTCCTGAATATCCTTTACCATTCCATTATCTTTTAGATCAGGAAAATATTTTGTAGCTTCTTGCAAAATTCTTTGTTTATAGGCTGTGTTTTCTAAATTTGACGATGAGTATTTTAATCTTGAGTAGGCAAACTCATCATGAAGTCTTGTTATAGTATCTACTTGTGTGCCTGTGCCAACTCCGCCAGGGACTGTATTCATCGCTGGAGATGCAGATTGGACAACACGCTGCCTTGTATAGTAGTTGCTGTCAGCGTTTGCGATATTATTTCCGGTTGTACTTATTTGAAGCTGGGCTGCATTTAGCCCTGAAACACCCGTGCCTAATGACATAAAAATATTAGCCATTTTTTAAACCCTTGATTTATAAAAATTATTATCTATGCTGTTTCCATCTTGGCCGTATTCACTTGTTTTAGTGCCAAAAATTTTTTCATTAAGTGAGTCAAAAAATTCTTTAACAGCAACGACATGCCTTGCATATTCTTTATTAACTTTATGTAAATTTTCAAGCTTTGAACGCATAAGTACAAGCTTTGACTTCACTTCATCGTCTAAAACACTAGCAAGTGTAGTCGTACCGCTCTCTTTTGATACCTTTAAAAGCTCTTTATCTAGTGCTCTTTTTGTATCTTCAAATGCACGAACTAAGGCATTTTTTTTCTTTACACTCTCATCAACGCTTGAGTGTTTAGCCTCTTTTATATTTGCGATATCTTGTATGGTTAAATTTATAAGCTCATCAAGCTCGCCTATAGCCTCGTCCAAAAGCTTTTTAATCATTTAAATTCCTTAATTACAGCAACGCATCAGCCACAGCCCTAGCCGTTTTTGAGATATCAACCTGATAAGTGCCATTTGCTATGGCATCAGCTATCTCTTTTAGCTTTGCGTTTTCGTTTGTTCTTACTTCTTTACTCTGAGTTTCGACCTTGGCATCGCCATTTTTATTTAGCGTATTTGTCTGGAAATTTGGTCTTTGGTTCAAAGGTGTTATCATGCTCATACCTCTTAAAATAAAATGTTTATATCACTACATCGGCAGAATATAAATTTACTTAAGAGTCTCTCTTTAAAAAATCGTACAAAAGTTCTGAAAAACCAAGATTTCCGCTCAATGCTTTACTCATTGCATCGTTATACATTGACCTATAGATATCGCTACCAGCAGCCTTTGGATATAGCGAGTTGTGCTCGTCTTCTTTTAAAGCAATATCAAGAACAGCCTTTACCATATATGCCTCAAACGCATCGGTTTGTTCTTTTAAAAGTGCATCTTGTTTAGCATTTGCGTTTTTTATCTTATTTGTAGAAATTTCATTGTATGAATTTAGCGCTAAGGTGTTATCTATTTGCATTATATTATCTCCAAATCAACTTGTATCGCACCAACTCGCTTTAAATTTTCAAGTATCGATATGATGTCACTTGGTGTTGCTCCAAGCTTGTTTAAAGCTCTTGTTACATTTGCAACAGTTGTTTTTTCACCTGAAATTTTAAGTAAATTTTGGCTAGGTGCGACCGACGTATCGCTTCCTATATTTACATCATTTTGTGCTGCTTCATCGTAGCTATTTGGCTCTATTTTTATAGTAATTGCACCATGAGTTAATACAACTGGACTAACCACAGCATTTATGCCACTTACTATCGTGCCAGTTCTTTCATCAACTACTATCTTTTCATCTGGCTTATACTCTACATCAAGATCGAGTACAGCACTTGCAAGCTCGATAATACTAACATCATCTGGCTTTTTAACGATAACCGTTCTTGGATCGATCGCTTTTGCAGCGTCATCAGAAATATTTGCATTTATGACATTTTGGATATCAAGAGCGGTTTTAAAATTTGTATCTTTTAGGCTTAGTCTTATGCTATCTTGATTGTAAATGTCATAAGTTACTTCTCGCTCAACTAAAGCTCCATTTAGGATAGAGCCGACGGTTGGATGATTGCCACCTGATCTGCCCATGCTTTTACCGCCGATACTAAGAGCACCCTGAGCCAAAGCGTAAATATCACCATCAACGCCTTTTAGTGGCGTCATGAGAAGCGTACCACCTTGCAAACTTTTTGCATCACCGATAGATGAGATCACGACGTCAAGCTTGTCGCCATGCCTAGCAAATGCAGGAAGCTTAGCTGTTACCATAACAGCAGCTGCATTTTTTGACTTGATATCATCTGGGTTTATCTTTACGTTTACACCTTGAAGCATGTTTGATAGAGACTGTATCGTAAATTTTGACGTTGAGCCATCACCTGTGCCGTTTAGTCCGACAACTAGGCCGTAGCCTATTAGCTGGTTATCTCTTACGCCAACTATGCTTGCAAGCTCTTTTATCTGCGTAGCAAAAGCTGAAGTAGCTATCACAGAAGCTGCTACAAAAGATAAAAATTTTTTCATATTTTTTCCTAAAAATTAGCTATTTTTAGGTTTTTAAAGCAAAAGATGTTCCAAATTTTTATAAATTATTGGAAGTAAGAGAGCGAAGTAGCTCCAAATTTTTTAAATTTTACAAGTTTATATGTAGAAATTTCATCGCAAAATTTAAAGTCGCTGTTGTGTTCAAAAACTATCATATAAATTTTCTCTTTTTTTAGCTGTGAGATTAAATTTACAAGCTTTTCGTAGATGCCATCAAAGCCAGCTCTTATGTCAAATGGGGGATCAAGATAGAGCAAGACCTTGCCACTTTGAGAATTTACAATATCGGGTAAAACAGAAAAGGTATCGCCATTTATTGCTTTTAAATTTGAGCACTCTAGGCTAGCAAGATTGTTTTGTGTGATCTTAAAAGCGGCTCTATCTTTTTCAATAGCGATAGCCTCACGTGCTCCGTTGCTAACGGCCTCGCTTGCCATCACGCCACTTCCACCAAAACCCTCTATAAATGTAAGCGAGTAAATTTCATCTCTAATGACGTTAAAGAAGGACTCTTTTACGATGCTTTTTGTGCTTCTAGTCGTGCTTAGGCTTGGCAGCTCAAGCCTTTTACCTTTAAATTTACCACTTGAGATTTTAGTGTAAAGCTTCACTGATTTACCCTTAGAATTTCAAGAAGATCGGCTTTAAATTTATCTATCAAAAGTGAAATTTTCTCCTCTAAGCCCTTTTCATTTTTAGCTTCATTTAGCTCATTTGCTTTTGAAATCTGCATAGCTGAGTAAAATTCTTCAAGTGTATCAAGAAGTACCATTTTGGTAAAAGGATGAGAAAGATGAGCATTTTTTCCTATTATAAATAGTGGTTTTTTTGTCGCAATCTCGCGGTCACTCACTACAAAATCACAATCCTTATGATGAGCAGCTAAATTTCCACAAAAAAGCAGCAGTGTCTTTTGAAGTAAAATACACTCGCACTCAAATGAAATTTTCATATCTCTTCCTATAAATTTTTGCTCGATTTTAGCCTAAATAATCAAAAATTTATATAAACACTAAAGGATTTTAAAATTTTACCGATGTAGAAGCTAACGTAAGTTTTAAGGAGTAAAACTATGGAAATCTTTAAGGCAGCAGCAAATCAGGTACTAGATACGAGCATGAGCACATCTGTTCAGCGTCAAATAGATAGCAGACCTATCGAGCATTCTGATATTAAATTAAGTGCTGATAAAAACAATGAAACAAAAGATGTTAACGAGCTAGACGGACTTAGCAACGAAGAGCTTGCCAAAAGAACAAGAGAGGTCACTGACAGACTAAACTATCAAATGCAGCAGCTCGATACTAATGTAAGGTTTGCTTACAATGAGAAGCTAAATTTAATGGTTGTGCAAGTAAAAGATGCTAAAACTGGCGAAGAGATAACACAGCTTCCAAGCAAAGAAGCTATAAGAATAAGCGAGTATTTCAAAGAAAGTATCGGAATACTTTTTGACAAGGAGAGTTAAAAATGGCAGTAGGTAACGTAACAAATTTAGGCTTAGGTACAAAAAATAGTGGTCTAAATGATGATCTTATCAAAAAGCTAAAAGAAGCAGATGAAGCAGGACAGATCAAGCCTTTAACAAAAAGGCTAGAAAGAAATGATCTAAAGCAAAAAGACCTTGCAGCGCTAAAAACTCTAGTTAGCAACGTAAACGTAAGTGGCAAAACGCTTGGCGGAGAGGCACTTTATCTAAAGAGAACTACAAACAATGCTGGCAAAAGCGTAACAGCCTCAGCAGCAAATGGCGTTAGCGTGCAAAATTTTAGTATCGATGTGCAAAAACTTGCTCAAAAAGATACATTTCAAAGCTCAAATTTCAAAAACGCTTCAAACTTAGTAGGTGCGACAAATAACGGCTCTTTTGATGTTGAGATCGATGGACAAAAATTTTCTATTAGCGTAACTAGATCGACCACATATCAAGATATTGTAGACAAGATAAATGATATTAGTCGTGGTAAATTGCAAGCCAGAATTTTAAACGTTGGCGGAGATAAGCCAAATCAAATCATGCTTCAATCAGGCAACACTGGCGCAACACAGACTATTAAATTTTCAAATGATACGGCTGGTGTTTTAGATAAGCTTGGCTGGGATAGTACGCAGTTTCAAGATAAAGATGCAAATGGCACTCTACTAACAAATCCTGATGGCACACCAAAGATGACATCAAATTTTGAGAAAAATAGAATTTTAAAGGCACAAGATGCTGAATTTACATATAACGGAGTAAATGTAAAAAGAAGCAAAAATACCTTCAACGACTTAAGGCCGGGAATTTCTATTACATTAAATGAAACTGGTAAAACAAACGTAAGCGTCTCTCAAGATACAAAAGAGGTAATAAAAGCGGTTGAAGAATTTATCAAAGACTACAACCTAATGACCATGAACCTTGGTATAGCCACAAAATATGACGAAGAAAAAGGAGCTGGCACTTTCCAAGGTGTTAGCGAAATTTCAAGCTTAAGATCAAACATTGGTCGTCTTGTAAATGGACAAGATAGTGAAGGCAAAGCATTAAGCAAATATGGTATAGTGCCTGATAAAGACGGACAACTTCAGCTTGATCTAAATAAACTAAATGCAGCTCTTAGCAAAGATCCTGAAGAGATTCAGAAATTTTTCATGGGATCAAGCAAGATCGAGCCGATAAGCTATATGGGAGCATCGACTGTTAGCGCTGGAGCACTGGACATAAAAGCTGGTGATCTTACGATAAACGGCAAGTCAGTTATATTCTCAACTACTGCTACTGCCACAGCCGAAGAGAACGCACTAAAACTTCAACAAGCTATAAATGACGCTGGCATAACTGGAGTTACAGCTAGTCTTGATAAAAGCGGTAAAAGAATCATTTTAAAAAGAAGCGATGGCGAAAATATCGAGGTAAAAGGTAAAAATTCAGCCTTAACAGCTCTAGGTATGAATGAAGCTACCATAAATCCAGTAACCAAAAAGACAGATGGGCTATTTACAAAGCTAGCTAAAATGCTTGATGGTGTCGTTGGTAAAAGTGGTACGATGGTTGCTATGCAAAATCAGTTAAAAGATGAAAATGAGTCGATCACAAAAAACAAAGAGAGCACACAAAAGCTTTTAGATGAAAAATATACAACAATGCAAGAGCGCTTTATCAAGTATAACGCTATCATCGCAAGCTTAGAAAATCAGTTCTCGACACTAAAATCAATGATCGATGCAGAGATAAATAGCAGAAAATAAGAGAAAAAGATGAATCAAAGTGCATATAGTGCATACGCACAGTCTAGTTTTGGGGGCATTGAGTCCCCAACTAAATTAATAGAAATGCTTTATGACGGAATTTTAAAATTTATATTTCGTACCAAAAAGGCGATAGAAGCTGGAGATATAGAGAAAAAAGTTTATTATATAAATAGGACAAACGCTATTTTTGTTGAGCTTTTAAATTCACTTGATTATTCTCAAGGCGATGTAGCGCACTATCTTAGCGGCCTTTATACAAGACAGATGCAGCTTCTTGCTATGGCAAATATACAAAACGATATCGCAGCTTTAAATGAAGTAACCAATGTTGTAAAGCAACTATCTGAAGCATGGAGAGAGGTAACGTCAGGTGAATAGTTGGATCAATGAATTTAAATTAGCATTGATAAACGAAGACACAGGCAAGATAGCTACTTTATCACAAAATTTTAGTGAGGATATGTTTACGAGCCTAGCTTCAGCACAAGAAGCACAAGCATTAATCGGCGGAGCAATAGAGCTTTTAAAAAACAAGTCTTCGCACATCCAAAATGAGCTTATAAAGCTACAAAAAGCTCAAAAATACGTAACAAACTAATCTAGTAAATTTAAAGGCACGGCGTTAAGCCGAGTTCTGTCTTGAGCGATCATTTATCTACGCTTGCTTTTACAAACAAGCTCTAGCGAAGGGTTTTAATATAAGACCAAAACCATCCCTTCTTGCTGCAGGTTGGGTTTATATGGCCACGCAAGTTACCAAGCGTGCCGGTGGGCTCTTACTCCGCCGTTTCACCTTTACCGCCGAAGCGGAAGTCTACTTTCTGTTACACTATCCCTTAGGTTTCCCTAGCCATCCGTTAGATGGAACCTTGTCTTATCGCAGCTCGGACTTTCCTCTTTTGCAAAAATCAAAAGCGATCGCTTACCGTGCCAGAGTGAAATTATAGCGGCTTTGGCTTAAATTTATAGCTTTAGATTTTATTGCAACTACACTTACTTCTTCTAAGCCATATAATTTTACACACAAAAAGTGAATTTATAAAAAACCCTTTAAGCAAAAGTCTAGCTTACGTTTTATATAAATTTTTACTCGTCAAACAGCTGTATTTTTATATTAAAGTGCGATAAATTCTGCATTATTTATAGGACGCAAATCACAAGAATTGCCAAATTTTTCCATTATCTCGCGTGTAGCTTCTATAAAAGGCTCACAACCAAAGTGTGGCACTATGAAAAAATCCACCAAATTTAAGCCTGTAAAATCACTCACGTTTACGCTATTTTCATCCATAAGCGTAGCATATCTCGTATCTGGTGCCGCTACGATCGCACCTGCTGACTCTCCGATATAAATTTTCCCTACTTGAACTGCATCTTTGATGGCTTGTGCAGCATGCGACTTTCGTAACTTACTAAGAAGATAAAATGTATTTCCACCGCTAACGTAAATGATGTCGCACTGACTAATGGCAGATAAAATTTCATCTTCACAAGATGGCTCATCTTGGCTAGATACTAGTGCCGCCGAATTCTTGGCGCAAGAGACGTCAAGGCGTCTTAGCTTCGCACCAAAATTTTCTAAAATTTCCACCGCTTCGCCGACGTAGAAATTTACCTCTTCAAATTTGGCCGCAGTATCTATAAAAACAATATCTTTGCCTTGAAAATTTACCACTTCATTAATCTTGCTCGCAACCTCCGCAAAGTAAGAGCAAAGAAAAATATTTGCCATTTTTAATCCTTTTAAAATATAAATTTGCAAACCCATTATATCCAAACGAGCTTAGAAACACTTGTGTTTCGCGTCGCCAGCGTATCTTGCTTTACGAGTAAAATTTAGTGATATTAAGGTGCGGGTCTTAGTGCGCAAATTTGAGCTTAAAACGATAAGGTAAAGTTTTTGCACCGCTTTACTCACAGTTTTTAAAGGGCATTAGGTGAGGCGGATTTTGATTTGCGAAATTTAAACTTGAAAGTTAAGGTGAAGTCTTGCGAGATGGTTTTAATTGCTTCCTACGTCGCTATGCTCTTAGCTAAATAGAAGAAGTAAAATTCGTCCCAAGATAAGACACACAGCCTATCGTAAAGCGAAATTTATACTCTGCTTGCACTTGCGAGCATAGATGCAAAAATCATTTAAAAGCGCTCGCAAGACGAGTTGCCGCCCTACTCAAAGATGTTTTTATGCAAGATTTCTTCTAGCACAACAGTCGCGTAGCTTCCTTTTTGCAGCGTAAATTTTATCGTAAAGTGCGCTTTTTCCTCGTTGTATTTATAGTTTGTATCCTCCAAGTAGCACCACGCAAAGCGCCTAGACCCCGTCATTTTAGCTTTATATTCATTTGCCTGCGCGAAAATTTGATCCTCTACCGCCCTAGCCGCGCCCTGCGCCTCATACGCCTTCGCGCCCGCGATCAGCCCGCAGCTAGTGATATCTCTAGCGTCAAAGCGTACGCCCTCTGCGTCCAAATCCTCACACAAAAAGCACTTGCCGTGCGGGTAGTGACCCAAAACTTCGCCCTCAATTAGCTTAAAAAATCTCTTTTGAGATTTTAAATTTTTCAAAATCGCGCCGTCAAGATACGGGTAAATTTGACCTAGCTCGCCTAGGCTAAAATCCTGCGCAAATCTCGAAATTTCAACGCGCTTGCTAAGCCAGCGATTAAAAAGATCGCTTTGATATGCCGAGATCAAAAAGTCGTTTAGCTTTACATTTTTGCTCTTTTTGCCATTTATCGTTCCATTTTTAAGTAGCTCAAGCCCAGTTGCAGCGTTGTCGCCAAATTTACCAAAACGCTGATAGCCAAAGTAGTTTGCATAGCCCATTTTATCGATGCTAACAAATGCTTGCTCTAGCTTTTTGGCATTACTTGGTAGCACCTTTTTTAAGCGGATGAAAAAGCTATTTCCCTTTAGATGTCCGATGCGAAGCTTATTTTTATGCACATTTAGGCTTAAAATTTTCATCTTTTCGTGGCTAAAGTTTGCTAGATTGCTCTCAAATCTACGTGGCATCGAGATAAACTGAGTCGTCATGCCTTGCTTGTCCTTTAGTCCAGCATAGCCAAAGTCGCGCATCTTAGCTCCTGTAACCTCGCTTAAAACATGCAAAGCATCGCTTGTCGTCATATCTTTTTTAGAAATCTCAACGATCAAGTGCTCGCCATCGCCACTAAATTCATAAAGCGGTATCTCGCGCACGACAAAATCATCTGAATTTTTAGAAAAATAGGCCTCGATAGGTGCATGAGTGAGTGCATAAAGTGGCTTAAAAGTGGTGGTTTCTTGCATTTTGTTTTAACCTTTTATTTGAAATTTTTGCAAAGACACTAATCTTTGTCCGTGTTTTTGCGGCAATCCTTTTGATAGCGTTTAAATTTTTAGGACTAAAAGTAAATAAAATTTCATACTCTTCACCGCTACTAAGCTCAAATTTACTTAGCTTTTTTGTAAATTTAGCACCCTTTTTGTTAGCCTTTAAAAGCTTAGCAAAATCTGCATTTAGCCCATCTGAGATATCCATAGCGGAGTTTACAAGATGAGCTGCTTTGTAGAAAAATTTATCTCTTAAAATAGGCTTTTTAAATCGTGAATTTTTTGAAATTTGAGCTAGCCTTAGAAGCGAATTTAGCCCTTTTTGACTACCTCCAAGCTCGCCAGTAAAAGCCACCAGATCGCCGTATTTTGCATTTTTCCTAAGCACAGCTTTACCATTTAGCTCGCCAATTACACTAACGCTTATATTTAAAATTTTACTACTTATCGTATCTCCACCGATAATCTTTACACTAAACTCCTCGCACGCTCTATTTATGCCGCTACTTAGCTCTTTGATTTGTTGCGGTGTGAAATTTTTTGGCAAGCTAAGTCCAAGAAGGACAAATTTTGGCCTAGCATTCATCACGATCGTATCTGAAAAATTTACGATCATCGCCTTATAGCCGATCTCTTCAAGGCTTAGCCAGCCATGCTTAAAGTGCGAGTTTTCAGCAAAGATATCCTTGCTAAAGACCTGCTTGCCAAGCACGGCCGCATCATCGCCAATATAAGCGTTACCAAAGCATTCAATCGTAAAATTTTCTTTATCCATCGGGCCATTATAATGAAACTCCTTTTAATTTTAGGATAAAATAAGCCAAAAAAGGAGCCAAATGCAAAAAATAGAAATTTTTAGATTTAATGCAAAAAAGGATATTTTGTCGTATTTTAAACCATATTTTTTAGAAATTTTAGATTACGCAAACCTTGACGAGCTATTTTTGCATGTTAAAAAAATTGATCCGTATTTTCAGCCAACAACTGGCTTTGTGAAAGTAAATGATGTCGTAGTGAACACTGCTGAACCATTAGTAAATTTATATGAAAAATTTGCAGGCGAGATTGTGATTTCGCCACTTGATGAAAAACGAGCAGTTTTAGATCTTGAAATAAACGATGACGACTTTTGGGAGAAATTTAAGCCATTTGAGAAATTTTGCGATCAAGCAGACAAAGAATTTTATGCAAGCTTAAAACCATATTTTTATGCTGATTTTGTGAGAGAATACGAGCCAAATTTTATAGGTGCAGCTGCTATCATACTGGCTCATCATCTTTATAAGAAAGAAAAAAATGATGAGATCATGAGGCTTATCAACAATGAAAATGGTATTTTAATAGCTTGCAAGATTGATGATTTTATCTTTAGCGGAAGCGAAATTTATACCGCAGCGATTAGATTTTTTAAAGAAATTTTAGGAATAAAAGAGGATGAAACCTCAAAAAATGAGCTTGAAAAGATAAAGAGCTTGAATAAATTTAAAGAGTTCAAAATAGCCGTAAGCGATAAAATCCCTGAAAATTTAGATAAATTTAGAGCAAATTTTATAAATCTAAACATCAAAATTCCTTGTGGATTTGAACTTTTAAAAGTAAACGAAAAACTTGCGTTTGCACTTGCAAGCAAGACCATCTTTAATGCGTTTGATAGCAGGGCTGATTTTTTACTAGCTAGCAATGAAGCTGAGTTTTATATGTTTGATACGCTTTCAAAAAAGCTTGAAAAATTTGCAAACAGAAGTTTGCAGGATTTTTATATTTTAAGAGTTAGCGAACTAATCGAGCTTGAAAATGGCAAAATTCCAGCAAGCCTAAAAGAGCATACGCTAAAAGTAAATCTAGTCTAAAACTAGAGAATTTATTTTTGCAAAGTCGTATTTTGCTCGCTTAAGGCTTCTTCTTTTTCGTCTTCTTGTCTTATCTCATCGTACCTTGCTTTGGCGTTTTCATAAACACCAGCTGGAAGGCTTATGTTTAAATCGTCCCTTAAGCTCATAACATCATCACAAGCATTTTGGTAGCCAAGGTCGCAACTTTTCATATAATAACTCACGCCAAGCTCGATATTTGAGTGCTTTTTTAGATCACTATCCATTTGCTCATTTATCTCTTCATTTACAAACATATCGCCCAAAGCCTCGCACGAAAGCACATCTTTTTGCTCACAACCATCATAAAAAATTTCATACGCAGCTACGTAATCTCCGGCATTTAGCGCCTCAATGCCTCTATCATAATCATCAATATCAAAGCCAAATGTTAAATTTAAAGCTAGGATTAAAAAAACTATCTTTTTCATATAAAGCTCGGTGCGTCATTTGAAAATAGTATAAGATCGCCAGCACGTGTATTTTGAGCTAGAATTTCTTGCATTTTATTTTTATCCTTTAAGATGATGATCTTTGGCTTTATGATGTGCTTTAGTAAAACTTCAGCATTTAGCGAGCTTGTGATGATGACAAGATCAAAAATTTCGTTGATGATCTTAGCCAAATTTGCATTTTGCTCCGCATCACTTTCCACGATACCAGGAGTTAATAGCACCTTTCTGCCTGCATAAGTGCTTACTAGCTCATAGCTGGCGCTCATTCCTGAGAAATTTCCATTAAAGCTATCATCTATTATCAGCTTGCCGCCAGCTTCGATCTTATTTAAGCGGTGCTCTACGTTTTTCATCTTAGATAGCGCTCTATTTACTGCTTCATCACTCATTTTCAGATATCTTGCCACCTTGATACAAACGGCTAAATTTGTAGCGTTAAATTTGCCAAGTAGCGGCGAAGCGTAACTCTTGTCACCAAGCGTAAACGAAATTCCATCTAAATTTGCATTTATATCTTTTAGGCTCTCATCGTAAATTTCTAAATTTTGGCTTGGCTCTTTTTTTGTCGAGCTATGTAAAAATGCCATTTGCAAACGAGCGCTTTGAAGTGCTTCAAGCTTGGTAGAGCGGATATTATCAAGTGTTTTAAAGTACTCAATGTGTTGCGCGCCTATCTCACCTACGATGACGATTTGTGGGTTTAGAAATTTAGTGATCTCTAAAATGTCACCCCTTAGCCTAGCGCCTGCTTCTGCGATGTAAATTTGCGTTTGCTCGCTTAAATTTTCATTGATGTCTTTAATTATGCCAGCCATTGTATTTACACTGCGAGGCGTTTTGTAGCAGACAAAGCTATCTTTTAAAATTTCAAATAAGAAATTTTTGATACTAGTTTTGCCGTAGCTTGCGGTGATCAAGATGATTTTTAGATCTTTATTTGCGCCAAGTTTTTTAAGTGCCTTGTTTTTAAATCCTTGAAATTTTATCTTTTCTAAAATTTCACTAAAAAATAGGCTCACAACCAAGACAAAAAGTGGCATCGGAGCTAAAAATACCTTGTGAATGATAAAATTTAGAGCGTAGTTTAAGATGATAGCGCAAGCAAGGATCGCAAAAAAGTGCTTGATCCTGGCGGTAAAGACTAGCTTTTTATCAAGTTTTTTGTGCCAAAGATAAAGAGCTGGCAAAAGAGCAAAGTAAAAATAGATAAAAAACCACTTGCCAGTCGTATAAAATAGCACCAACGGCACAATAAAGAAAAAGACGTGCCAAGCGGGCTTTGTGAAGTGAAAGAGCACGCGCTCAGGCCTATATGAAAACCACTGAAAGCAAGTAATCACATAAAAAGCGAGCGCAAAGATAAATAAAACTGTGCTTATGCTTAAAAATATACTCATCTTATCTCCTCGATACCGCTCTCATCGTCATCTAGCACAATATTTCTAGCCTCATCTAGCTCAAATTTTAGCCCTTTTTCTATCTCTTCGCTTATAAATTTAGCGTGAAGTAAAAAGAAAAAATGATCACCATTAAGCGGAAAAAATGAGCTATTTTTAATGAGCTTATGTATGCTCTCTCCGCTTGTTATAGGCGTTGCTTTATCATTTTCGCCCCAAAATATCAAGGCCTTGCCACCAAAGCCATCAAAATTCTTCGTAAAATCCTCATCAACAACGTTTTTTAGGGTCTCATACATCACTCTACTCATACCGCTTACATCTTTTGTGGCAAAGAATTTATAAAATTTTCCAAATCCAAAAAGCTTAAAAATTTTAAAAATAGCGATCTTTGCGCGCACGATAAATGGCTTTTTGACAACTATGCCAGCTGAGCTCAAAAGCACAAGATACGGCGGCTTTAGAAGCGTTGCGACCTTGCCACCAAAGCTATGACCTACGATGATATCTGGCTTTATGCCAAGCTCACCACAGAAATTTTCAACAATTTTTGCATAATCACTTGTTTTTAACGGATCACTAATGGAGCTTTTACCAAAGCCTGGCATGTCGATATAGACATGGCAAAACTCGTTTAAATAGTGCCCAAAAGCCTTTTTCATTATCTCTTTATTAGCGCCCCAGCCGTGCAAGAAAAGCACTATTTTTTTGCATTTTGGATTTACTACTTCGTAGCTGATCTCATACTCATCTGAGCCGTATTTTACCGCCCTACTCGCCATCGTTCTCTCTTTTTTTCGCAGTATAAATGCTCTCAAGCACGCTCACTGCTTCGCAAAGGCGCTCATACTCTTCCATATTTAAAAGCACTGCTTCAAATTTATTATTTTTAACAATGACCGCTCTTTTTAATTCATTAGCTCCCACACGAGAGAGCACTGAACTAAAATTTCTAACCACTTCAGTTGCTGTATAAATTTCATCTTTTGTAAAAGTTACCATTGTCACTCTTTGTGTAAAATTTTACGTAAAATATCACAAAGTACTTTATAATCTACTAAATGGTCTAAATTTTTCCGCGACCTTTTACTGAAGTGATCGAGTTTATAAAGCTATAATCGATCTTTATATTACGCTCTCTTGGAAGTGAGTTTGCAAGAGCATTTAAAGTGCTCTCAAAATCCTCAAATAGATAGTTCGCAAGGCTTCCTGGATTTGGATTTATCTCATTTAGATAGACCTCATCATCTATCACAAAAAAGTCGCATCTAATGATCGCTCCGTCAAATCCACAATCATAAATTTTTGAAAAATTAAATTTAAGCTTTTGTTTTAGCTCTTCAGAAATTTCAGCCTCTTTTACCTTGTTTTCATTTGAAAAGCTAAGATATTTCTGCTCGTAGTCAAGAAATTCTTTCTTTTTTGGCTCTTCGATGATAGAAAATTTTATCTTTCCATCTATCTTACAGCCTGCAAGGTTATACTCTTTTACTCCATTTATAAAAGGCTCGACAAGCACATCCTTATCAAACTCAAATGCTACGTCTTTTGCATAAGCTAGCTCGCTGGCGTCATGCACTATATTTACGCCGATACTACTTCCAAGTCTTGCTGGCTTTAAGATAATAGGATAGTGAAATTTTGGTTCGCTTTGACGAGTTAGCATCTCATAGTCAAGCGCCTTTACACCAGCCTTTTGCACTAGGAATTTAGTAAGCTCTTTGTTGTAGCTAAGCGCACTTACTTCAAGCCTTGGACCTATATATTTTATGCCGTAAAAGTCAAAAAGTGCTGCCATCTTGCCATCTTCGCCGTCCATGCCGTGAATCAAATTTATAATGACATCACACTCTACTTTTTTATCGCCAAAAAGAGAGTGTATGAAAAATCCGCCCTTAGACAAAATGAGCTTTTTTGAATTTTTGTATTTACCAGAGCTAAAGAAATTTGCTCTCATATCTTTCTCTTCGATAAGATAAAAATCTCTATTTGCGTCGCAAAATATAAATTTTAGCTCTTGCTTTAGGACATTTTTTAAAACTATCGCACTAACTATACTTATCTCGTGTTCATAGCTCTTTGCTCCAAATATCACACCTAAATTCATCTTTTTAATCCTTATCCTAATTTCTTTAATGCTTCTTTTATAAGATCACTCGTATTTTCACTCTTACAATCAGGCAAAATTTTCACTATCTTCTCACGTTTAAAGCCAAGCGCCTCAAGTGCCAAAAGTGCCTCATTTTGATAGCTTGGCACACTCTCATCACTTATTAGTTTTGCGTCACTTAGCTCAGCTATAATGCGTCTAGCAGTCTTTGGTCCGATACCTGGCACACTTTTAAAAGTATCTGCATCGCCGCTTATTATGGCATTTGTAAATGCTTGTGAGCTTAGACTTGAACAAACTGCCATAGCCGTGCTAGCTCCGATACCATTTAATTTAATAAGCATTTCAAACATCTTTTGCTCATTTGCATCCAAAAAGCCATAGAGTAAATTTGCGTCCTCTCTTATGATCTGTGTTATGGCAAGCTCGACTTTTTCGCCCTTGCTAAGCTTGGCTGAGCAAAAAAGCGAGATAAAAATTCCATAGCTTACGCCGCTATTTGTCTTAAGTATCACAAATGCGGGATCTTTTCTGCTGACGATACCTTCGATCGCTTTTATCATCATTTAACCTTTTATTCTTAAAAATTTGTATCTGTGTAGTCTTCTAATTTATTTGACTTTTTGATCTTATACTCAGCCTCATCGCCATCGCCGATCTTCTCTAAAGTAATGGCATGAGCGGTTTCATTTTGCTTTGAGATATAAGTGACATTTTGTGGAGGATCAACGATAACGAATCTAATCTCATTTAGTTCAACCCAGTTGCCTCTATTTATCACTTTTGCAGAAAATATTCCATTTTGCATGATCTCAAGCTCATCTTTTAAAGTAGCTAGCAACTCTTTTTTATCTTTAAAAATTTTTAACAAAGTATTGTATTCATTGACTAGACCTTGATACTCTTTTAGCTTTTTCATAAAGGTAACTGGCGGTATCACTTTAGCTTTTGAGAGCTCTTCTACCTTTGCTTTTATGGTATAAATCGAGTCTTTATTTTCATTTATGACATTTTTCTTTGTTTCAATATTTTTTAGAAGAGAAGCAAGCTCTGCTTTTGTATTTTCGATCTTATTTAACTGCTCTTGCGTAGCCTCAGCACTTTCGGGCATTTTGCTGGTATCGATTATAAATTTATTATCAGTACCTCTTAAATATCTTACGTCTATTAAGTGTGAAGCTGTGATAGTGCAGTTTGAGCCAAGTGTGTTTATTTGGATATTTTGAGCAGTTATAGAGCCACCAACGACGCTATTTATCTTAACTCTTTTTGCTACGACATTTCCGCCTTCTAGCCTATCTATCTCAACATTTTCAGCTTCAACCTTACCGATGTGGATAGAAATTTTTGCACTCTTTGCATAAATTTTAGCCTTTTGGTGTGTTTGACCGCCGATTATTACTTCATTTGCTTTAACCATCGCATTTGCACCGACGTTTCCTTTAACCTCGATCTCGTCAGCCTCCACGATGATGCCAGTGCCGATGGCGTCTTTTATAGTATCAGTTTCCCTAACCACCAAAGTCACATTTGTATCAGTGCCTGCTTGAATAGAGCCAGTTGTTTTAAAATTTGCTTCATTTATCTCTATACGCTCTTCAATATCAAATGAGCCATTTTTCTCAACTACATATCCTGATTTTTTAGCGATATATATTATGCTATCGTCATTTTCTACTCTCTCTATATTTTCGCTTATGCTTATCTCTTTGCCAGTATCTTCTTTTGGCTTTTCTACTGCTAATAATTTACCTCTCGCATCACGGCCATTTTGCCCTTCGTGAGACTTTTTCTCTTCCATTATCACTTCATCTTGTGCTACACCAAAAACAAAACCTCTATCAGCGTAATCAACCTTATCTTCCTCTTTTATCGCATCAAGTTTATCTTTGTAGTAGTAAAGTATCTTTGCATCGGTAGCTTTTTTTGGATTTATACCTTGCGTTATGTTTAGTATGTAGTCTTTATCAAGTTCGCCCTTTACATGCACAACTGAGGCGATTTGTTTTAGCTCGTCTTTTAGTTTGCCGATCCTTATACCTATTAAAATTTGAGCTTTCATAAGCTGTTTGGCGATATATTCAAAAAGTTTATCTTCGTAATGCTGTTCGTATTCACAATCTTTTGTAGCTTTTACCTTTGCGACTACTTTTGTAACTGTTGAATTTACACCGATTTCTATCTTTGGAAGCTTTGGTACAGCATTTAGCCTAACATCAAAAAATTCCACGTCATAGACCTGCTCGATCTCTAGTGTCTCGTCAAGATAAAATGCATTATCATCAAAAAAGTCTAAATTTTCTTCAGGGACAAAAACTGGCTCTTCATTATCTTTATTTTTATAATAAGTCAAAATATCTAAAATTTTAAAATCTATAAATTCTACCGGTACGCTGTGTTGCTTGC
>NZ_POZU01000042.1:0-1209 GCF_002914005.1 Campylobacter concisus | reverse complement strand
GGATTACTACCTATTATGTATTTTGGATGTGCTACTACAAATATTATTTTGAGGATTTAAGGTAGCTAAAAATAAAATACCCTTAAATTTTTCATTACCTTACAGTGTCTTACTTTGAATAAAAAATTTGCTACTATTTTTAGTTTTAGTAAATTTTGGACTGAATATTTAAAGAAATTTTCTTATAGGCATTATGATTAATAAATTAGATGGATGGCCGGGAGATAGGGATTCGAACCCCAGGAGGCTTTCACACCTCAACGGTTTTCAAGACCGCCGCTTTCGACCGCTCAGCCATCTCCCGAATTAAAAGATTTGTGATTATAACCAACTTTGCTTAAAATTTACTATAATCTCTAAAATTTACTCTGTTTTTTCTTTAATATATGTAGCTCCATCATTTATCTTTTCTTTGGTCCATTCTTTAGCATTATGAGTATCTTCTTTTACACCATGCCAAGTATTTGAACAACCAGCTACAAAAAAAGCTATACAAGCTGCTAAAAATAAATTTCTCACTGTTATTCCTTCGAGTAGTTATTTTTGAAATTTGGAGGCGACACCCGGATTCGAACCGGGGATCAAAGCTTTGCAGGCTCATGCCTTACCACTTGGCCATGTCGCCATATCGTGGTGCCCGAGACCGGACTTGAACCGGTACGGTAAAAACTACCGAGGGATTTTAAGTCCCTTGCGTCTACCATTCCGCCACTCGGGCTAAGTTAATGGAGCGGGAAACGAGATTCGAACTCGCGACCCCAACCTTGGCAAGGTTGTGCTCTACCCCTGAGCTATTCCCGCGTTAAAGTTTGTAATATTATCCAAAAATTGCTTAAAATTTTATTTTACTAAAACTAATTTCAAAATATTGTAAGGCATAAAAAGATAAAATATCAAAATCCACTTTGGGGTTATAGCTCAGCTGGGAGAGCGCTTGAATGGCATTCAAGAGGTCGGCGGTTCGATCCCGCTTAACTCCACCATAAATCTAAATACATCTATCATTATTTATACCTTTTGCAAAAATAACTTTTTACAAAAAAAGATGCCAATATGTAAAAATTTAATGAATAATTGATATCAAGACCCTTATCAACATTAGTAAAAGTCAATAACTAAAAAATAATTTTATAAATTTTTATCTTGCTTTAACAAAAAATAAAATAATATTAGCTATTAAAATTCAAATGAAAAAAATGTTTTTAAAAA
>NZ_POZU01000041.1:0-21013 GCF_002914005.1 Campylobacter concisus | reverse complement strand
ATGGAGTTGTGGCTTTTTAAGCTAAGTTATTCAAAGGAATTTAAGTATTGCTTTGATAAAATCCCACTTTTTATATTAACTTTAAGGATAGAAATGAAAAGGACTTATCAACCTCATAAAACCCCTAAAAAACGCACTCACGGCTTTCGCTTAAGAATGAAAACTAAAAATGGCCGAAAGGTAATAAACGCTAGACGTGCCAAAGGTAGAAAAAGATTGGCTGCTTAGCTGGTTTTGAGTCGTTAAGCGGCTCAAAAGAATTCTCTCAAGTTTATAAAGAGGCTAGCAAGTGGCACTGTGATGCTTGCATTGTTTTTTATAAACCAACAAATGAAAAAAAAATAGCAGTAGTTGCTAGTAAAAAAGTGGGAAAAGCGGTAGTTAGAAATAGAGCTAAAAGACTTTTGAGAGCCTCTTTTTTTAACATTTCTAGTGAATTAAAAGATGGCACATATATTATGATCGCAAAAAATGGAATTACAGAAATTTCATTTGAAAAAATTTGTAAAAATTTAAGTTGGTCTACAAAAAAAATGGGATGTTTAAAATGAAAAAAATTGCGATTAAAGCTATCGCTTTTTATCAAAAATATATTTCCATACTTCTGCCAAAAAGCTGTCGCTATTATCCGACTTGCTCACAATACGCGATTTGGGAATTTCAAACAAATAGTTTTTTTTCTGCTTTTTTTGCAACCTTCATGCGAATTTTAAAATGTAATCAGCTTTTTAAAGGCGGTATCAACTACCCAATCATCTACAAAAAATTTAACTTATGTTTTATATCTCAAAAAAGTGATACCAAAAATGTAAATTTTTGGTTTGTCCCTTGTCAGAATAGTAAATTTTATGTCGTAAAAGTATTAGATAAATTAAAGGAAAAAAAATAAAATGGAACAGATGTCTATGCAAAAAAGGTTGCTTCTTGCAGCACTTTTATCTATTGTTTTTTTTATAGTGTATGATTTTTTTATGCCAAAAAGAGTGATGCCTGAGCAAAACCAAACTACAATGTCTCAAACAATAGATCAAAATAAAGCTCCAAATATAAATCAAAATACGCCAAAATCAAATGAAAATTTGGCTTCAAATGAGATAATCGCTACTATTAAAGGTCAAAGCTACGAAGCAAAGATAGATAATCTAGGAAGAATTTCAAAATTCTATCTAACTGAAGAGAAATATAAAACTGAAGATGGTAACAAAATCGAGCTTGTTTCGCAAAATCCATTGCCACTTGAGCTTAGATTTAACGATAGCACTTTAAATGCTGATGCTTTTAAGGTTGCATATAGTAGTGACGCTAGCGAGATAGATGCTAGCAGCGAGCCTAAAACCATAAAACTTACTCAAAAATTAGATGGAGTTATAGTCACAAAAAATATCAAATTTTACCCAAATGGCAGATATGAAGTTGAAGTAAATTTAAGTAAAAGTGTTGATTATTTCATCACTCCTGGCTTTAGACCAAATATCGCGATAGATAGCTATACAGTTCACGGCGTGATGCTTAGAAACACGGATGATAGCCTAAATATTATAGAAGATGGTGACGCCAAAGAGGTTAAAAACTATGCAAATACCACAATAGCGGCCGCATCTGATAGATACTATACAACGCTATTTTACTCATTTGAAAAACCATTTGAAGTAGCCGTAGACAAAGATTCTAACAATAATCCTATTCTTTTTGTAAAGGCAAATGATAATTTAAAATTAGGTGCATATATCGGACCAAAAGAGCATAAAATTTTAAGCTCAATGGACGAGAGACTAAACGACGTTATTGAGTATGGTTGGTTTACATTTATAGCAAAACCGATGTTTGCATTTTTAAATTTCTTACATAACTACATCGGCAACTGGGGTTGGGCGATAGTTGTACTAACGCTTGTCATAAGGATAGTTTTATTCCCACTTACATATAAGGGCATGCTATCGATGAATAAGCTAAAAGAGCTTGCTCCAAAGGTAAAAGAGATCCAAACAAAATATAAAGATGATAAGCAAAAAATGCAAGTTCATATGATGGAGCTTTATAAAAAGCATGGTGCAAATCCGATGGGTGGTTGCTTACCGATCTTGCTTCAAATCCCAGTATTTTTTGCGATCTACCGCGTTTTACTAAATGCGATCGAGCTAAAAGGTGCTCCTTGGATACTTTGGATACACGATCTTTCAGTAATGGATCCATATTTTGTATTACCTATTTTGATGGGTCTTACGATGTTTTTGCAGCAAAAGCTTACACCAACGACATTTACTGATCCTATGCAAGAAAAGGTGATGAAATTTTTACCTCTTATATTTACATTTTTCTTCGTGACATTCCCAGCAGGTCTTACACTTTACTGGTTTGTAAATAACGTTTGCTCGGTTGTTCAGCAAGTGTTTGTAAATAAACTTTTTGAAAAACATAAAAAAGCTACGGAGGTAAAGGCTTAATGAAAATAGAAGCAAATACCCTTCAAGAGGCATTTCAAAAGGCAGCTGAGCAGCTTAATTGCTCAGTAACTCAGCTTGATATAAAAGTTTTACAGCATCCAAGCAGTGGTTTTTTTGGATTTTTTAAAAGAAGTGCGATCATTGAAGCAAATTTAGAAAATCAGCCAAAACCACAACATAAACCAAAAAATGATAGAAATTTTACTAAAAAAAATGATGAGAGTGAGAGTGTAAAAGAAGAGAAAAAGCAGAGCAAAAAGCACGATCATAATGATAAAAAGCGAAATCCTAAAAAGCATAAAGATGAGAAAAATGAGGCTAAGTCTGAGCAAAAAGAACATAAAAATGAAAAGTCAAATTTAAGTGAAAAAAATGAAGCTCTAGCTAAAGATGCATTTGCTCAAAAGAGTGAAGAAGAAGCTGAAACAGGATATGTGATAAAGAGACTTGACGAGCCAAAAGAAATAAAGGAGCCACAAGCTAGCAAAAATGCTCCTAAAAATATTTTAGATAATTCTATTATTGAAAATTTTAACCAAACTGATGAAGATAGTGCGGCTCAAGCTTTACAAAAAGAAAAAAAAGAAAAAGCAATAATCAACTTCGATAAAATTTTACCTGAGATCAAAGATGGCATGAACCGTCTTTTTAAGGCAAGTTGTTTTGATATTAGTAAAATTGAAGTTAGCAAATTTGACGATGAAACGGTACTTATAGAGCTTGATGGGGCTGACGCGGCTCTACTTATAGGTAAAGAAGGTTATAGATATAAAGCGATATCTTATATGCTTTATAACTGGTTAAACTCAAAATACAACTTTGCTATCCGCCTTGAGATCGCACAATTTTTGCAAAATCAAGAAGCGATGATGGATCAGTATCTAAATGGCGTGATCGAGCGTGTGCAAAATAGTGGTAGAGCTCAAACAAAGCCACTTGATGGGGTTTTGGTCAAGATCGCACTTGAGAAACTTCGCGAGAAATTTCCAGATAAATATGTCGGCATAAAAAGCGGCAATGACGGCAAATTTGTCGTTGTAAATGACTTTTTCAAAAAATGAGTGAAACTATCGCAGCCCTTGCTACAGCTTATGGCATCGGCTCAGTTTCTATCGTAAGGCTTAGCGGTAAGGACGCTCTGGCCACCTCTTTAAAACTCCTTAAACTTTCAAATTTAGAGCCAAGATACGCAAAACTAGCCAAAATCTACTCCCTTGATGATGAAATTTTGGACGAGGGCATCGTTATATATTTTAAAGCACCAGCAAGCTTTACTGGCGAGGATATCGTCGAGTTTCAAACTCATGGTGGCGTAATGGTGAGCGAGAGAATTTTAAATGAGCTAATAAGAGCTGGCGCTAGGCTTGCTATGCCGGGCGAGTTTAGCAAGCGGGCATTTTTAAATGGCAAGATGGATCTAGCTAAGGCCGAGGCGATACAAGGGCTCATCACTTCAAAAAGCGATATTGCTGCTAAAATTTTGACCCGCCAGATGCAGGGCGATCTTAGTAAATTTGTAGGAGAGATAAGGGGCGAAGTGGTCAAAACTCTTGCCTTTGTGGAGACGATGATTGACTATGCTGATGATGATTTGCCTGCAAATTTACTAGAGCAGACCAAGCAGATGCTTTTAAAAAATAGTGAGAAACTAGAGCGCATAGCCACACTTAGTGAGCAAAGAAGAGGGCTGATCGATGGCTTTAAGATCGCCATCGTTGGTAAGCCAAATGTTGGCAAAAGCTCCATTTTAAACTCATTTTTGGCATACGAAAGAGCGATCGTTAGCGATGAGGCAGGCACGACCAGGGATAGGATAGAAGAAAATTTTAAGATCGGCTCGCATCTAGTTCGCATAATAGACACCGCAGGCATCAGAAAAGATGCAGGAAAGATCGAGCAAATCGGCATAAACTACTCAATCTCTGCCATAAACGAGGCCGACATCATCCTAGCTATCTTTGATGGCTCAAATCTAAGCGACGAGCAAGACGAAGAGATAATTAGGCTCGTTTTAGATTCAAATAAAAAGGCTTTTTTTATATTGAATAAAAGTGATTTGCCTTTTAAATTTGACACCAAGCTAGATGGCGCTATCAAAATTTCAGCAAAAACCGATACGAGCGTAGTTTTAAAAGAGCTTGAAAACTATCTCAAGACGCAGGATACCGACGAGATCATGCTAAGCTCAAACCGCCAAATTTTAAGCTGTAAAGAGGCGAGTGAGGCTTTAAAAAGAGCCTTTTTGAGACTCAGCGAAGAGGAGCTAGAAATTTTTGCTTATGAGCTAAATAGTGCGATAAAAGCACTTGCAAGTATTACGAAACCATTTGAGAGAAGTGAAATTTTAGACGAAATGTTTAGCAACTTTTGCCTCGGCAAATAACTAAATTTACTCCGTAAAAAAGGAAAAAATAGTGAAAAAAATCTTATCTATAGCCGCTCTAGCTGCGTTGCTTGGCGGTTGCATTCCTTCGCAGGATCATCTAGCAAGCAACGTAGTATCGCCCGAGCCAGACTGGATCAAATATCTAGAAAATGACGGCACCGTCGGCGATGTCGCATTTTTCTCAGAAAATTTGAGCGCAACCTACGCGCAAAAAAATGGCGATATCATCGGCATGGCACTCATAAAAAAAGACGGTCAAAACCTGAAGCTTGGCGATATGTACGCGCAAAACGGGGTTTCGTTTATAGTTTTAGAGCTTAACGATAAGGAAAAATTTGGCTACCAGTACATAAATATGCGCGATAAAAACGAGCTTGCGACTCTAAGAAATGCTAAAAAGGTCAAATTTTATCAGTTTGGCGGCGGCATATTAGAGAGCGTAGTTTTTAGCGCGGACTCGGGCGCGGTGTGCGAGAGTTTTGCGGCGGGCAAGACGGTAAAAGCTCATGCCGTGACTAATTATTACGATAAAGAAAACCCCGACAATAGCGAATTTTTCGCGACCCTGATGGATATCGGAGTGAAAAAAGGCAAAAGCGCCGAGATCAAAAATCTAAACTTTAAATTTTTCGTTAGCGACGGTAAGCTAGCTAGTATGCAGACGCGGGCTCGATCTGCGGAATTTAGGAGTAAAGTCATAGACGCCGACGCTAAAAAACAGGAGCGAATCCTATCAAACATCGTTTGTGCTGCGCCTAAAAACTGATCACTTTTATCAAATTTAAACGCGAGTGCGAGATGAAAAACTTATTTCTAGCGGCTATTGCGGCTCTGGCTTTTTACGGTTGCGCCGGCATCACTAGCAGCGCAAACAAAGCAGAGCGCGACGTCTCAAATATCGACGTTCCTGAGGATAACTGGACGAGATATCTGGGTACTGACGGCGCCGTTAGAGAGGTTGCCTTTTTGACGGCGTTTTTCTCGCGTGATTTTCGCACTCAGCCTGAGGACGGCGAGCCTATAGGCTTTGCACTCACTAAAACAGACGGTGCCAGGCTGCCTTTTAGGCTCGGAGCCGTCTATAAAAGCGGCGATAGTGCGTTTATGCTAAAGGATGCCGATACCGAGGCGGAGTTTGATCTAAAAGACGAAACGAGTGCGACCCAGCTTCGTGGTGCTCGGCGGATCAAATTTTACGAATTTAGCTCAAATTTGACGACGGTAGCGGTTTTTGAGGCGCCGATTTCGGTTTGCGAGGCGTTTCAAAAAGGCGGTAACGTGAGCGTGAAATCAGCATCTAGCTACTATGGAGTGCACAATTTAGAAAAACGGTATTTTACGGCCGTTATAACGCAGGCAAAAATTTCCTCCAAAAGCGGCGCGCTACTTTTAAAATCTCAGATAAAAAATTTTACAAATCCAGACGGCTCGCAAGAAGTAGCCGAAAAAACGCCTAAATTTGAGGAAAAAATCCAAAACGAGTTGCGCGGGTATGAGCTGAGGCTTAATCAAATTTGCGCTTTTGGCACGAAAAAAGAGAGCAAAAATGAAAAACAGGATGATTTTTAAGACTGCGGCAGCTGCTGTTGCGGCATTAGTATTTGGTGGTTGCGCGGCCATCA
Source organism: Campylobacter concisus (assembly GCF_002914005.1). GTDB lineage: Bacteria > Campylobacterota > Campylobacteria > Campylobacterales > Campylobacteraceae > Campylobacter_A > Campylobacter_A concisus_N. The sequence goes on along the minus strand of NZ_POZU01000041.1, from coordinate 14,561 downwards.
CAGGCGAGATGGGCGGCGAGAGAGCGTGGCGTACGTATATGGAAAACGACACTAGCATACGGCAGATCGGGTTTATAACCGAGACTACGGTCTATGAGATGAACGGCGGTAAAACCGAGGAGAAATTTGGCGACTACATGGGTAGGGCCGAGGTGAAATCGCCGGGCGAGAGCGACTTGGCGAGCCAAAATCTAGGCTGGGTTTATGCAAGCGGCGACGGCGTAAAAACTCTGATAGTGATTGATCTAGATAGCGGTAGAAATGTAGATTTGAGCGATAAAGACGAGATAAAAAAGCTACAAAACTCAAAGAAATTTAAGTTTTACGAATTTGGCGGCGGGATCCTTGAGAGCGTGGTTTATAGCGCGCAAAAATCTCCTGTTTGCAAGGCGTTTTTTGGCGGCGAACCTATAAGTGCTAGAAGCGTGACGAACTACTACGTGGGCGCGTCTGACGAGTTTTTCGCTACCGTGATCGACGCGAAGATAGTCGGAAACAAGGGCTTTGAGATAAAAAATTTAGACTTTAAATTTAACCTGCCTAGCAGCAAGCTGGCCGAGGCTAAAGAGCAGGCGACTTCTGCGAAATTTAGACAAGACGTCATCGATCAAGACCTCAAAAAGCAAGGGCGTATCCTGCTAAACATACTTTGCTACTATAGTATGCCGAGCAAATAGTCGTTTGTGGCGGGTAATCGCCTGCTGAATTTGACGGAGTATCGGACTTTCTTGCGTCAAATTTAGGGTTCTAGTATGCTTAAATTTTTAATTTCCACAGCTAGTTCAAATTTGGCATTTGTCTAAAATTTGAGCCGTTCACCAAGACCCGTACCGCAAAAATGCTAATTTTTCGGTTGAATTTATAGCCGAATCAATAACTACAAATATAACATTTTAGCTTGCTATATGAAGTTTAGACTCTTATTTTATTCGTCAAATTTGTTCTGTTTTCGCTCCTTTGGTTTATCATCTTTTTATGCAAATTTAAGTAAAATCAACCAAAATTTTTTAAAGGCTAAAAATGGACAAAGCTACCGTAAAAGCGCACAAAATCAGCGACCAAGAGTACGAAGAGATCCTAAAGATCCTAGGCAGAGAGCCAAATTTGCTCGAGCTTGGCATATTTTCAGCGATGTGGAGCGAGCACTGCAGCTATAAATCAAGTAAAAAATACCTAAATGGCTTTCCGACAAAAGCTCCTTGGGTCATACAAGGGCCTGGTGAAAATGCCGGCGTCATCGACGTTGGTGACGGGGTTGCCGCTGTGTTTAAGATGGAGAGTCACAATCATCCAAGCTTTATCGAGCCGTTTCAAGGTGCTGCCACTGGAGTTGGTGGAATTTTAAGAGATGTCTTTACGATGGGCGCAAGAGTTGTTGCAAACATGAACTCACTTCGTTTTGGTGAGATAAGAGGCGAGAGCGAGCTAGCTAAAAAGCATAGATATTTGCTAAAAGGAAGTGTCGCAGGCATAGGGCACTATGGCAACTGCATGGGTATCCCAACGATCGGCGGCGAGACTACATTTGATCCTAGCTTTAATGGCAACATCCTAATAAATGCCTTCGCGCTTGGACTTTGCAAAAGTGATGAAATTTTTTACGGCAAGGCTGAAGGTGTGGGCAACCCAGTCATTTACGTGGGCTCAAAGACCGGTAGAGACGGACTTGGTGGCGCTGTGATGGCTAGCGATAGCTTTAATGACGAAAATAAATCACTTCGCCCAACGGTGCAAGTAGGCGACCCATTTGCCGAGAAACTGCTCATGGAGGCGTGCTTAGAGCTCTTTAAAAAAGACTACATCATCGGCATCCAAGATATGGGTGCAGCAGGACTTACAAGCTCTAGCTTTGAGATGGCTGGCAGAAGTGGCAGCGGCATGAAGATGTATCTAGACCGCGTGCCGATGCGCGAAGTTGGCATGACGCCTTATGAGCTAATGCTAAGCGAGTCTCAAGAGCGTATGCTAATATGCGCCAAAAAAGGCTATGAGCAAAAGGTACTTGAAATTTTTAGAAAGTGGGACCTTGACGCTGAGATCATCGGCGAGGTCACAAGTAGCGGTGTGATGCAGCTTTACTGGCATGGTGAGCTTGCAGGCGAAATCCCTATCGGCCCACTTAGCGAGGCGGCTCCGGTGCTTGATCGCCCAGTTGCACGTCCAAAATATCTTGATGAGATAGCAAATTTAAAAATTCCAAATAACGTTGATAATAAAATCGCATTTTTCAAGCTTTTAAAAGAGTCAGAAGTGCTAAATAAAAGCTTTATCTACGACCAATACGACGCAAATATCCAGACAAACACGATAAAACAGCCAGGGCACTTAGGCGCTGCAAGCATCAGAGTAAAAGGCACTAAAAAGGCTGTCTCTATGGCTGCGCAGTGCGATCCTAGAGCAAATTTTGTTGATCCAAAAATTGGCGCTGCAAGAGCAGTTGCTGCAGCTGGCAGAAAAGTAGCGATGAGTGGCGCTGTGCCACTTGCGATCACTGACTGCCTAAACTACGGCAACCCGCAAAATCCAGAGGTTATGTGGCAGTTTAAAGAGGGATGTGAAGGTATAAAAGAGGCTTGCCGTGAGCTAAATACGCCAGTTGTTAGCGGTAATGTGAGCCTTTATAACGACACTGACGGCGTTAGCGTCTATCCAACGCCAGCCATCGTCACGGTTGGGGTAAATGAAGATGTAAATTTAAATCTAAAAAGCACATTTTTAAGCGAGGGCAGGGCGATTTATCTACTTGGCGAAACAAGCGGAGAATTTGCTGCCTCACTTTACGCAAAGGCGCTATTTGATGTGGTCGGCGGAAAGCTAAAAGAGGTTGATTACAAAGCTGAGCGAGCCCTTTGGGACCTAGTGATAGAGGCAAATAAAGAGCAAATTTTAGAGTTTGCAAATAGCGTAGGCGTAGGCGGTCTTGCTATTACACTAGCAAAAATGGCTAGCATCTCAAACATCGGCGTAAATTGCGAAGTGAAATTTAAAGAGCCAAATTTCATCTTTGATGAAAGTTTTTCAAGAGCAGTCGTAGGAGTGAAAGACGAGGCTAAATTTGAAGCGCTTGCTGCTAAATTTGGTGTGAAATTTGAAAAGATCGGCGTTAGTGGTGGCAGAAGATTTAAACTAAATGATATAGATGAGAACATGGACGAGATAAGAGAAATTTATCTAAATGAGTTTTCAAAAATAGTTAGAAAAGAGGATTAAAAAATGGCTTTGAAAAAGGGCAAGGTCACTGAGGCTGAAAATGAGCAAAAGGAAGCAGAACAAGTTGAAAAACGAGGAGTAGCAAAGCCGCCAGTACTTTTTAGTAAGACACAAAATTTAATAAAATCAATCGAAAAAAGACTAAACGCTACCTTGATAACTTACTATAATTCAAACGCTGGTAGCGTTTGCGGCAACGATGCAAGTGCTATGTATGAAATTTTAAAGGGCAAAAAGATAGATACTGCTTATCTTTTTATAAAAAGTGACGGAGGAAGTGGTATTGCTGCTCTTAGGATCATCACTACACTTAGAAATTACTGCAAAAATTTAATAGCCTTAATACCTGCAAACTGCGCCTCAGCTGCTACCATGATGGCACTTGGTGCAAATGAGATCGTCATGGGGCCACTTGCCTATCTAACGCCTGTTGATACCTCGCTCAAACACGAGCTTAGTCCGACAAACAAAGGTAATGAGCTTGTAAGTGTTTCTATGGATGAACTTAGTCGTGTGGTCAAGCTTTGGAAAGAACAAGATAAAGATAGGCCAAACGACACAAACCCTTATAACTCACTTTATGAGTATATTCATCCGCTAGTCTTTGGTGCGGTTGACCGTGCTAGCTCACTATCGCTTAAGATTTGCACCGAGCTTCTTAGGTATCACATCGAGGATGACAAAAAGATCGCAGAAATTTCTGAAAGGCTAAATGGTGACTACCCAGCTCATGAATATCCAATCCTCTTTAGAGAGGCGCACGAGATCGGCCTTCATGTAAAAAAGATGGATGATTATCTAAATGAGATGCTCCAAGAGCTAACGCTGCTTTACTCTGAGATGGGTCAGCGGGCTTTTACTGACTACGATGAAAATAGCTACCACGATAACAATATCGCAAATATCATTGAAACAAATGGCAAGCAAATTTACTATCAGATCGACAAAGACTGGTTCTACCGCCCTGAAGAGCGCCGCTGGAATGTAATGAACGACGAGAGCTCTTGGCGTAAAAACGAGCTAGTAAATGGCAAAATAAAAAATACCATCTATCACTTGTGGTAACATGTCTGGTATCTTATTTTTATTGATACTAGGCGGTGCTATATTTTTGCTGCTAAAAGTACAGTTAAGCAATAACCGCAGAAAACAAGCAAACGTAAATGAGGCTAAATTTTTAGTCTCACTTTTGGCAAAAGTGGCTAAGAGTGACGGCAGAGTTAGCGAGCTAGAGGCTAGGCTGATCACTCAAGTGCTTGATGATCTAAGCCAGAAAGTTAGCGGTGTTAGCGGCGTGCGCGAGTATCTAAAAGAGGTCTATAATAGTCAAAAAGAAAATGTAGATAACGCCTATGAAACCGCTAGAAACTATAAGCGCACGTTTAATTTAAACTATGATATATGTGTAGCCAGACTCACATTTTTTCTAAATTTAGCTTATATTGATAGTGAGTTTAATGCAAGTGAGCAAGCTGTCATTAGAAATATCGCTTATGGATTTGGCATTGACAAAGATACACTTGATGAGATTATCTTAAAATTTGATAATTTTTATAGTTCAAGATTTAAAACAAATTCTAATACCGGTATAGAAAAAAATGATCCATTTGAGGTTTTAGGACTTAGCAAGAGTGCAAATTTTGATGAGGTAAAGCTTCGTTATAAGGAGCTTGTTAGACAGTATCATCCTGATATCTTAATGGGTAGGGGCGAGAGTAAAGAGGTGATCGAGCGCTCAACTAAAAAGCTTCAGGAGATAAACGAGGCTTATGGGCGATTAAAAGAGAAATTTGGAGTTTAGATGAAGAAATTTATTATTTTGCTGCTAGCGGTGGCTGGATTTTGTAATGATTTTAAAGTGGTAAATGTCGATGGAAAAGAGATAAAATTTAAGCTTACGCAAAGTGAGCTTTATCGAGATCAAAGGTTAGTCATCAGCAACTACGATGTTAAAGATAGCAATGTGAGCATAATATTTGTCGATAAAGATGGCAACAAGAGCGACATTATGTCAGTTCAAGCAAAAAAATTAAATGAAATTAGTGAGTATATCTTTTCGTATGATCGCGGTATAAAGGTGATGAAATTTAGCTCGAAAAAGCCGATATGCGAGGCGCTTGAGAAAGAGGAGCCTATAAATTTAAGCGTATTAGATGCGAGATATTTTGATGGCAATCAAATTTCAAGCTATGCCTTTAGCGTTGATATTGTTGGTCAAAAGCGTGAAAACTTTGTAGAGAGAAAAGACTATTATATAGATGCAGCTGCAAATGTTATGGTTGCGCTAGAAGCCTTATCGATAAAGAATATCGCAAAGGATATAAAAATGGGGCAGCTTCTGCTAGTAAAAGGTATATGTTTAACAAAAAGATAAAAAATTTAATAAAGGAGAAAAAATGAGAGCATTGCTTAGCGTTAGCGATAAAGAGGGCATTGTAGAGTTTGCAAAGGGGCTAGAAGAGCTTGGTTGGCAGATACTTTCAACTGGTGGCACCTATAAACTTTTAAAGAGCGAGGGTGTCAAAGCTACTGAAGTTAGTGAATTTACAGCTTCACCTGAGATGTTTGAGGGCAGGGTAAAGACGCTTCATCCAAAGATACATGGCGGTATTTTACATAAGCGCGACGACGCTACACATGTGGCTCAGGCAAAAGAGCATGGCATCGAGGGCATAGACCTAGTTTGCGTAAATTTATATCCATTTAAAGAGACTACCATCAGGACTGATGACTTTGCTGAGATCATCGAAAATATCGACATCGGCGGCCCAGCTATGGTAAGAAGTGCGGCTAAAAATTTTAAAGACGTGCTTATCGTTACTAGCGTGCTTGATTATGATGAAATTTTAAATCGTCTAAAAGAGAAAAGCGATGATTTTGAGTTTAGAAGATCGCTGATGATAAAGGCGTTCGAGCATACAGCGGCTTATGATAGCATGATCGCAAACTATATGAATGATAGATTTAATGGCGGTTTTGGTGATGCTAGATTTATCGTGGGAAGCAAGGTTTTTGACACGAGATACGGAGAAAATCCACACCAAAAAGGGGCGCTTTATGAGTTTGATTATTTCTTTACAAACAACTTTAGAGCTCTAAAAGGCGAGGCAAGTTTCAATAATATGACCGATATAAATGGTGCATTGATGCTTGCAACTAGCTTTGATGACGCACCAGCTGTGGCTATCATCAAGCACGCTAACCCTTGCGGTTTTGCGGTAAAAGATACATTGCTTGAGAGCTACGAGGCTGCGCTTAAGTGCGATCCGATCTCAGCATACGGCGGTGTGGTTGCGATAAATGGCACACTTGATGAGAAGCTAGCAAAAAAGATAAATGAAATTTATGTTGAGGTAATAATCGCTGCAAATGTTGATGATGCTGCGCTTAAAGTATTTGAGAGCAAAAAACGTATCAAAATTTTCACTCAAGATAATAAATTTTTAGTTCGCTCAAATGATAAATTTGACTTTAAACACGTTGATGGTGGATTTGTATTTCAAGAAAGAGACTATGTAAAGGACGAAGAGCTTGAAAATATGAAGCAAATGAGTAAGAAATTTGCAACTGGTAGCGAGCTAAAAGACGCTCAGATCGCTTGGAAAGTGGCTGCGCTAACGAAGAGCAACTGCGTAGTTTATGTAAAAGATGGCGCAATGGTAGCTATTGGCATGGGTATGACAAGCCGTGTTGATGCTGCTCGTGCGGCCGTGGCAAAGGCAAAAGAGCTAAAGATCGATCTAAGTGGCTGCGTGCTTGCTAGTGAGGCGTTCTTTCCATTTAGAGATAGCATCGACATCGCCAACAAAGTGGGCGTAAAATGCGTCATCGAGCCAGGCGGCAGCATCAGAGATGATGAGGTGATAGAGGCTGCCAATGAGCATGGCATGTCACTATACTTCACTGGCGTTAGACACTTTTTACACTAAAATTTAGGGGCGCTTGCCCCTTTCTTCACACTTTATAACTTTAATTTTCGTATAATCTTTCAAAAATAAAAGGAGATAGAATGAAAAAGATCTTAAAATTTATCTTAATGGCAGCAGTGTTTTTTGGTCTAAATTTGATGGCAAAAGATGAGCTTATAAAGGAGCAGACGATGGCAGGGCAAAATTTAAAAGAAATTTATCTAGCAGGTGGTTGCTTTTGGGGTATGCAGGGATATTTTAAAAAGATATTTGGCGTAGTGGATACAAAGGTAGGCTACGCGAATGGCAAGAGCGAAAATACTAGCTACCGCGAGCTTCATGAGAGTGATCATGCTGAGACACTTTATGTAAAATACGACGAAAATAGAGTCGCTTTGGCTGAAATTTTGGCTCATTTTTTTAGAGTAATCGATCCGACCTCTCTAAATAAACAAGGCAATGACGTCGGTAGGCAGTATAGAAGCGGAATTTACTATGTTAGTGAAAGTGATCTACCAACGATAGAGAGCTTTATAAAAATAGAGCAAAAGAAATTTAAAGATAAGATCGTGGTTGAGGTGGCGCCACTTAAAAATTTCGTCTTAGGTGAGGAGTATCATCAAGACTATCTTGATAAAAATCCTTTTGGATATTGTCACATTGACCTAGGTTTAGCTGATAAACCGCTTTACGATGAAGCGAAATTTAAGCCGCTTAGTAAAGATGAGCTAAAGAAAAATTTAAGCAGCGAGCAGTATGCCGTGACGCAAGAAGCTGCAACAGAGAGGCCGTTTAGCAGCGAGTATGATAAATTTGATCAAAAAGGCATTTATGTAGATATAACGAGTGGAAAGCCACTTTTCTCAAGTGCAGATAAATTTGATGCAGGATGTGGCTGGCCAAGCTTTACAAAGCCTATCACGACAACAGCTCTTTCATATAAGGAGGACAACTCGTTTATGATGAAAAGGGTCGAAGTTAAGTCGCAAAATAGCGATGCGCACCTTGGGCATGTTTTTGACGATGGCCCAAGCGATAAGGGTGGGCTAAGATATTGCATAAATGGCGCGAGCCTTAAATTTGTACCGCTTGAAGATATGGCTAGGCTTGGATACGAGGAATTTATACCTTATGTAAAATAGCTTTTGTTGAAGCAAATCAATAGTTTAAAAAGTTTAATCAGAGTATAATTCTCCAAAATTAAAAGGAGAAAAAATGAGCGATTTTTTCAAAAACGCAGAGCAGTTTAATGTCGATGGTGCAACTGTGCCATTTTATAAATTTAATGAAAATGGTGTAAATTTTGTTGGCTTTGATTCACGTCCTTGCGTGCCGCCAGAGCCAATGGTCAATGCATTAATCGCTATTAAATTTGCTGATAAAGACACAAAAATTATGATGCTAAATCATAAATTTCCAGCTGGTCTTATACCAAAGATAGATAAGAGCTTTGACATAGAGCGTGAAGATATAGATGGTGGGGCTGTAAAGATGATTTTTAGCCTAAAAGACGGTGCAAACATAGAAGACGTAGATACGAGTCTTTGCCACTAAGATGCTTTTAAATACTTATGCACCACCATTTAAGCTAGTCGGTGGATATTTTATTGCTGGGATTTTCTTTTTAGCATTAAGTGTGCCGGCATTCTTTTATGCAGATTTTGATGCTATCAGCTCACTAAATACAGCTGGTTTTTTGCATATATTTTTTGTTGGCTTTGTTATGAGCATTATCATCGGAGCACTCTATCAGCTAACTTCAGTCATCTTAGAAAAGCCATTTTTTACAGCAAAAGGTGCTATTTTAAATTTGGCTATTTTTTGTCTATCGTTGCTGGGTATGTGTTACGGGATGCTATTTGCTGAGGCTAAAATTTTACAAATTAGTGGAGTTTTGCTTTTTTGCTCACTTGCCTTTTTTGCTACGACTTACGCATTAAGCTTTATGGATAATGAAAAAAAGAGCTTTGCGGCCTTTACGCTTTTTGTTTCAGCTATCTTTTTGGTAATTGGAATAACGCTTGGTTTTTGCTTGCTTATGATGCTTAGTGGCACGCTGATGCTTGATTTTGAGATGACGCTAAAATTTCACGTCTATTTTGTGCTGGGATTTGTATTTCTTGTGATACTTGGAGCTGCTAGCGTACTCTTGCCTATGTTTGCATTGGCTCACGATCTAAAATTTACACTTAGCAAGGCCTCACTAGCATGCTATATTTTGGGTGGTATCTTACTAGCTTTTAATGAAAATTTGTCTGTTTTGTCAATATGTGTGGCAGCTTTACTTTTTATAGCTCAAGCACTTTATATTTTAAAAAAACGCGTTAGAAAGGCGTATGATTACTGGAATGTAAATATCGTACTTTCACTGCTGGCTTTACTTGGTGCTGCTGTTTTTATAGCTTTGGATAAATTAAATTTAGCTGCATATTTTTTAATATATGGCTTTTTGTTTGCTTTTATCGTAGCTCATCTTTACAAGATCGCACCATTTCTCATATGGTATCACTACGTAGCACCTTTTGTTGGAAAGGTAAAAGTGCCACTTCTTGATGCCATGATACTAAAAAAGATAGCTTATTTTGGTATAGCTTTTAATGCTATCTCGCTTCTTTGCTATCTTTTCTCAACTTGCTTTGAACTAGAAATTTTAGTGCAAGCTGGTATGATATTTATAGCTCTTAGTGTAGTTTTACTATCAATAAATATAATAAATATTTTTAGATTTACTGGTTTTAAAGGATAAAAAATGAAAGAAAAAATTTATAACGCACTGTCAAATATCGTTGATCCAGAAGTTGGCTTTGATATCGTTTCGCTTGGACTTATATACGATGCGAGCTGCGATGAAAATGGCAAAGCAAAAGTTACTATGACGCTTTCAACTAAATCTTGCCCACTGCACGAAATGATACTTGGCTGGGTAGAAACTGCTGTGCTTGATATAGAAGGTGTCAAAGAGTGTGAGATCGATCTTGTCTGGGAGCCTGAGTGGAATATACAAATGGCAAGCGATTTTGTAAAAGCCCAACTTGGAGTTTAAATTTTAAGTTTTTGGATTTAAAGGTTTGTAAATTTCTAATAAGCTAGAGAGCAAAAGCTCTCTAGAAATTTTAAGGAGTTTGTTTTTTTATTAGTCCATTTGATGGCGCATAAATGATGGTACATCAAGTTGTGACATATAGTCTTCGTCATATCCACCACTAACTTTTTTAAGTCTTAATATACGCTCTTTTTTTATGATATCGCTTGCAGTAGAAGTTTGTACTTCATCTTTTTTTTCAGTTTCTTTTTGTGAGCTTTGAAAACCTGTTGCTATTATTGTAACTTCAACTTTATTGTCTTCTATTTTATCATCAGTTGTTGTACCAAATATAATTTCAGCATCTTCATCTGCTGCCTCATGAATAATACTCATCGCATTATTGATATCAGCTAGTGGGCAACTAGGGCTTATTCTAAAATGAACTAAAATACCAAATGCACCATTTATTGTCATATTATCAAGAAGTGGTGATTGTATAGCATTTTTTATAGCTTCTTGTGCTGCATCTTCGCCACTTGCTTCGCCAACACCCATTAAAGCTAGTCCTCTATGGCTCATAATCGTTCTAACATCAGCAAAGTCTAGATTTATGTCGCTTTTTCCTGAATCAAGCACGATTGTGCTCATACCATTGACGGCTCTTGCAAGCACTTCATCAACCATTTCAAAGCTTTCTTTTATACCAGCATTTTTATCAATTAATGTTAGGAGTTTATCGTTTGGAATGATAACAATAGAATCGCTTTCTTTCCTGAGCTCTTCAAGGCCACAATCAGCCAGTTTTCTACGTTTTTTTCCTTCAAACATAAAAGGCATAGTAACAACTGCAACTGTTAGCGCACCAATGTCTTTTGCAGCTTGAGCAACTACTGGAGCTGCGCCTGTACCAGTTCCACCACCAAGTCCTGTACCAATGAAAACTATATCTGATGTCTCAAGTGCACTTTTTACTTCATCGTAGCTCTCTTCAGCAGCAGCTTTTCCTATTTCAGGTCTCATACCTGCACCTAGACCTTTTGTTGTTTTCTCGCCTAGTTGAATTTTTGTATGTGCAAGAGAATTTTCAAGAGCCTTAGCATCTGTATTAGCAACAATAAGATCTATATTTAAATTCGGATTAACTCTTATTATGTGGTTGACCATATTGCCACCACCTCCACCTACACCTACGACCTTTATCTTTGCACCATAGATGCTTTTATTTTCTTCTACTGTGAAGCTACTCATTTTTGAAATTCTCCTTAAAATAATTGTGTAATACTATACCAAAATTTTGCAAAAGCATTTGGCTTTTTTTCTTGTTTGCTAATATCTGCAATATTGGCAAGTTCTTCTTTGCTTTTTGATTTATTTGCTACCTCTAATTCAAAATCTTTATCAGAAAAACTATCCTCTTTTTCATTTGGATCCTGCGTCTCTTGTCCAAAATTTTGTACATTTTCCTCTTCTGCAAAAACATTTCTAAAATTTGCTTTCGGTTTTGAGGCTATTTCCCCTTGGTATCTCATTTTTTTCTCAGAATCAATCTCGTATGGGCTAAAGTTGCCAGCACCATACAAACAAAGCCCTATAGCACAAGAATTTGCTGGATCTCTTAAAATTTCAAATAATCCATCCATTTCTTTTGGTTTTGCTATACGAACTGGCATTTTGTCAAATATTGCGGATGCAAGATCTCTAATGCCTTCTAACTTAGTCATACCGCCAGTAAGTATTATTCCAGCACCAATGCTATCTTTATAGCCGCTATCTTCTAGCATCTTAGCAAGTACCATAAGGGTTTCTTCTGCTCTGGCATATATAACATTTGATATTATGTCTAGTGAAACTTCGTGGCTTTTTGTTTCATCTCCAAGGATCGGGAGCTCTATTAGATCAACTGACTTATTTATTAAAGCGCCATAACCTAATTTTATCTCTTCTGCCTTTGGAAGAGGTGTATGCAGAGCCATAGAAAGATCATTTGTAATGTTTGCTGAGCCAACAGGTAAAAATTCATTGTATCTTATAGAATTTCCAGAATGTACCACAAGATTACAAGTCGCACCACCCATATCAACAAGTGCGGCACCAAGTTCTTTCTCATCTTTTGTTAATGTTGCTATCGCAGAAGCATATCCTGAAAGTACTATATTATCTAGTTGAACACCTGCTAAATTTACGGCTTTTCTTAGGTTGCTAATAGATGACTTTTGTACTGTAACAATATGTGTTTGAACTTCTAGCCTACTACCGTTCATACCTATTGGATCTTCAATATGTTCTTGTCCATCTACTTTAAAATTATAAGGAAGAACATGTAGTTTTTCATACTCATGAGGTATATCAGCAGTATGATCGGCCATTTGCATAGCACGCTCGATCTCTTTTATACCTATTTCATGATTTGGTATATTCACTACACCACTACTGTCAACGCTTTTTGTATACGCACCAGAAATAGAAACTATAACTTTTTCATAGCGTGTTCCTGCAACTCTTTGTGCTTCTATTAATGCATTTTTTATTGACTTTGCAGCTTGCTCTATATTAGTTATAACACCTTTTCTTATTCCCTGCGTTTTTTCAGTTCCAATTCCAATTATCTTAATACCATTTTCATCATGTTGTGCTATTACTGCACAAATCTGGAAAGAGCCGATATCTATACCTAAAATTTTTGTACTCAAGATAAATTACCTTTTGATATATTCTTTAATTTCATAGTATTTTTTAAGTTTGTTTGTTAAATCTTTTATTAACTCATTATTTTTAAGCATTGTAACGTTTTGCTGTGTTATTTGCTTATAGTTATTATCTATATTATCTACAAGCAACCTTTGTTCCAAAATATCGTATATAACGGCCTTATCTTCTAATATAACATAATCTTTTTTGTTGTTAGTTTCAAAAAGTTGAGAAACAAAAGCTCTAGTTTCGCTTTCATTTAGTCCTGAGATATAGCTATTTATATCTCTACTAATAAAGCCTATATCAGTTCCTTTGAAATTTTGTAAAGACTCTTTCGCTATGGTTGTTAAGTTTTCTTTTTTCTTTTTATCTTTGTAAATTTCAAGTACCATTACTCTTGCTTGTTCAAAACTCATAGGCTGTGGAGGAGTTATGCTTTTTACTCTAACTATTAAATATCCATCTTTATATGTAAATGGTTTTATAACCTCACCAACTTTTGCACCTTTTATTTCATCAAGCGAGAATGTTGCATTATCTTCATTTATACTAATAAATTCATTTGTTGCAAGCTCAGCTTTTTTTATAGAGGTATATTTTTTTAAAGCATCAGTCTTGCTTTTCTCGATATTGTAGTCTTTAATAACTTCAGTCTTTACTTCGTCAAATGATTTGATTTTATCATCAGAGCCTTTATATCTCTCCTTGTTTTCGTTGTAGTAGTCACTCAAAGTAGTTTGATTTACATCATTTTTGTTTGACTCTATAAAGTATGTTTCAAGACCGTATATAGTCTTTGTCATATAGTTGTTTTTATTTGTTTCCCAGAGATCCTTTAGCTCTTTTTCATCTATTTTTATATCGCTTTGATTGGCATTTATTATCTGTATTGCTAATTTGTCTTGCATAAAAAAGCTTGCTTCCATCATTGCAATGTCTTCTTTGCTGGCTGGTAAATTTAAAATAGTTCTAAGTTTATCAAGTAGTATTGTTAGTTTTAAATTTTCTTCAAAATCGGTTGGATTTATTCTGGCCCTTCTCAAAATATCGTGGTATAAATTTTTATCAAAGGTACCATCTTTTTGAAATGTTGGATCAACGATTATATATTTTAAAATATCATCTTTGCTAACACTAAGACCTATATCGTCTGCAAAATTTAATAGTAAATTCTCTTGAATTGTAGCTTGAAGTGCAGCATTTTGTAATCCTAACTCGTTAGCCTTTTCTTGCGTTAATTTACCATCAAAAAGATTATTGTAGTATTGATACAAACTATCGTATTTTTGTTGCAGTTCTTGAATACTTATATTTCTGTGTCCTACTTTTGCTACTGAAGTGGCTCGATTGCTGTTTAAATCATATGCTCCCCAGCCTACAAAGCCTGCTCCAACAAAGGCTATTGTACTTACCCAAATGGTAACAACTAGGTATTTTTTATGTTTCTGCATCCAAGACAACATTAAATTTTCCTTTAAAAGACTAACGAAATTTGTATGATATATTATATAAAATTGCCTTAAATAAGCTTAAAATAGGGGCTTTAAAAATATCTTTGTGAAGAATTTTGCTAACAATTTTTTAGTATTGTTAGCAAAATTTTTAAATACTATAATCGCTATAACCACTAGTTAAATGAAGCAATTTGCAGCTATTTTCTGGTAAAGCTATCTCTTTTGCAAGAAGTTGTGGGCTTCTGCTGTATGCATAAATACCATATCCTTTAA